>JAFXUY010000065.1 GCA_017524785.1 Bacteroidales bacterium | reverse complement strand
GGTGGGTGTGGGCTCTTCGACGTGTATCAGTGTGAAACTGGGACAGAAGGACTATCAGACGGCTGAGCATCTGTTAGGCAATACAGTCACCTTGAACCTGATCATCGGATTCTTGTTTATGTTGGTCAGTCTGGTGTTCCTCGACCCGATCCTGCTTTTCTTCGGAGCTTCTGAGGTGACACTGCCTTATGCCCGTGAGTTCATGATTGTGATTCTGCTGGGCAATATGGTCACCCACATGTACTTCGGTATGAATGCCGTGCTACGAGCGGCAGGCAAACCCCGTCATGCGATGTATGCCACATTGTTTACAGTGGGCATGAATGTGTTGTTGGTCATCGCCTTCGTGTGGTGGTTCCGCTGGGGCATCCGCGGTGCGGCATTGGCAACAATCAGTTCTCAGTCGATGGCGCTCTGCTGGCAGATGTGGATATTCTCCAATCCGAAAGAACTGCTGCACTTGAAACGGGGCATCTATAAGTTGAAAGGTGTTTTGGTGAGGAATATCATCAGCATTGGCATATCCCCCTTCCTGATGAATGCCACCAGCTGCATTATCGTGATCTTCATGAACAACCAGTTTGTGCGCTATGGCGGTGATATGGCCGTGGGTGCCTATTCGATAGCCAACTCCGTGGTGATGGTGTTCTTCATGTTTGTAATCGGTATCACTCAGGGTATGCAGCCGATTGTGGGTTATAATTACGGTGCTGTGAAGTTCGACCGTATGTTCCGTTGTCTGTGGTTAGCGATTGCCTGTGCTACGGCCATCCTGTTGGTGGGGTGGGGACTCTCAATGCTCTTCCCAAGGCAGATAGCCCGTATCTTTACGACAGATGCGACGTTGCTTGACCTCGCTGCAAAGGGCATCAAGCTCGATATGCTGGTGTTCTTCGTTGTCGGTTCACAGGCTACCATCACTAATTTCTTCCAGTGCATCGGAAAGGTGAAAGTAAGCATCTTCCTCTCGCTCTCGCGACAACTCTTCCTGTTGTTGCCGATGGCATACGTGTTCCCCTTGTTATGGGATCTGGATGGTGTGTGGTATGCGATGCCCGCCAGTGACTTCGGATCGTTTGCGATGACGATTCCCATGCTGATATGGTATATGAAAAAAATCAAACACTCATGAAGCATATTATCATCAATGTAGGAAGGCAGCTTGGAAGCGGGGGACACGACATCGGAAGGATGCTCGCGCTCGATTTTCAGGCGAAGTACTACGACAAGGAAATCATGAATTTGGCGGCTAAGGAGAGCGGATTCAGTGAGAAGTTCTTCGAACAGAACGACGAGAAGAAGGGTTTCTTCAAGGGACTGTTCAATATACAGACCTCGCACATCAGCGGTGGCAGTATGTATAAGACGAACTTCTCGCAAGAGAGTCTCTTTCAGTTCCAGAGCGATGCCATCCAGAAGGCGGCCAAGGAGGGATCATGTGTGTTTGTAGGCCGTTGTGCTGACTATGTGCTGCGCGACTTCCCCAACACGGTGAATGTCTTTATCACCGCCTCGATGAAATATCGCATCGATCAGATCATGAACAAACAGCACCTCGACCACGATGCAGCCCGGAAGTTCATCGAACAGAAGGAGTCTGACCGTGCTGCCTACTATAATTACTATACGGGTAAGAAGTGGGGGGCAGCCGAGAGTTACGACCTCTGCATCGATTCCAGCGTGTTGGGACTAGTGGAGTCGGAGAAGATTATTGCCGAGTTTATCCGTAAACGGTTTAAGTGATGAAGAAGATAGGCATATTGAGTGATACGCACAGCTATTGGGACGAGAAGTACCTGCACTACTTCGAACCCTGTGACGAGATTTGGCATGCAGGCGATATCGGTAATGTGGAGGTGGCAGAGAAACTGGCTGCCTTCCGTCCGTTCAGGGCTGTCTATGGTAACTGTGACGGCGGAGACCTGCGGCTGATGTACCGTGAATTGAACCGGTTCAAGTGCGAGGATGTCGATGTGCTCATCAAACATATCGGCGGCTATCCCGGCAACTATGACTTCAGCGTGCGTTCGACACTCTTTGCCAATCCCCCGCAGCTCTTTGTGGCAGGTCATTCACATATTCTGAAAGTGAAATACGACAAGACGTTAGGACTGCTGCATATCAATCCTGGTGCTGCCGGTCTTCAAGGCTGGCATAAGGAGAGAACCCTCGTCCGCCTGACTATCGAAGGAAAGGTGTTTAAGGATATGGAAGTGATAACGCTGGGGAAAAATGTATGATGGAATTTATGCAGACACTGGGCAAGGGAATTATGCAGGGTCTCAATCAGTTCATAGACAACGACCTGCAGAATTATATGCCTCTGTTTGTCATAGCGGCTGTGGTTTTAGCAGTCTTTTTAATAAAGAAAATAATTCAGATAATTAAAACAAAATAGAAAATGAAAACAATCGTCATTACTGGTGGAGCAGGTTTTATTGGCTCCCATGTTGTTCGTCTGTTCGTGAACAAGTATCCCGAGTATCACGTCATTAACCTCGACAAGTTGACGTATGCCGGCAACTTGGCAAACCTCAAGGACATTGAGAAGGCACCTAACTACGAGTTTGTGAAGATGGACATCTGCGACTTCGATGCTTTTTACAAGCTGATGCAGGACAAGAAGGTCGATGGCATCATCCACCTCGCTGCAGAGAGTCACGTGGACCGTTCCATCAAAGATCCCTTCACCTTTGCCAAGACCAATGTGATGGGTACGCTGTCGTTATTGCAGGCTGCGAAACTCTATTGGGAGTCTCTGCCGGAGAAGTACGAGGGCAAGCGCTTCTATCACATCTCTACCGATGAGGTGTATGGCGCTCTTGAACTGACACATCCCGAGGGTATCGAACCTCCGTTTACTACGACGGCATCGAGTGCAGAGCATCATCTGGCATACGGTGACAAGTTCTTCCTGGAGACCACGAAGTACAACCCGCATTCACCTTATTCAGCAGCGAAGGCTTCTTCAGATCATTTTGTCCGTGCTTATCATGATACTTATGGTATGCCCGTCATCGTGACAAACTGCTCGAACAACTATGGTCCTTATCAGTTCCCTGAAAAACTGATTCCGCTGTTTATTAATAATATCCGCCATCGCAAGCCGTTGCCCGTCTATGGCAAGGGTGAGAATGTACGCGACTGGCTGTTTGTTGAGGATCATGCCCGCGCCATCGACCTTATTTTCCATGAGGGTAAGATTGCCGACACTTATAACATCGGCGGTTTCAACGAGTGGAAGAACATCGACATCATCAAGGTGGTCATCAACACCGTCGACCGCCTGCTGGGCCGTCCTGAAGGCGCCGACATGGACCTCATCACCTACGTCACCGACCGTGCCGGCCACGACATGCGCTACGCCATCGACAGCAGCAAGCTGCAGCGGGAGCTTGGCTGGGAGCCCAGCCTGCAATTCGAGGAGGGCATCGAGAAGACCGTCCGTTGGTATCTCGACAACCAGGAGTGGATGGACAATGTAACTTCGGGCGACTACCAGAAGTACTACGACGATATGTACAAGGGCCGCTAGTCGAAAGACAACACGGACAACAAAGACAACAACGGGAGCAACCAAATGGTCGCTCCCGTTTATTTTTTAATAATATTCAATTATCCTTATAACCATGAGGGTCTCGCCCTCCTCGCCGATGGAGAATAACGCTGCCAGCTCAATTATATTGTATACAGTCCACCTTTGTCGACGGGGTCAAAATCGATGTACCACAACCGCTAGTATATAGCGCCCTCGGCGTTTTCGCTATTGTATTGCAGACGGCCGACCAGGGTCAGGCAGGGGTACGGATAAGGATGACCAGGTATCAACTACTAGCAATGGAATTGTTAACAACTATTAAAAGACTTACCATCTCTTACTTGAGTAATAGTTGATAAGGAGATGACAAGGGGATGAGTAGGCGTTGAGTAAGAGAGGGTGGCTACTTATACCTGATTTATAGGCTGTTAGACCCTGATTTATGGCTATATCGTATTGATTTGTATTTCAATACAATACGAAATATCGCCAAATTGTCTAATTTCGAGACTGAAAGAAAAAATTGAAAAAAAATTTTCATCGGCACACAATACTAAACGAAATACATCGTTACTTAACTAGAAATTTAATTATAGAATTACATTTTTAATTATGGAGACAAAAGAACTAAAGGAATTGACCAAGGCCGAGGAGCAGGTGATGCAGGCCGTATGGAAGGTCGACAAGGGGTTTGCCAACGAGATTGTGTCGGCTGTCGAGGGTGCCGCAACGTACAACACGGTGCTGTCGGTGGTGAGGATTCTTGAGCAGAAAGGCTATGTGTCGCACGTGGCCTTCAACCGCAACAACCAGTATTTCCCGCTCGTCAGCCGCGAGGAGTACATGCAGCAGCAGCTGAAGGGCTTTGCCAAGCGCTACTTCGGCTCGTCGGCACGGGCGCTGGTGAGCTTCCTGGTGGACAAGAACGAGGTGTCGCTCGAGGACCTGGAGGCCATCGGCAAGGAAATTGAAAGTTGACAAAACAGCCCCAAGACATCAACCATTAACCTTTAACCACTAACCAGATCATGATACACTGGATAATATTATCGACCTTGGCGACGGGGCTGTTCTACGGTCTCTACCGCCTGACGCTGCGGCGCGACCGCTGGCTGCAGCTGAGTGTTGTGTATTTGATGACGACGCTGTGGTTCAGCATCGTATTCCCGTGGTTCACGTTGCCCGGGAACCTGGCGTCGGCATCGCAGAAGGTGATACCCACAGAGGGGTACATGATGACGCTTGACGAGATTGACATTTCGGCCAATGCTGCGTCGCGGACCATAAACCTGACGGACATCCACCTAATTGGCATTGCGCTGTGCCTGGGGTACCTGCTGTTCCAGCTGGGGGCACAGGCGATTGCCATCGCCAAACTCCGCCGCCGACACACCGTCTACACGGCGGCCGACGGCTTCGACATTCCCCGCAAGGCATCGCTCATACTGCTCGACGACGAAACGGCGCCCTACTCCTTCTTCAACCAGATAGTGGTGGGCACGCGGGGCCTCAGCGACGACGAGCTGCGCTGCATACTGGCACACGAGTCGTACCACGTGAGCCGCAACCACACCTACGACCTTCTGGCTGCATGGCTGCTGTGTCGCGGGGCGTGGTTCAACCCCTTCGCATGGCTCATCATGCGCGAGATAAGGGCCGTGCACGAGTTCCAGGCCGACGCGGCGTCGATAGGTGCCTGCGGCCGCGAGGACTATCTACACCTGCTCTACAGGCAGGCTACCGGTACAGGATATGGCCATATCACAAATAATTTCCAAAGTATTAACATCAAAAAACGTATCGTTATGATGAACAAAACAAGAACGCGCTTCGGCGCATAGAAAGTGGCGGCGGCGCTGCCCGTGGCGATGCTGCTGCTGATGGTGGGCTGCAAGCCGGCCAACGGAGAAGCCGTTGAGCAGGAGGAGATTCCGTTTGAAGCCACCAAAGTCGACGAATCGGCGCCATTGGCTGCCAACACCGACGAGGTGTTCAAAGTTGTGGAAGTGGACCCCGAATTCCCCGGCGGGGTGGAAGCCCTCTACAAGTACTTGGCCGAGAACATCAAGTACCCCGTAATGGCCAAGAACAACAAGGTTGAAGGCCGTGTGTATATCACCTTTGTCATCGAGAAAGACGGCACCGTCAGCGATGCAAAAGTGTTACGCAGCGTCAACGAGGAACTCGACGCCGAGGCACTCCGGGTAATCAATGCCATGCCCAAGTGGAAGCCCGGCATGCAACAAGGCGTGCCAGTCCGCGTGCAGTACAACATTCCCATCACATTCAAGCTGCAGTAAGTACAATAAAACAGTGCAGTGTGCGTTATCCTCTTGTAAGAATAACGCACACTTCTTTTTTTATGCAAAACATAATCTTCGACTTCGGCAACGTACTGGTGCAGTGGCACCCCGAGCTGGTCTACACCGAATACTTCGGCGACGAGGCGCGGGCGTGGTGGTTCCTGCGGCATGTGGTGGACAACGAGTGGCGCGGCCGCATAGATGCCGGCGAAAGCACCGCCGAGCTTACCGCCGAACTTGTAGGTCGCTTTCCCGAGTACAAGGAGGCCATAGAACTCTTCGACCAGCGCTACTTCGACATGCTCACCGGCGAGGTGCCGGGCATGCGCGAGCTGCTGGGGGAGGTCATGCGGCATTACGAGGTCTACGGCCTCACCAACTGGAGCATGGAGACATTCCCAACGGCACGCGAGCGTTTCACTATACTGCAGATGATAGACCGCTATGTGGTCTCTGCCGCCGAGCGGCTGATAAAGCCCGACCCACGTCTGTTCCAGGTGCTGCTCGACCGCTACGGCCTGCGGGCCGAAGAGTGTACCTTCGTCGACGACAACCCCGACAACGTGGCCGCCGCATGCAAACTAGGCATGCGCGGCATTGTGTTCACCAGCGCCGACAACCTGCGCAAAGAATTAGGACTATGAAAAAGATTATCTGGATACTTATTATTTCCACTTTCCAACTTTCAACGTTCAGTTCTGTCTGGGCACAGCGTTTCGACGCCAAGGTCTTTGCCGGACTGAACCTGTGCCAGGTGGACGGCGACGACGCAGGCAAATATAACCACCCCGGACTGCGCGCCGGCGTGGGCACAAGCTTTGCCTTGGGCGACGACGACTCGCCGTGGCGAATGGTTGTGGAGCTGGCCTACGCACAGAAGGGGTCGTCGATTCAGCACAACAACGGCAAGATTGCACTGCAATATGTCGAAGTGCCGGTGATGCTGTCGTACAACCTGCTGGAGGGCCGCCTGCGCCTTGCCGCCGGTGTGGCTCCGGCCGTGCTGGTGGGCGCCACGGTGGAATACGGTGGCGTCGACGACCCGACACAAGCCGCCAAATACAAGCGCACCGACCTGCTGCCGCTTACCGCGGAGGTGAGCTACCGTTTCACCCAGCACCTCATGGTCGAAGGACGCTACCAGAACTCGCTGCTCAGCGTATACGACGGCCCAGGCCCCTACCGCATCTGGACTTCGAACCACGGGGCCTTCAACCGGCTGCTCAGCATCGGCATCGCCTACCAATTCTGATTTCCCATGACATCACTTGAACAAGCACGCGAGATTTTCGGCAACGACCGCTACGCCACCTGCCTTACGGGCGTGGAGATAAAGGCCGTGGGCAACCACGAGGCAAGCTGCAGCATGAGCATAAAACCGGAGCACTGCAACGCCCGCGGCGTGGCCATGGGCGGAGCGCTGTTCACGCTAGCCGACTTCTGCGCCGCCGTAGCATGCAACAGCGACAGCCTGGATTCGGGCGACCTGCACTGGGTGTCGCTCGACGCCAGCATTCACTACCTCTCCCCTGCCCTTTTAGGCACAACCCTCGAGGCGCGCTGCACAGCCTTGAAGCACGGCCGCACCACGGCGTTCTACCAGACCATAATAGAAAGTCCCGACAACGGCAAGCGCGTTGCCATTGTCGAGATCACTATGGTTTTCTGCTAATCTGTCAGTCTTTGCGCACCGAGCGGAAACCGCTCATGAGGCCTGTGTTGGCGTTGCCGATGAAGGCCAGGATTTGTTTGCCCTCGTCGGTGTTGCCGTATTTCTCCTTCACCTGCTCGACGGCTTCGGCCAGAGGGAGGCCCTTGACGAAGATGTAGCGGTAGATGTCGGTGATGTTGTTGATGGCCTCGCGCGAGAAACCGCGACGCTGCAAGCCGAGGCTGTTGACGCCGCAATACTGTATGGGATAGCGGGCGCCTTTGACGAAGGGCGGGATGTCCTTGTCGATAAGAGCACCACCCTGGGTGATGACATGCGAGCCGATGTGGATGAACTGCAGGCAGGCTGTCTTGCCACCGAGAATCACCCAGTCGCCGAGGATGATGTGGCCGGCAAGGGTGGCGTTGTTGGCCAGCACGCAATGGTCGCCCACCACGCAGTCGTGGGCTATGTGCACGTAGGCCATGAGCAGATTGCCGTTGCCAATGACGGTCTTGCCGCTGGCAGCGGTGCCGCGGTTGATGGTGCAGCACTCGCGGATGACGTTGTTGTCGCCAATCTCGACGGTGGTATATTCGCCTGCGAACTTGAGATCCTGCGGCACAGCGGCTATGACGGCACCGGGGAATATCTTGCAGTTCTTGCCTATGCGGGCACCGGGAAAGATGGTCACATTGGGTCCCACCCAAGTGCCGTCGCCAATGACGACGTCGTCGCAGATGGTGGTGAAGTTGTCAATCTTTACGTCCTTGCCAATCTTGGCGTTGGGATGGATGTCGTTAAGTATCATTTATTGTTTATTGATGTATTCTGATATGAAACGCGCAAAGGCGTTGTTGGCCTTGTGGCCGGGCTTGCTAATGTTGAACTTGGCGTTGAGTGGCACACCGACAAGACGTATGTCGCCCACGAAGTCGAGCAGTTTGTGGCGTGCCGGCTCGTTGGGGAAATAGATGTCGGTGGT
Source organism: Bacteroidales bacterium (assembly GCA_017524785.1). GTDB lineage: Bacteria > Bacteroidota > Bacteroidia > Bacteroidales > P3 > Colimorpha. Next base: position 9,580 of record JAFXUY010000065.1, on the reverse strand, counting down.
GTTGAGCACACCGTCGTGGACCTTGAAGAGGCTCTCGTCTTTGTTGAATATCTTGGCCAGCCGCTTGAGCTGTTTGGAGGTAAGTTCCTTGTTGACGAACACCAGAGCGTTGTCGAGCGAGCCGCCCTTGATGAGGTTGAGGTGCAGCAGAGGCTCCACTTCGTGGAGGAAGACGAAGGTGCGGCAGGGGGCAATACTGGCGGCATATTCGGAGAAGTCGTTCAGTTCGGCCGACTGACGGCCAATGACGCTGTCGGCAAAGTCGATGTCGCAATGCACGGCGAAGTGGTCGCAAGGCTCAACGTCGTAGACCGAGCCTGTCTTGGCAAACTCGAAGTGCAGCGGTTCCTTGATATCGAAGCAGTGACGTTCGGCCTGCTGCTGACGCACACCCACGCGGATGAGCTGTAGCATCCAGGGACGTGCCGAGCCATCGAGGATAGGCACCTCGCCGCCGTCGAGTTCGACGATGGCATTGTCGATCTGCATGCCATGCAGGGCCGACATAAGATGTTCGATGGTGGCTATCGTCTGACGGCCGCTGCCCAGGGTGGTACCACGCGAGGTCTCGCCGACACGGTCGGCAAGGGCTGGCTGTGTCACTATGTTGATGCGGTCGGTGCGGCGGAAGGCTATGCCGAAGTTCTCGGGGGCGGGTTTGACGGTGACAGTGACCGTGCGGCCTGTGTGCAGACCAGGGCCTGTCACGCGGAACTCCTTGTTAATAGTAGTTTGGTTTATCATTCGGCGTCAGTCTTTTTTAGTGGGAGCAGGCACGAAGCGAAGAGCATCCATGCGGAAAAGTGTTGCACGCACATTCTCGAGACCTGCCTGACGGCGCAGCAGTCGTATGGGCTGTGTAAGCTCATCGCCGCCCACGGTAGGATTGCTCCAGAAATCGGCACCTTTGCTGTGCAGACCCTCGACGATATAGAGCGTAAGGTCGTAGCCTGTAGCAGCCAGACTCGATGTAGGCTCGGTGGCATAGCGCTCGCGGAAAGAGTGCAGGAAGTCGACATGCACCTCGTTGGTCATATCCCATGAAGTGTAGTATGTGTGGTAGTTGAGGAACTGTAGCTGGGAATAGTCGATGTCGGTATACTCCTTGGTCCAGTCGTTGAGGGTGTAGAGCGTAGGAGTATTGGTTTTGAAGGCTGCCAGACGGTTGAGCAGGTTGCCGGCGAAGACACGATTAAGGTCCTTGCCCTGGTCGTAGATGCTAAGCACACTACAGTTGGGTGTAGTCTTCAGGACATTGGCCAGTTTGGCGTTCTGGCTCCAATTGAAGATGGTGTACTGTATGTCGCCACGCTCGGAGAGCTGTCGTTTCAACTCGTCTAGCATCGGCTTCTCGGCTTTAGCGTTGGAATGGATTATGTAGAGGTGACCATTGGGGCGCTCGTACTTCATATTTGCAAGCATGCGGCCCATCATCTCGCTGGTGGAAGGCTGTATCTTCACCATGTAGGGGTTGTCTGCGCAGAGCTCGCTTCGGGTGGCCATGGGGTTGACAATGTAGATGCCAGCCTGCTGTGCCAGCTCGGCCGCCTTGTCGAAACATTCGCGCAGCAGGAGGGCTATCACGAAGTCGCTTTCGGCCACATTGTGGTTCGTGAAAGCCTCCTCGACCTTGGCGGCGCTATTGTCGCTGACGTCGACCACATTCAGCTCTACTCGTATGCCTTGCTCGGCGAGCTTGTCGAGGGCCAGGGTGATACCTTCGTAGAACTCGATGAACTCGAACTGGCGGTAAGACTTCTTGCCACGCTGTTCGATGTCAAACTTGGAGGTGGAAATCTCGTCAATCTGGTTGAGATGCAGAGGCATCATGACAGCCACCTTGATGGTGCGACCTGTGGCACGAACCTGCGGCGGTGTCACCGGGGTCTTTGGCTCGGCAGTAGTCTTTTGAGTACGGGAGGCATGCTTAGATACATCGCCTTTCTTTGGTTCGGCAGCGACATTCTTCGGCTCTGTGGTGTTTTTCTGTTCTGTTTTGGCAGGCGCAGTAGGCTCTTCGTCGGCAAACTGGCCGCGATAAGGCAGCCACACAGTGTCGCCCGGGTGCAGAAAATGGATGTCGACATGCGTCACAGCATCGAAGCTCTCGACCTTATAGGCTCGCGAGATGCTGTAGACAGTCTGGCCTTTTTCCACGATATGCACGTAATACTTGCGGCCATGGAGCATTTGCGTCTCCTTGCTCACCGTCACCGGTGCCGTGCCAGGGGCTTGAGACCAAGCGGTCAACCCCGTTAACAGAAAAGCTACTATCAGGAAAATTCTTTTCATGTGTTTACTCCCATTCGATGGTTGCAGGGGGTTTTGAACTGATATCGTAGACCACGCGGTTGACACCACGGACGCGATTGATAATCTCATTACTGACCTTGGCCATGAAATCGTAGGGCAGATGACTCCAGTCGGCAGTCATACCGTCGACGCTTTCCACAGCACGCAAGGCCACGACACTCTCGTAGGTGCGTTCGTCGCCCATGACGCCCACACTCTGCACTGGCAGCAGCATGGCACCGGCTTGCCACACCTTATCGTATAGACCGTTGTCGCGGAGCCACTGGATAAATATATCGTCGACCTCCTGCAGGATACGCACCTTCTCGGGAGTGACGTCGCTGAGGATACGGATGGCAAGACCAGGACCCGGGAAGGGGTGACGGCCAATGAGGCTGTCCTTTATGCCTAGCTGACGGCCCACGCGGCGAACCTCGTCCTTGAAAAGGCTGCGTAGTGGCTCGACAAGCTTCAACTTCATATAGTCGGGCAGGCCGCCGACATTGTGGTGACTCTTGATGGTCTGGCTAGGGCCTTTGACACTTGACGACTCAATGACGTCGGGGTAGATTGTTCCCTGGCCGAGCCACTTGGCATCGGTGATAAGCTTGGCTTCGGCATCGAAGACATCTATGAATGTCTTGCCAATGCCCTTGCGCTTCTTCTCGGGGTCGGTGACACCAGCCAGCACATCGTAGAAGCGTTGCTTGGCATCGACACCCTTTACGTTTAGACCCATATCCTTGTAGCTCTCAAGCACGCTTTCGAACTCATTCTTGCGCAAAAGGCCATTGTCCACGAAGATGCAGTGGAGCTGATGGCCGATGGCACGGTTGAGCAGCACGGCCGCAACGGTGCTGTCGACACCACCGCTGAGGCCCAATACGACTTTGTCGCCGCCGACCTTGGCACGGAGTTCAGCCACGGTAGTCTCAATGAAGCTCTCTGGCGTCCACTCCTGACGGCAACCACAGATTCCGACGACGAAGTTGCGCAGCAGCGTAACGCCGTCGACGGAGTGGTGTACCTCAGGGTGGAATTGTATGGCATAGGTAGGCTCACCCTCAATCTGGTAGCCGGCATATTGCACATGGTCGGTTGAACAGATGGTGCGGTAGCCTGCAGGCAGCACCTCGATGGTGTCACCATGGCTCATCCACACCTGACTGCCCTCTGGGATGCCTTTCATCAGGGGGTTGCTATTGTCAATAAAAGCGAGGTTGGCACGGCCATACTCGCGTATCTTCGACTGCTGCACCTTTCCGCCGCCCCACTTGGCGAGGTACTGAGCGCCGTAGCACACTGCCAAAAGCGGCAGGCGCCCCTTGATATTCGTCATGTCGGGCACGGGAGCATCGGCAGCATTGCAGCTGAAGGGGCTACCGGAAAAGACAACGCCCTTCACGTCGGACGTGAGGGCGGGAATCTTGTCGAAAGGATGTATTTCGCAATAAACATTAAGCTCGCGAATCTTACGCGCAATTAGCTGAGTGTATTGAGAGCCAAAGTCTAAGATGATAATGGTGTCCATATATTTATGTTATATTTAAAGTGCAAAGTTACAACTTTTTTCCAATACTGCAAAAAATATATTTATTTTGGTCAGTATGCTTTTTTTTATGTATATTTGCAGTTTGAATCTATAATGGCAATTATACGTAAACCACTGTGCTGACACTGATTATATACATATTAGCATTGATATTGGTCTTCATTGGCCTGCCCTTGGGCGTGGTGATGGCTGTGAGTTCGTATGTATATAACAAGAAAGAGCGTGAGTTGCGCAACGAAGCCGAAGCTCACCGCAAGATACTGGAAAGCACCTATGACCATATCTGGAACGAGATAAAAATGCACTGCGGACTCAAAGAAGAGCACCGCCGCTCGTTCAACAACGTATACCCCAACCTGCTGGATCGCGAAATGGACGACGACACAATGCTCAACTGGATATTGGACTGCAACATCGATTTCGACCCCGAGGAATACCCGATTGTGATGGAAAACATCGAAGACGACCGCAAGAAGTTCGTCGCACACCAACGCCGTATGATGTCCATTATCCGCGAGCACCGCGAACTGATGCAGAAACGCTTGGGGCATATGGTAATCAAAAACAAATCGGCCATACGATATGTGCCCATCGAGACAAACCGCGACCGTTGGGGTAGGACGCTGTAGGCTCCTGTTATTTATTTTCACAGCAACACTGCTGTCGTGCTCCAGCCCGGAGCCTTACGGGCCTGTGCCTACAGATGCTCAATTGGCATGGCAACGAATGGAGATAAACATGTTCTGCCACTTCGGGCCAAATACCTTCACCGGCGCCGAATGGGGTAGCGGCGAGGAAAACAAAGCAGTCTTTGCTCCATCAGCATTGGATTGTCGGCAATGGGTTGATATAGCCAAGCAGGCCGGCATGGGCGGCATCATACTTACCGCCAAGCATCACGACGGCTTCTGCCTGTGGCCAAGCAAATACAGCACACACACAGTAGATGACAGCAATAATGTACTGCGCCAGTTTGTCGACGCATGCCGCGAAGGCAACATTAAGGCCGGCGTCTATATATCGCCATGGGACCGCAATCACCCGACCTACGGCACGGATGACTATAACAACGTTTTCGTCAACACACTGCACGAGGTGCACACCAACTACGGTCCATTCTTCGAGCAGTGGTTCGACGGTGCATGCGGCGAAGGTCCCAACGGCAAGAAGCAGTGCTACGACTGGTCTCGCTTCATGCAGACCATGCACAATCTAAACCCACAGGCCATCATCTTCAGCGACATCGGTCCCGGTTGCCGCTGGGTGGGCAACGAGGAAGGCCATTGCGGCGACCCCTGTTGGAGCACATTGAACACCGATGGTGCCACACCTTCCGACAACAAGCCAGACCCCTCCGAACTGGAGACAGGGCATAAAGGCGGCGCCAAATGGGTGCCTGCCGAAGTCGACGTGAGCATTCGTCCCGGGTGGTTCTGGCACGCCAACGAACACCCCAAAAACGTCGACCAGCTGATGGAGATATACTATAACTCGGTAGGCCGCAATGGCCTGCTGCTGCTCAACGTGCCGCCGGACACCAACGGCCGCATACCTGCCGAAGACAGCGCCGTGTTGATGGCCTTCCACGCCGAGCGCGACCGTATCTTCAGCCACGACATGACGCAGGGTGCCAAGGTGCGTGCCCTAGGACGCCCCGGCCACAAGGCCGCCAACGTACTCGATACCGCATACCACTCCTACTGGGCGGCCCTCTCAAAAGACCCTTGGATAAGCATCGAGCTGGACTCGGTCACCGACTTTGACATCATTGTCATTCAGGAATATATACCGCTCGGGCAAAGGGTAACAAGCGTCCAACTCTGGACCCAAGCCTACGACGACCTGTATCCGTACACCAACATTGACAACCCTCTCTGCACCACCGTGGGCTACAAACGGATAATACGATGCAACGACAATCCCCGACATTGGAGCGCCAAGAAAATAGTCCTTCACTTCCAGGGCGATGCCGCTCCCATCATCAACCGAATAGCACTCTATAACTCGAAAGCACAATGAAACACCGCATCATACTGCTGGTCTGCGCCAGCATAATTTTCAACTTTCAACTTTCGACTTTCAACATAGTGGCGCAGCCACTCCCGCAGGGCTATTTCCGCAATCCGCTGGACTTCGACATTGGCCTTTCGGCCACCTTCGGTGAAATTCGCATGAACCATTTCCATTCTGGCCTCGACATGCGCACAGGCGGCGCCATTGGCAAACCTGTGTATGCCGCTGCCGACGGCTATGTCGCCAAGGTGAGCATCTCGCCCTGGGGCGGCGGCAAAATACTCTATATCAAGCATCCCAACGGCTTCACTACCGTATATATGCACCTTGACGGCTATGCCGGCAAGATAGGCCGCATGGTGGAAGCCGAACAGTATCACAGCAAATCATACAGCATCAGCAGGCTCTTCACACCCGACGAGTTGCCCGTCAAGAAAGGGCAGCTGGTGGCCTACAGCGGAAACACCGGAGGCAGCGGCGGTCCCCACCTGCACTTCGAGGTGCGCCGCGGCGGTGCCGAAGACCTCCACACAGGCGCCCGGCTCTTCAATCCTCTGCTTTTCGGGCTGCCATACACCGACAACATCAAGCCTATCATCCGCGGCCTTCGCATCTACCCTCTGACCAGCGCGCCAGTGGCCGTAGGCAAAGACAACACCGTCAGCGTCGACGGGCCTTTCTACATGGGCATCTATGCCACCGACGCAGCAGAAGGCTCCACAGCAAAAAACGGCGCACATCGTGTGGAGGTGTACCTTGACGGCAATCTGTTCTTCTTGTTCACCCCGGAAAGTCTTGTCACCGATTCCTCGCGCATGGTCAACGCTTTGGTCGACTTCCCCTTGTTCCTCCGCACACGCCAGGCCTATTTGCTGACACGTGCCCTGCCGGGAGCCGATGGCGAATGGGTCCCCGTGCGTCAGGGCGACGGCATATTCCGCCTGACCAATGGAGACCACAAGATACAGGTGCGCGTGTACGACATCAAGGACAACCTCGCCGAACAGACGTTGACCGTGCATTGCATCGGCGAAAAAAAATGTCCATTGCCGAAAACCGACATGCGATACACCGACCCATACATCTACAACGGCAATTGTTTACGTATAGAGATGCACCCCTACACCCTGTATGCCGACGACAACATGCGTATAGTGGAAGGAAACATCGTCACGGTGGAACCTACCATCAATCCCCTCCCCCCACACAAGAACTACAATCTCAGCCTCAAAGGGCGAGGCAACTATGGGGTGGATCCTGGAAAAGTCACCGTGGTGCGCCTTGACGGCACACACCGTTATGCCAGCAAGACACGCCACCGCGACGGATGGTACACCTCACAAGTACGCGACTTCGGCCAGTTCACCCTAGCCGTAGACACCACCCTTCCCACCATACGAGCCGTCAACTTCAGCGAGGGCAAGCTTCTAAAAGGCAACATTATCAAACTGAAGATTGGCGACGACTTGAGCGGCGTGGAAACCTACAACTGTTACCTGAACGGCAGCTGGATACTGGCGGAATACGATGGCAAGACTGCCACCTTGAGCATCAACGCTAGCGGCAAGCTAAAGAAAGGTGCCAACGAGCTGCAAGCCGAAGTGACCGACGGCTGCGGCAACCAATGCCGCAAACGCTACACCATAAGCAAATAGCATCATATTATTTTATGGCCCGCTGCGTGTATTTCCACCTCACGTACAATAAAAACACAACTAATAAGTTATAATAAGAAAAATACAAACCTTTAAAAACAATAAATCTATGAAGAAAACCACATTAACAGCAATGGCTCTTGCAGTGGCCTGCATCTTTGCAGCCTGCACCAAAGAGGGTGTCTACAACCCCAAGGAAAAAATCAGCGAAGTGTACATCTCCGAGTCGAATGCTTACACCTATGGCGGAACCACCACCACCAGCAGCACACCGAAGTACCTGAGCGAAAAATGGACATGGAACGGCAAACAGCTCACCAGCATCAGCTACTACAACACTGATGGTGCAATCGACGGCACCACCATCTTCTCCTACGACGGCAAGCAGCTCAACGAGATTAAGCAGGGCAACAATGTCACAAAACTGACCTACGATGGCAGCAAATTATCGAAGCTCGAGAGCTACTATGGCAACGAACTTACCTCCACTGCCACAGTGACCCACGACGGCAAGAAGATTGTAAAAATCGAATTCGAGAGCTATGACAGCGACAAAGCCTGCAAAGATGCCAAAGCAATGGCATTCAAGCAGACCGTGATGAAGTTCATCATGCCCGTCTACACCGAAAACACTGCCGAAATGCTCAACACAATCTCCACCAAGGGCACCGACAAATATGCCCTGGAATTTGAATGGAGCGGCAAAAACATCAGCAAAGTTACCATGAAAGACGCTGAAGGCAGCAATACTATCACATACTCCTACGACGAAATGAAGAACCCCTACAAAGGCTTCTTCTATTTCATTGAAAACCCCGCCGAGTATGGCAGCCAGAACAATGTCGTCAGCGAGACCATCTCCTATGTCGAGGACGGCCAAACTGAGAACTACACCTACAACTACACTTACGAATACGATGACAAATGGCCTGAGACCAAGACCTACACCCACGGTTATTCCGAGTCTGTTCTTGGCAACGAGGTCAGCTACACCTCCACCAGAGTTACCTACTTCGAGTATGACGACTAAAAGTAGTCTTTCTAAATCAAACAATAAAGCCCGGGGCAAATGCCTCGGGCTTTCTGCTTGTATGCTCAACGAGCATTAGCTGTTACGACGGGCCTTCAACTCCTCGTAGAACTTGGCATGCGAAGCCTCGATATAAGGCTGTAGCCAGAGGAGGCCTATACCCAACGTGAAGATGCAAAGTATCGCCCAACCGATGAAGCTCAAGTCCATGCAGAAGAGTTTCCACTTGTAACCTTTCATCATCATGCGGCTTTCGTGGATGCAATCATCGGCATCCAGGTCGGGACGGTCGTTCATCACGTATGGCGTCATGGCGTAGGCATAGCTCTTCACGATGCCAGGGATGATGAACAGCAAGCACCACAGCAGTGTGTAGAGCGCCATCAGCAACGAGGTGCCGAGAACACGGCCATACCTGTTAAATACGCTGAACTGGTCGCCCACCATCTCCGAGCTGTCCTCACCACGCACGAGGCGCAGGAAGCAGAGCATGAAGCCAAACTCCAGCGGACATACCACCAGCAGGCCGACGAAGGGGATGGAGCCTGCGGCGGCGGTGACGAGGGTGAACACCAGCGTGGCCAGCACGGCCTGCGTCCAGTTGCCTTTCAAGGCATAACGGGCCGCACGGCGTATCTCGCTGTTGCGCGGCATCTCTGCTTTGTTGGGGTTGAAGGTCTGTTCTTCCATATTTTTAAAGTATTAATCTGTGAGCTGTAAGTTTTAAGTAGGCTGACGCGGTCGGCACAGCCACTTAAAACTTACAGTTTAACACTTACAGCTGATTATTCAAAGCTCTTGATGGCCTCTTTGATGAGTTCCATGGCGGCACGCAGCTGTTCCTCGGTGATGACCAGCGGGGGAGCGAAGCGGATGATGTGCTGGTGGGTGGGCTTGGCGAGGACACCGAGGTCGCGCATTTTCAGGCACACATCCCATGCCTCTTTGCCATTGTGGGGCTTGATGATGATGGCGTTCAGCAAGCCTTTGCCGCGCACCTTCTCAATCATCGGGCTCTTGAAGTTACTCATCTCCTCG
>JAFXUY010000064.1 GCA_017524785.1 Bacteroidales bacterium | reverse complement strand
TCGTTCAACTCGCCCTACGGTGCCTGTCCCCACTGCAACGGCCTCGGCGAGGTGGCGCAAATCGACATGCAGAAACTCATCCCCAACCCCAAGAAGAGCATCCGCGACGGCGCCATCGAGGTGCTTGGAAAATACTCGCCCAGCAACTACGTCTATCGCAAGATAGAACTCATGGGCAAGCACTACGACTTCACGCTGGACACCCCCGTGGCCGACCTCAACGAAGAAGCCCTCAACGCCATCCTCTACGGTAGCAACCACTTCGCCGGCATCGAAGACCCCGAGGACCCAGGCTACCTCAGCGAGTTCCAGGGCATAGTGAACTATATCACCGAGATGGCGGGCGACGAGAGCCCCGCCAGCCTGCAGAAGTGGGCGGCATCGTTCATGAACACCGTGCCGTGTCCCGAATGCCACGGGCATCGCCTGAAGGCCGAAAGCCTTGCTTTCCGAATACTCGACAAGAACATCGGCGAACTGGCCGGCATGGACCTGCTGGAGCTTGAGGAATGGCTGCGGGCACTGGAGCCACAGCTCGACGAGCGCGACCAGAAGGTGGCGCACGAAGTGCTGGTGGAGATACTGAAGCGCCTCTCGTTCCTCAACAACGTGGGCGTGGGCTACCTCAGCATGAACCGAAGCGCAAAATCGCTCTCCGGCGGCGAGGCACAGCGCATACGCCTGGCCACACAGATAGGCTCGCAGCTGACCAACGTGCTCTACATCCTCGACGAGCCCAGCATAGGCTTGCACCAGCGCGACAACCAACGCCTGATAGAGAGCCTCAAGCAGCTGCGCGACCTCGGCAACAGCATCATCGTCGTCGAGCACGACCGCGACATGATGCTCGCCGCCGACTACCTGGTAGACATAGGCCCCGGCGCCGGCATCCACGGCGGCAAGATACTCTTCGCCGGTGATCCTAGATTATCTAGAAAAACTAGAACTCCTAGAGAATCTAGCATAACTCTAGACTATCTGGAAAGAAAGAAAGACATCGCCTTGCCGCAACGCCGCCCCGTCGAAGGCCGCGAACATATCTTCCTCAAAGGCGCCACCGGCAACAACCTTAAGGGCGTGGACCTCGACCTGCCGCTGGGCATGTTCGTCTGCGTGACGGGCGTCTCGGGCTCCGGCAAGTCGAGCCTCATCAACGACACCCTGCAGCCCATCCTCAGCCAGCACTTCTACCACTCGCTACGAGTACCGCTGCCATACCGCAGCGTCGAGGGCATCGAGCATATCGACAAAGTCATACAGATAGACCAAAGTCCCATCGGCCGCACACCGCGCTCCAACCCTGCCACCTATGCAGGCTTCTTCGACGACATACGGCGCCTCTTCGCCGAGCTGCCGTCGGCGCGCATCCGCGGATACAAGCCCGGCCGCTTCAGCTTCAACGTCAGCGGCGGCCGCTGCGAGCACTGCAAGGGAGCCGGCCTGCGGACAATAGAGATGAACTTCCTGCCCGACGTGTATGTGCAATGCGAGGTCTGCGGCGGCAAGCGCTACAACCGAGAGACGCTGGAGATACGCTACAAAGGCAAGTCTATCGCCGACGTGCTTGACATGACGGTCAACGAGGCCGTGGAGTTCTTCGACGCCTACCCCAAGCTGCGGCGCAAGCTGCTGGCCCTGCAGGACGTGGGCCTCGGCTACATCACCCTCGGCCAGCAGAGCACCACCCTCAGCGGCGGCGAGGCGCAACGCGTGAAACTCGCCACCGAGCTCTCGCGCACCGACACCGGCAAGACACTATATATATTGGACGAGCCCACCACGGGCCTTCACTTCGAGGACATCCGCATACTGCTCGGCGTACTGCAGAAGCTCGTCGACAAGGGCAACAGCGTGCTGGTCATCGAGCACAACATGGACGTCATCAAGGTGGCCGACTGGGTCATCGACCTCGGTCCCGACGGCGGCCGTGCCGGCGGCAACATTACCTTCTGCGGCACTCCCGAAGACCTTGCCAGACAGAAAGACAACTTCACCGGCCAGTACCTCGCCGAGGAGCTGGCGGCAATGCGCCGATAACCTCCCATCCCCATCCGAAAGACCATAATGCAGGAGCTGCAACAGTGTGTTTCATTTCCAAAACACCCCATTGCAGCCCTGCAAAACCATGTTTTTTATTTAAAACAGCCCCACTACACTCATTTCACCCCCCTTCAAAAACAGTTGGGACTTGTGACAGCCTTTTCGATTGTTTTCAAAAGAGCGTCGGCACGTTGTACATGACGGTGTCGGGGGTGAGGTGGAGAGGGTTTTCGTTCCGCAGCCAGCGGCCAATCATGTAGTAGCCTTCGCCTAGCAGGTCGCCATTGTCGGCATAGTAGCCCATACCCTCGCGGCGGATAGTGTTGCCGTCGTCGAAGTATTCCTTGATATAGCCACGGTAGTGGACCAGGTAGCCGTTAATCATGGTGTCCACCTTGACGATGTCGGTGATATGCGTGTCCAGCTTCCCTTTAAAGAAATACTTAAACTCACCACATTCGTCGCCATTGCAGAAGTTCACCTCCATCCGCATTTCCTGTTTATAGGATTCATATACCGCCGGTCCGTCCAGGACTCCGTTGGCATAGTTCTCTTCCGCACGCCATCCCGACGGCATCTCATACGCCCAATAGCCGGTCTTGCGTCCTTGGTCGTCGTACTGGTTGCTGGCCACCGGCACGGTGTCTACCGTTGTGTCGGCCGCCACCTCGGCGGTGCCATTGTTCTTGCAGGCAGTCATCATTCCGAGAGCACACACCACCGCGACGAGCAAAAATATCTTCTTCATATTGTTCATTGTTTAAGGTTATCTACATAGCCACTGCCGTACCTCGTCGGGGATGACTTCGGAGCTGTTGGTGCTACGGCGGTAGCCAGCCATAACAGTTCGGCACTCCACGCAAACAATGTTGCTCTCCGTATTTATCACACGTTGCATGATGGTGAGGCTCTTGTTGCCGAGTTTTTCCACCTCGGTGGTGACAGCGATGCTGTCGTGGTAGTGTATCTGTGCCCGGAAGTCAACGTCGTAATGCACCACCATGACGGTGAAGTCGCCCTTGGTGGGCGGCACCCCGTGCGATGAGAAGAAGGCATCCTTGCCAAGGTCGAAATACTCCATGATGACGGCGTTGTTGACATGTCCCATCTGGTCCACGTCGTTGAAGCGTATCTGTATCGGTGTTGTATGCATGGTTTTATTGTTTTTTCAGTGAGAAGAAGAATTCAAGACCACCTTCGGAACGGTTTTTGGCATATATCTCGCCACCGTGGAAAAGAACGGCATGCTTGACAATACTCAATCCCAATCCTGTGCCGCCATCCGAACGCGAGCGGCCTTCGTCTATACGTACAAAACGGTCGAAAAGTCGCAAGAGATACTCGTCAGGGACTCCGCATCCTGTATCATAATAATGTATAAAGTAGTGATCTGGACTCTCTTTATATGTCTCCACCACAATGCGTGTATTTGTGCCAGCATAGGCAATGGAGTTTTCCATCAGGTTACGGAAAACGCCATATAATAATTCACGATTGCCCAGCATTGGCATGGGTGGCAGATTGTTTTCGATTCCAACTCCTCTGACAGTAGCCTTGTCGGTCAACTCGTCGGCGGCTTCCTGCGCCACCTGTCGCACGTCAACCTCCTCACGCGGGAAAAGATCTGCACTTTCTTCCAACTTGTTGATAAGCGACACATCCTGTATCAAATCGCTCAACCGCAGCGTTTGGCTGTAGCTGCGCTCAATATAGTGGCGACGGCGTTCTTCGTCCACAGGCTTGCCCGAAAGCAGTATCTCCAGATAGCCGCGTATAGAGGCCACTGGAGTCTTCAGTTCGTGGGCAATATTGGAGGTCATCTCTTGTTTCAGCTGTCGGTTGCGTTGCCACGCCGCCTCGGCCTCACATCGCAGACGGTTGGCTTCGTCGGCCATCTGCCGCAAGCGCTTGTTCTTAAGCATCAACCTGATGTAAAGCAACAATATGACAGCTGTGAGGATAAGCAATATGACATCAGACCAGTCCATAGCCAAAACCTGTTTTGTTTACAATGCGGTTACCGTCCACACCCATCTTCTTGCGCAGGCGGGCAATATGCACGTCCACTGAGCGCTCACCAACCAACGTGTCGTCGGGCCACACAGCTTGGAGTATTTCCTCGCGCGAGAAGAAGCGGCCGGGATTACGCTGAAAGAGTTCCAATATCAGATGCTCCCTCTTTGTAAGACTTGAAATGCTGGTAAAACTAGAGGCACTTGTTCTGCGCATCACGGCTTTTACCCTGGCCAGCACGGTGTCGAACGAGAATGGTTTGGTGATATAATCGTCGGCGCCAACGCCAAATCCATGCAGTTGGTCGTCGTGGGTGTCGCGGGCAGTAAGGAAGATAATTGGTGTGTTGTCGCCGTTGTCACGCAGACGCTGTGCCATCTCGTAGCCCGACATCTGTCCCATCATCACATCCAACAGCAACAGTGTATAACGACGCCCCTCACATATCGGCAGTGCCTCCTCGGCACTATGTGCAGTGTCGACCTCATAGCCCTCCGCCTCAAGATTGAAGCGCAGTATCTCGCAAAGGTCCTCTTCGTCGTCAACAACCAGAATACGGCTCGTCATAGTGAATATATAACGACAATAACATAAAAAATATTGCCGTGTGAATTATTTTTAGTACTTTTGCACCTCGAAAAACAACGATACCGATGAATAAGTTTCTCACCATTTCTGCTTGTCTGATTTTCATGGCCACTGCTAGCGCACAGCTAAAGCCCCGTCCCGATGCCTTCCCTCCGGTGGACGAGCCTGAACCCAAAGCATTGACAATGGCCACCACCGTTGCCCAAATGTCCAACTGGGATCGTTACCCGACCTACTCAGTATATGTTGAGATGATGCAGAAATGGGCTAACGACTTCCCCAACCTTTGCCGTCTCGACACCATAGGCACCAGCGTCAACGGCCGCCTTATCCTCAGCATGGAAATCACCGCCTACCCCACCAATCCCACACTGCCGGAATTCTTTTACTCTTCGACTATCCACGGCGACGAAATCACAGGCTACGTAATGATGCTGCACCTTATCGACACCCTGCTCCATGGCTACGGCACCAACGCACAATATACCGACCTCATCGACCACACCCGTATCTGCATCAACCCCCTGGCCAACCCCGACGGCACCTACTATGGCGGCAACAACAGCGTCCAGAGCTCACGCCGCTACAACGCAAACAATGTGGACCTCAACCGCAACTACCCCAACCCCTTTACCGATACCAAGCCTGCCCTGCAACAGGAAAATTCAGCCATGATATCCTATTTCGACCGGCACAACTTCCGTCTCAGCGCCAATCTACACGGCGGCGCCGAAGTGATGAACTACCCCTGGGACTCCTACACCTCGGTGCAAAACCCTCATCCTATGTCAGCCTGGTGGATTGACGTTTGCAAGCGTTTCGTCGACACTAGCCGGACTTACAATGCCAACCACTTCAACGATACCTACAGTTGCGGCTATACCGCGGGTGGCGACTGGTATGTCATCACTGGAGGACGCCAGGATTATTTCAACTATTACTACAACTGCCTGGAGCTTACTATGGAAATCTCTACCACAAAGAAGTTGAGCAGCAACCAACTGCCGACCTACTGGAATTTCCTCCAGCACTCGCTGGTGAACTATATTGAAGAGATACACACGCTGTTCGGCGGCACAGAACATATTGCCGAAGTAGCGGACTCTCAACACTTGTCGGTATACCCAACCCTGCCACAAGTCATATCATCGTCAAGGGTGCCAACGGCACTACAGAACTATATGATGTCACTGGCCGCCTGATCAACACTCAAGCAATCGAACAATCAAACAATCAAACAATCACCATCGACCTCCACGGCCTGCCGGCAGGCATCTACCTACTGCGCTCAGGTGGCAAGACAAACACCGTGGTGAAACAATAAACAAGAAAGGAGACTCACATGAGTCTCCTTTCTTTGTGGTGGCATCGACTGGATTTGAACCAGTGACGCAAGGATTTTCAGTCCTTCGCTCTACCAACTGAGCTACGACGCCATCGCTTAATTCGGAGTGCAAAAGTACAAACTTTTTGCAAACTGGCAAAAAATTTTTTCACTTTTCCAATCCGTCCTCAACAGTCTTCTCTGATTTTGAATGCTTTGACTCAAAGAAAAAATATTCTACCATTAGCCATATCACGCCAATTGTTACCGCAGAATCGGCCACATTGAATATGGCGCTGAAGAATTCGAAGTGTTCTCCACCGACGAAAGGCACCCAACTCGGCCAATCGAATTCAAACAGAGGGAAATAGAACATATCAACCACCTTCCCCTGGAAAAGCGGAGCATAGCCGCCTTCTGCCGGGAATAGGGTGGCAACGCTATAGTAGCTCTCATTGAATATAAGGCCGTAGAAGAGGCTGTCTATCAGGTTGCCCACCGCACCGGCAAGCACCAGCGCAAAGGCCACTATCAACGACGTCCGCGTCTTGGTCTTTATCATATGCGCAATGAACCACGCTATGGCTGCCGAGGCCACCAGACGAATAGAGGTGAGGACAATCTTGCCCACCGTGCCGCCAAACTGCGTTCCGAAGGCAAAGCCTGCGTTTTCTATGAAATGCAGACGGCACCAATTGCCAATCAGTGGTATGTCCTCGCCAATCTGCATATTGGTTTTCACCAGTATCTTCACTATCTGGTCAACCACAAGTATGGCGGCCACAAGGATTATGACCAATCTTGTTTGTTTCTTCTTATCCATTTGTCTCTCTTTGTTTTATCTGTTCCAACAATTCTTCGTACCACTCGCTGCCGAAACGACGCACCAGCGGTTCTTTCAAGCATATATACAGTGGTTCACCCTTGCCGCGGGCACAGCGGCAGATGTCCCACTGATGATAGTTCACAGCCGTAAACTCACCATAGTCCTCAACCCTTATCGGATACAGGTGGCAACTCACTGGCTTGTAGTGCCCCTGCAAAGCACATAGGGCACAACCGTCTTTCCCGTAAGTGATATAGGCACAAGCACCGCCATCTATTAGCGGGGTGCCGAGGTCGCCGTCTTTGTCGCGCACAGCCACGCCCTGCGCCTCTACGGCGGCACGTCCCTCGTCGGTCATCAGCGGCAACACCTCGGGCAGCACAGCCTCAAGCTTTGCCACCTCTTCTTCCAGCAGCGGAGCTCCGCTGTCGCCGTCAACGCAGCAGGCACCTTTGCACACCGCAAGGTCGCAGCCGAAACATCTGTCGGCTATGTCGTCGCTTACAATACTGTTGCCTACTATTATCATTTCAACACGTCAATTATCTTGTCGGCAAGCACAGCCGCCAGTTTATATTTCGACTCCACGGTCCATCCAGCCACATGCGGTGTCAGTACCGTGCGCGGCGACTGCATCAGGTGTCGAACCGACTCCGGCACATCGCCCAGCCCGTCGGCCTGCATGTTCTCATATTCCAGCACATCGAGGGCCGCGCCGCGCACCTTGCCGCTCTCCAGTCCTTGCACCAGCGCCTCGGTGTCCACCACTGCGCCGCGCGAGGTGTTGAGCAGGAAGAATGGCCTGGCCATATTCTCTATGAACTGTGCATCCAGGTAGTGCCGAGTCTCGTCGGTCAGCGGCACATGGAAGCTCACCACATCGGCTTTCTCTTGCACCTCTTGCAGCGAGCCTATCTCTTTGTATTTGTCGTACACCACAGTTCCGCATCCGAAGCCCGCCAGCCTCTTGGCGAAAGACTGTCCCATGTTGCCGTAGCCTATGATGCCTACCGTCAACGGTCCTAGCTCGTAGCCTCTGTTGGCCTCCCGTTGCCACAGTCCTCGCCGCACCTCAGCGTCGGCACGTGCTATGTTGTTGAGCAGCGCCAATAGCAGACCCACGGTATGCTCACCCACAGCGTCGCGGTTGCCCTCTGGGCTATTCAGGCAACGGACACCTTTCCTCTCTGCATATTCCACGTCGATGGTCTCCATTCCGGCCCCCACCCTGCCGATGCAGCGCAACGACGGCACGCGGTCTATGAACCCTTTGTCTATATTCACCTTGCTGCGCACCACCAGGCCGTCGCAACCCTGCGCCGCCTGCACCAACGACTCATAGTCGTGGTCGGGCTCCACTCTCACCTCGAAGCCGGCCTCCTTCAGCCGTTCTTCGAGCACGTCGTGCGTACGGTCTGCTATAATCACCTTGGTCATTCCGCCACCTCCGCTTTCAACTTACTCTGTGCCGTGCCGGCAAAGATACCTATACCGTTCTTGATGTTGCTGTGCACGGGCACAGGCTCCTGGAAGAGTCCCAAGTCGTCGCTCTCACAGCTCGCCTGGACGCTCTGCTCGTAGAGGAAGCGGTCGCGCGACATAGCCACCACCTCAACCTCCACATGCCTATTCGACGTGCTACTCGATCTTTCATAATACCCACCCGTCCACTGCGTGAACGTCAGGTGCACCTCGTGGTTCTCGCCGCTGAAGGCATTGTCGGTAAAGTACAGCGAGTGGTATGTCACCGCCTCGTCTATGCTGACATCCGAGATGCCAAACGGATTTATCGCTGCGTCGTTGCACGAGAAATACATCTGCTCCGGTTCGTTGGCATACATTTCGGTCACTGTGTCGCCCTGGTAGTCCACATACCGATATACTGTTGTGTCATACAGGAACACCTTCAGCCTATAGTAGTTGTCCTCGCCTTCTTTGTCCTTGAGTTTGAAGCGCACGTCGATATGCACCTCGTATTCGTCGGTATTGCGCACCGACGAACGCAAGTCGGTCAGCACCGGCCTGTGTGGCACCGTCGTTGTGGCCGACAGTTCGTCGTGGCCAGGCACGTTAACCCTGAGGTCCAGCTTGTCGCCTTCCTGCGGTACATATCCAAACTCATAGTATCCGCTGTCGCGCAACGCTCCGCCCATCGCCACGCCGTTGGCCACAAGACTCACCGTGGCGTTGTCAATCTCATCGAAGTTGTATTCCTCATTTGCGTCGTGCCAGCCGAAAATGAGGCGGCTGTAGGTGAGGTGCACATTCAGCGCCTCGCCGGCCAACACGCTGCCGGTGACAACCACTTGGGGCTCCACTCCTTCGGTGTCGAGGGGTATCTCTTTCTCGCACCCCACGGCCAGCAGGGCGGCCAGGATCATCATATATATAGACTTCTTTCTCATGGCTTTCAGAATTTATAGGTGTAAGCTATCGAAGGCAACAACGGGAAGAGCGACCGCTGCATAAGCACAGTCTTGTAGCTGCCGACATTCAAGTATTGCGTGCTGGGATAGATAACGAAGGGGTTCTGTCGGTTGTAAGCGTTATATACGCTTATGTTTATCGTGCGGCTGCCGTGGGTGAACTTGCGGTGGAAGTTGAAACTCACATCCATCCTGTGGTATGCCGGCAGGCGGTAGTTGTTGCGCTGCTCCACGAAGTCGACCGAGTTGACAGCATAGTAGCTGTATACTTCGGCATTCGTCTCCATGCGGTGGAAGGCCAGTGTGGCTGTGTTGCCGGTGCTGTATACCCAGGTCAGGCCGCAGTCGAACCTATCGTTCGGACGGTACTGCAGCGTCAGCGACACATCGTGTATGCGGTCGTACTTGGCGGGGAAACGCTCGCCGCCGTTCAACTCGTCGAACTGGCGCCACGTGCGGCTCCATGTGTAGCCCAGCCAACCGGTGATCTTGCCCACACTCTTCTGTGCCAGGAACTCCACTCCATAGGCCCATCCGCGGCCCATACACACCTTATCCTCCCAGTTGGCGCTGGTGCCGAAGAACGAGCTGCCGGGCTTGTATTCCATCAAGTTGTCCATGCTCTTGTAGTAGCCCTCTACGCTGAAATCCACCAGGCTCTTCCACGAGTAGAACACGCCCATGGCCACCTGGTGACTGTTCATCGGGGCTATCCTCGCCGTCACCGGCACCCACAGGTCGGTGGGCAGACTGATGTTGCTACTCGACAGCAGGTGCAGATACTGCGTCATATAGCTGTAGCCGGCCTTCACCGATATGTCGTCGGTCACCATGAAGCGGCCGCTCACTCTCGGCTGCACCGAGGGGTAGAAAGTCCCCTGCACGGCAAAACCGCTCAGCGCCACACCTGCGTTGACCTTCAAGGCCTCGGTTATCGACCAGTCGTCTTCTACATACAGCACCATCTCCTGCGCCCTCACCTTGCTCTCGCCGAAGGTGGTGTCCTGGCTCACAGCTGTGTCGGCGTCGCTGTAGGCCACCTTGGCGCCCATCACCTCGGGGGTGAAGATATGGTGCGTGAAGGTGCCGCCAAAGCGTATGCTGTGTTCCGGCGTGGGCGCATAGTCGAAGTCGGCACGCAACGAAAGGTCGTGTATGCCGCTGTTGTAGCTCATGTCTATCTCCTGCGTCTCTGTCAGGCTGTTGTGGTAGCCGTAGTGCATCTCCATCTCCGACCCCAGGTCCAGGTCGTTGCGATAGCGTGTATAGGAGCCCGAGAGGTTCATGAACAGTTTGGGTGTCAACTCATAGTTCCACCTCACGGCGGTGGCCAGGTTACCCCAGTTGTAGCCCAGCTTCAACCACTCGCTGAAGCTGTCGTCGCCACTCTCGCCAATCTTGGTGCGCAGGTACACCTTGTCGTCGCCCATATAGAAGGTGCCGTAGAGGCGGCTGCGGTCGCTGAAGCGATGCGTCACCTTGGCGTTGAGGTCGTAGAAGTAGTAGCCGGCATTGAGGCGTTTCATACCGTCCACCTGCGTGGCCGCCAGCATCAGGGTGGGCTGTATCAACGCGTCGCCGTAGGTGCGGCGCGCCGAGAGGCTCACGGTGGTCTTCTCCTTTATTATCGGGCCTTCGACGCTCACCTTGGCAGCCAGCAGGCCTATCGAGCCGCTGCCGTGCCACTCTTTGTCGTTGCCGTTGTTGGTCGTGATGTCGAGCACGCTCGAGATGCGGCCGGTGAAATGCGCCGGGAAACTGCCCTTGTAAAGTGTCACGTTCTTCAGGGCGTCGCTGTTGAAAGCGCTGAAGAAGCCGCCCAGGTGGTTGACGTTGTACAGCGGTATGCCGTCGAGCAGGAACAGGTTCTCGTCGGGGCCGCCGCCACGCACATATATGCCGCTGGTGCCTTCGGTGCCGCTCTGCACGCCAGGCAGCAGCTGTATGGCCTTCAGCACGTCGGCCTCGCCGAACATCACGGGCACCAGCTTTATCTGCTCCACGGGCACCTCTATGGCGCTCATCTGGCTCACCTTCGGACTGCTCATGCGCTCGGCGGTGATGGTCACTTCCTCAAGCTCCAAAGCTGGCTCCAGAGCCACGTTGAGCTTCACGTCGCCTTTCAGTTCCACATGGTGACTCTGCGCCTGATAGCCTATGTAGCTTATCTTCAGGTCGGCGGCAGCGCTCTTCAGCGTCAGCGTGTAGCGGCCGTAGGCGTTGGTCACCGTACCCTTGCCGCTACCCATGTCGAGCACCGTGGCGCCTATCAGCGTCTCGCCGCTCTTCTGGTCGGTCACCGTGCCGCTCACCGTCTGCGCCTTTAAGGTGAAAGGTGAAAGGTGAAAGGTGAAGACCAACAATAGCAATATAAATCTATATTTCATAATTCCAATATTCTTGAACTCCTTGAACTCCCTGAACTCCCTGAACTCCCTAATTCTTTATCGCCTCGTCCTCGTCTTCATCGTCGTCGTAGTCGCGCTGGGCGGCGGTGAGCCTCGGCCCACGGTCCGGACGCTTGCTCTCGGCAATGGTCTCGCCAACCACTATGCCCGTGGGCACAGCTATTATCGAGTAGCCGAGCAGCATCACCAGCACTGCCAGGAAGCGGCCCGCGCCGGTCACCGGCGCCACGTCGCCGTAGCCCACCGTGGTGATAGTCACCACAGCCCAGTATACGCCGGTAAGGACGCTGTCGAAACTCGGATTGACGTGGCCCTCGAAGCTGTACATCATGGTGCCCAGGATGACGGCGGCCACAAGCATGAACAACATAAAGATGATAATCTTTACAGCGCTGTTCTTCAGGGCCGACAGCAGGTGGTAGGCCTCTATCTGGAAGCGGCTCATCTTGAAGATGCGGAATATGCGCATCACCCTCAGCAGTCGCAGCACCGTCAGGGCCTGCGTGGTGGGGATGAAAATGCTCAGGTAGGCCGGGAAGATGGAGAGGAAGTCGATGATGCCCCAGAACGAGAAGACATACTTCAGCGGATGCCTCAGGCAATAGATGCGCAGGTAGTACTCGAAGGTGAACAGCAGCGTGAAGCCCCATTCCAGCACTTTTATTATCCACCAGCCCCACGACCGCGAGAGTCCGTCTATCATGGTGCTCGTCGAGCCGAACAGGCTGTCCACTATCAGCACCGCTATGTTGGCCACTATGGCCACCAGCAGCCACACGTCGAACTTCTTGCCCGCCGGCGTGTCGCTCTTGAAGATTATCTCGAATATCTCGCGCTTCTTCAGCCCGCGGTACTTCTTTGGCATCAGCCACTCGAACAGTATCTTGTGCATCACGCGGTTCATAAACCGCGCCACCTTGCGCCCCACAAGATTCCAGTCGACGCCAGCCACCCGCTGGGCCAGGCGGCCAAAGGCCGCTGCTATCCTATCTTTCAGTTTCATAATACAGAACGTTCTCTTTGTGCGGCACAAACAGCTCCTGTGCCGTCCTTTGTATGTCGTCGGCCGTGATGCGGCGGTATTCCTCCGGCTCGCGGTTCACCAGCTCGGTGTTGCCCAGCCAGCTGTAGTAGCACAGCGCCTGCGCCCTGTCGGCAGCGCGGTACTGGCTGTACACGAAGGTGTTCTCGTATTTGTTCTGCACCTTGCGCAACTCGTAGTCCGCCACGCCCTCGCGGGCCAGCCGCGACGTCTCGTCGCGCAGGGCCGCCACGGCCTCGTCGGTGTCCACACCCTCGGCCACCTTGCCGCTCACAACCATCAGGCCCGGCCCCGTGTCGCCGCTGATGCAGGCATCGGCCTCCACGAAGAGCCCGCGCTCGCGCACCAGCCGCTGGTGCAGCCGGCTGCTGCTGCCGTTGCCCAGCAGGTCGCTTATCAGGTCGCACATGCGAAACCTCCGGTCGCCATATTCCCACATAGGCCACGCCACATACACCATCGGCGTCGGCACAGCCCTCTTCACACGCAGCTCGCGCCGCTCTGTCTGCTCCGGTTCGCACGCCGCACAGCGTTCTCCACGCATGCCTTGCGCTCCGCACATTTCGAACGCCTCGCGCACCATCCGCAGCTGCTCGTCGTGCTTCGTCGGTGCTGCCACGGCGACAATGGCATTGTCGGGACGGTAGTGGCGCTCGTGGAAAGCGCGCACATCCTCCAGCGTGGCCTCGCCCACGTGGCGTATGTCGGCCCCTATGGTCGGCCAGCGGTAGGGGTGCACCTTGTAGCACAGCGGCCGCAGCAGCAGCCACACGTCGCCGTAGGGCTGGTTCATATAGCGCTGGTTATACTCCTCGGTCACTACCCTCTTCTGCACCTCCAGGGCCTTATGGCCGATGTCGAGGCCCGTCATGCGGTCGGCCTCGAGCATCAGGGCCGCCGGCAGGCTTCCGGCGGGTACGGTAATATAATAGTTCGTGAAGTCGCAGTTGGTATAGGCATTGTCGTCGCCGCCCAGCGAGCTCACCGCACGGTCGAAGTCGGGCACACGCTTGGTGCCGCCGAACATCAGGTGCTCGAACAAGTGGGCGAAGCCCGTGCGCTGCGGGTCCTCGTCGCGCGAACCCACACCATACAGCGTGTTCACCGTGGCCAGGGGTGTATCCCAAGCCTCGTGCGTCAACACCGTCAACCCATTGTCTAATATGTGCTTCCTATACTCTACCATCGGACAGAATAAAATGCAAAAGTACGAAAAAATATTGAAAAGCCGGCAAAAAAGACATCCTTTGCCGGCATTGTAAGAATAATCACCTGTTTGTATTAATGCTTATTGCAGTATCAGCTTCCTCGCTGTGACGCCCAGGGGCGTGTGTATGCGGACGATGTATGAGCCGCGGGGCAGGGCTTTGACGTCGAGCCTGGCCTTGAGGCCCGAGGCCTGCTGCCGCAGCACGCTGGCGCCCACTATGTCGACCACCTCAATCTCGGTCATCTGTTCGGCGCTGCGCACGGTCACCGTGCCGGTGGCGGGGTTGGGGGTGATGGAGATTTGCTGCAGGTCGGCAGTGGCTATGCCTGT
>JAFXUY010000063.1 GCA_017524785.1 Bacteroidales bacterium | reverse complement strand
CTGCCGGCCCGTCGTCCATCACCATCCCGGCCTCGGTGGCGGTCCTCGAGCCTATGGCGTTTGCGACAAATAACATGAACGCCATCATTGTGGACGAGAACAATCCCAACTTTATGTCGATAGACAAGATGCTGTTCAGCAAGGATACCACGACACTTGTGGAATGCCTGAAGACCAAAAGCGGGGCCGTCACGTTGCCACAGTGCACACGTCACTTGGCCGCCAACGCTTTCGCCTATTGCCAGAACATCACCGGCGTGACGCTCCCCGAAGGCCTTGAAAGCATCGGCTACTGGGCCTTTGTGGACAACCAGCGGCTGAACAACATCGTCATCCCCTCGTCGGTGACGCATATTGCCCCAGGACCTTTCGTGAACTGCCCCGCCCTCGTCAACCTCTCCATCGCGGAGGGTAACACGCATTACTATATGGACGGGATGATGATATACTCCGCCGGAGGCGACTCCCTTGTTTCCGCCCACAAGAGCGCCGACTCCGTGTTTCTTCCGAGCACACTGCGTTATGTCAACGGCTTCGGCGGCAACAGCAATGTCAAGTATGTCCACGTCCCCGACGGAGTGACCACCGTTGGCAACGAGGCATTCAATGGCAGCTCGCTGCTAAGCATCGACCTGCCCAGCCACCTGCATTTTATCGACGAATGGGCGTTCTACTACTGCACATCGCTGACCCGCGTCGGCATGCCCGCCACACTCGACACGATGGGCGAAGGCTGCTTCCACAGCTGCAGCCATCTAACGTCGGTTGACATACCCGACGGCCTGCGCACCGTTCCGGAAGGAGCCTTCTTTATGTGTAACTCCCTGTCGGACATTACCTGGGGCAATGTCGTCGAAGTCATCGACACTTGCGCCTTCGGCGACTGCTCCTTCACGGAGCTGACGCTGCCCCCGACGTTGCGGATTGTCAGGATGACCGCCTTCATCGGCGACTACCGCGGAAGGCTCAAAAGGCTCACCTTCTCCGCCCCAATCGACACCATCGAGGTGGATGCATTCTACAGTCAGCCCTTGCAGATGCTGCGCCTCAAGAACACCATTCCTCCCGCAACCACCGACGACGGCTACGGTACATACGGCTGCCTCGACGGGACGGATGTCGACAGCATCGTCGTCCCCTGTGGGAGCCTCAACGCTTGGCTGGCCGACAGCTACTGGGGTCAGTTCGCCGACCAGATTGTCGAAGACTGCAATATGGGCATCGGCGGCCCCGACGCTAACGCCGTCAACATCTACACGCTCGGCGACCGCATCATCGTCGAGGGGGCCGAGGGCGAGACCGTCCGCATCTTCGACATCACAGGCCGCAGCATCCGCAATGAGTCAATCCCAATAGGTGTCTATCTGGTGAAGGTTGGCACTCGTCCGCCGCAGAAGGTAGTGGTAATTAGGTAGAGAAAAAAATTTTTCGTATTTTTGCACCCCCGATGTCAGATTCTTGGAGGAAGGTGGGTATTATATTTATAAATGAACCGCGAAGCGTCATACACCGACATGTTGCGCCGCCACCGTCAGCTGCTGTGGCGCATGTGCATGCGCCGTGCCTGCGGTAACCGCGACATCTGTCTCGACCTGGTGCAGGAGGTGTCGCTGTCGTTATGGGAACACTACGGTGACCTGCGCCAAGGGGCCTCACTGCTCGAAGAGCGCGCCTGGGTCTTCTGGCATGCACGTACCGTGCTCGACCATCTGCACCGCCGCCACCGTGTGCCCACACAGCCCATCGACGCCGAGCTTTCCAACACCCTGCCTGTGCCTGACGGCAACGCCGATCTCGACGACCTTGTGAGCTTCCTCGCTCCCGACGACCGCACCCTTGTGCGCATGCGCGTAGAGGGCTACAACGCCGCCGAGATAGCCGAGGCCATGGGCATCAGCCGCGACAATGTCTACCAGCGGCTGCACCGCATAATCACTAAACTCAAGGAGGAACAATATGGAATATAATGATAGAAACCGCTTGATAGAACTCCTCGAGGAGGCCGACATCCGCGAAACCATGACCGAGGGCTTCGACCAGTGGTGCTCTCGCCGCACCCGCCGCCGTCAGGCAATAAGGCGCACCTGTGTGGTGCTGCTCCTCTTCGGCAGCGTCGCAGCCTTCGCCGTCACTTTTGTTCCCAGCCTTCACCGCCTGGTGTTCCCCGCCGTGGAACCTGTCGACACCCTCCCCTCCCCCACTCTAGCCCCTGTCGCCGTACCGCAGTCCGAGGTAGAACCCACGCCTGACACTGTTGCCGCCATTTCTGAACCGATGATTGTCGTTGCCGAGCCCGCCCCTGAACCTGTCGCCGTAGCCGAAGCTATGCCACCGTCGCCGCGCTACGACTTCATCTGTGTCACACCAATGGCCGACACCATCGCCTGCTTCCTCTTGCCCGATGGCAGCGTGGCCGTGGCTTGCCTTGCCGCTGCGGCAAGGGTTATCGTACCCGAGGCCGTGGAACACAACGGCCATAGCTACGCCGTCACGGCATTGGCCGACAGTGCTTTCTTCTCGCTCACGTCGGTGCGCAGCGTCACATTGCCTTCCACCCTGACTGTGGTAGGCAAGGATGCCTTCAGCCTCTGCTCGGGCATCGATACCTTGGTGCTCCTTGCGGCCGAGCCGCCTGTTGTCGTGGGCGAATGGTGTTTCTTCGGCATGGCCGACACGGTGCGCCTCACGGTGCCCTGTGGCACCGCCGCGGCCTACCGCAATGCGCCGCAGTGGGACGGATTCGAGCATGTCGTCGACCCTTGCGAGCCACAGCATAAGGCTCTGTCCGAGGTGACAATTATCGTCAACGGCAACACCATCGTGGTAGAGGGTGCCGACGATGAGACAGTCGACGTCTACGATGCCCAGGGTCGCCTTGTAGCTACCGCACAGTGCAATGGCCGATGCTCGATTGCCCTCCGCAAGGACAATCTATACAATCGTATGGATACAGATATATATTGGGTTCAAGTGGGCTCCAGGCCGCGTCGGCGTGTCTCGCTTGGGGCAAACCACAACACCCCCCGCAACAACATCTTTATGAACCAGCGCGACCTAGAGGCCACCTACTGACCGTCTACATCACGCGGACATAGACCACCTGTTCGTTGCCGACAACAGTCATTGTCTCGTCCTCGAGACTATACTTCAAATGGCTAGGATTACCAGAATAATCGGAATAAACATATAATTCTTTGTTCACTGTGTCGAGTTTGTAAGTCATAGCCACGATGGTATCCCACAGGGTTCCGGGATTGTCGCCATAGTAATAGACTGTACTGACAATAGAGACAATCTCGCCCGTCGTATCGGTCTTGAACAGCAGGCGGTCGGTGTACAAGTCAAACTCTCCGCCAGGTGTTTCATACCATGAGGCCTCCCACACGGTGCTTTTCAGGGGGTTGTGGGTCACTTCGGGGGCTACTGAAGGTTTCTCGCAGGCCGATAGTGAGGCCATAAAGGCCAACAGTGTGAATAGACGTAATGTTTTCATATTATTATAATTTTTTTATTCTTCAACTAAGTGGAACACGATTCCCGATTGTGTCAGTGTCTGATTTTCGGGGTGGTAACGGAAATAGCTGGGGATGTGCGAATTGTCCTCGTAAAGCTCCACTCCGTTCACCTCGTGGTGGAAAATATACTTAAAAAGGTATGTGGTGTCCCACCAAGAGGAATAGGAGTCCTCTCCGCCAATGCAGTCTTCTCCTGTGGTGTCGGTATGGAAAGCAAGACGCGTTTCCTGCACTACATGGATGCCCATGATGTTAGTGTCGAGACGGTAAAGCCAGGTAGTCCCGACAAGGGGATTTGGTGTTGTCTCTGGGGCAGGAACAACCTCCGGCTCTTTTTCGCAGGCCGCAAAGGCCAGTGCCATAGCGGCAATCGCCGCCGTAACGATTAATTGTGTCTTTTTCATAATACTGTTTATTTAGGTCAATGTCCTACAAATATAATACCCACCTTTTGGTCATAATCTGACAAAAAGGGGCAAAACATGAGCCATTTGCCAAGTACGATAGGACTCAAAGTGCTACATAACACACGGTTGGTAAGCAAATAGGCCGCATTACAAAAAAATTATTCTCAGGTTATGTTCCAGCAAACGACACATCACCGACACTAATAGGTGTTGTAAAGGTGACGATAATGTGAGGTTGATGTGAGGTTGATGTGAAGGGGATGCCTCTTTGTTCTTGATTTGCAGCCTGTTAGTTGATTGTCAAAAGCCTATCGTGCTGTAAATGTGCAGGGTATAATGCTGGTTTTAGGGTCAAATTGCAATTATTTTTTCGTATTTTTGCACCTCGGTGTCAGATTTCGGTCGTCGGAGGTGTATTATATTGTATATGGACCGCCAAAATGCATACACAGAACTGCTGCGCCGCAACCGCTTGATGGTGTGGCGCATGTGCTGGCTGTCGGCCAAAGGCAACTGGGCCCGCTGCAATGATTTGGTGCAGGAGGTGTCCATCGCCATGTGGCTCCATTTCGACACGCTGCGGCTCGACGCCACCCCCGGCGAGGTGCGTTCGTGGGTCTACTGGCAGTGCCGCTCGTCGCTCGACCTGCAACGACGCCTCCAGAGGCCCCTCCAGCAGCCTTTGACGACCCTGATGGCGGAAACCCTCGTGGCAGACGATTCGTCGCAGGAGAAGGAGGAAATAGAGCATCTGATGGCGGTCTTGAACCCCGACGACCAGCGGTTGGTGAGGCTGCATCTCGAGGGCTACCGCGCCGACGAGATTGCCGAAACACTAGGCCTTACGCGCGATGCCGTCTACCAGCGGTGGCACCGTGCCTTGCAAAAGATGCGCAGCGTGCTGGCGGTGCTGCTGCTTGTCGCTGTGGCTTCGGGCATAGCCATCGCCGTAGTACCGCAGTGGAATAGGGCAGTTTTCCACCGTGCGGAACCTTCCAAAGAGGCAGAGCCAATGCCACAGAACCAGGAGCCTGAACGGACCACGAAGGAGGCCGATACGGCGGCGGTCGATATGCTGTTAGACACAGTTACGCCCATGCCGTTGCGCCAGCCGATACCGCTACCGGAGAGGCTGCCGGCCTTCCTGCCATCGTATGTCGATACGCTGCCGTCGTCGCTGCCGCTGAAACAGCGTGTGACCATATCTGTTACCGGTTCTACGGTCATTGTCACAGGTTTGCAGGGCGAGCGGGTCACCATCCGTAGTTGCTACGGTCCCACATTGGCTTCGCAGGAGTGCTACGGCATAGGGGTGTTCCACCTGTTCCCCTACGACGATTTCTTCATGAAAGGCCGCAGGGCTTACGAGATTCAAATTGGCGATACGTTGTTTTTCGACCTTACGTTGTAAATGAAAATGGTATGAAGTATTGGGTGAATATATTGCTGGCGTTGGCAATGCCGTTGACAGAGGCGTTGGCGCAGGACATGCTGCATGTTGCGGGTACTGTGGTGAACGGTGCCGACGGCAATGTGCTGCCATTGTGCCATGTGCAACTGCTGCAAGGAAAGACAAGTGTGGCCGAAGCCTACAGCGACTATGCGGGCAACTACAATATGAAGAATGTCCCTCCCGGCAGCTATACCTTTCTCGTCACGCAGTTCGGCGACACACTGATGTGCTACTATGGCCTGCATCTTGAGCGCGACACTTGGGTGCGCAGTGTAGTGCTGCCACCAAGCGATGAGAAGCTTAGCAATATGCCGTACTATGATGCTGGAATGTTTCGATATTTGAGACCCATTCTTATTGTGGCTCAGAAGAACATGCTGCACAATATGGGGCTGCTGATTACTAGTCCACATGACCCACGTCTGTGGGACTTTAATGGCCGATTTGATGGCGACCATAGTGCCTCAAGGGATCTCTCGGGTAGCAAAATCCATTTCGGTCTTTTAGTCCACCCTGGTTTTGAAGTGCACCCGTTAGGTAGTGCTATGAAGAATGACCTGATCCTCTATGGGCGCATTCGGGATGTTTTAATCCCAGCACCAACAGTACCTTGGGAGATAATCGCTCCAGACACTGTTGGCAATAGTGGCGATTAGCTCTTGTAGTAATCCCTCAGTATTCCCACCATTTGGTTGCCCGTCAGAACGCGTTTGATGACAGTGCTCAGCCACTGCTCGAGGTTGGCGACGACATTACGCAGAGGCGGCTTCTTCTTCTCGACGAGTTTCACTATGCGGCTGGCTAGCACCTCGGGCTGCAGGCCGCCATTCTCCTCTTTCTCTATGATGTCGAGGCTACGCTTGAAAATGGGGCCGTAGTCGGGGTCGTCCATGGTGGCCTGGCTGTTCTTGCGGCTGCCTGTGAACCCTGTGGCGAAGTCGCCCGGCTCTACCATGCAGACGCGGATGCCGAAACCTGTTACCTCGGCGGCAAGGGCCTCGGTGAAGCCCTCGATGGCAAACTTGGAGGCTGAGTAGAAGCCTTGGTAGGGCAAGCCCATGACACCTCCGATGGAGCTGAGGTTGATAATCTTTCCGCAACGTTGTTTACGCATATAGGGCAGCACAGCCTGGCACATGTTGACGCAGCCCATGAAGTTGGTGCCCATCTGGAGGTCTATCTCCTCCTCGGTGGCCAGCTCCAGCGCTCCGCCGATGCCCATACCGGCGTTGTTGACGAGCACGTCTACCCTACCCTGCTCGGCGACAATCTGTGCCACCACGGCGGCTATCTGCTCGCGGTTGCGTACGTCGCACTGGCGGTATTTTATTGCAGTGTCCTGCATCGCGCGGCGGCAGAGGCCGTAGACGGTGTGTCCTTTCTGTGAAAGCATTTCGGCGGTTGCCTTGCCGAAGCCCGACGAGGCGCCGGTGATGATGATTACCTGTTGCTCCATGGTTGCTTGATTTTGGGTGCAAAGATACGAAAAATTTTAAAGGTCGGAAAATAATTCGTATTTTTGCAGTTTGTTTCCACAACGATGAAACAGCAGCACGACATACTACAGGCACTCGACGCATTCATCAGGAAGTACTATAAGAACCTCCTGATTAAAGGCGCGTTGTATGCTGTGGGCATAGTGTTCACGCTATACCTTGCTGCCGTGCTGTTGGAGCATTTCGGCTGGCTGTCGAGCCTCGCACGAGGGTTGATTTTCTGGGCCGGCATAGCCGCTGTGGCAGCTGTGCTGGCGTGGTTTGTGGTGCGTCCGCTGCTGAAAATGCACGGCCTCGGCAAGCGTATCTCGCACAACGAGGCGGCACGCATCATCGGAAAGCATTTCCCCGAGGTGAGCGACAAGCTGCTCAACCTCTTGCAGCTGATGGACTCGGAGAGCGGGGAGCGTATGGCGGAGAACGACCTGCTGCTTGCCGCCGTTGAGCAGAAGACGGCGCAGCTGCGACCCGTGCCGTTCCTCAACGCCATAGACCTCAAGGGCAACCGCCGCTACCTGAAATATGCCTTGCCGCCGCTGCTGCTCTTGCTTGTGCTGCTGCTGGTGTCGCCCCGTACGGTGACCGAGCCGTCGAAGCGCCTGGCAAACTATAACACCGTCTACGAGCGTCCGGCTCCGTTCCGCTTCGAGATTATGCAGCAGGACCTCTCGGTGTGGCCTGGCCACGACTTCCAACTCGACGTCAAGGTCGACGGCGAAGCGTTGCCCAACGAGGCTTTTATCAATATCGAAGGGCGCCGCTTCAAGATGAACAAGGTCTCCCCTACCCTTTTCCAATACACTTTCAAGCAGGTGAACCGCACGCAGGAGTTCTCGCTCGAGGCCGCCGGCGTGGTCGATGCAGGCCATGTGCTGCGCATGCTGCCCAACCCGCAGGTGGTGTCGTTCCGCATGGTGCTGGCCTACCCGCCCTACACTGGTCGCAAGAACGAGACGCTGGTGGACATTGGCGATGCTGCGGTGCCCGAAGGCACGGTGGTGCGCTGGTTGTTCCAGACGCGCGATGCCGACACGCTGCATTTCGAAGAGGCGAGCGGAATGTGGAAGGTGGGAGGCGCTGTGGACGACAACGGACGCGTTGAGGTGAGTCGCCGCGTGATGCAGAACATGGAGTATGGTTTCTCGGTCAGCAACGGCTATGCTGTGCTGTCCGACACGCTGCGGTTTGCCCTGTCGGCCATTGCCGATGCGCTGCCCATGATTGCCGTCGAGGAGATTTTCGACTCGCTGCATCCCGACCGACGTCTGTTCCGCGGGCGCATAAAGGACGATTACGGCTTTTCTAAGCTCGTTTTCATACACAAGACCACCAATGCTGCCGACACGACGAGAAAGGCCGTCAGCGAGGCCGAAATTGCCCTTACGGGCGAGGCTAGCCAGGAGTTCTACTTCTCGTTCAACACTGCCGAGCTAACCCTTGCTCCTGGCGACGAGCTGAACTACTGGTTCGAGGTGTCGGACAACGATGCCATCCACGGCCCCAAGACTGCCCGCTCGCAGGTGTTCGAGATTAAGATTCCCACCGCCGAGGAGCTAGACCAGATGCTCGAGCAGAGCAACACCGAGGTACGCCAGAGTGCCGACGCACAGATGAGCGAGTTGCAGAAACTGCAGGAGGAGATAAACGAGATGATGCGGCGTCTGGTAGACAAGAAGGAATTGAACTGGCAGGATAAGAAGGACCTGGAGCAGATTGCCGAGAAGCAGAAGCAGGTTAAGGCCATGATGCAGCAGATGCAGCAGCATATTCAGGAGAACAACCGTCTGGAGCAGAAATACCGCGAGCAGAGCGAACAGTTGATGGAGAAGCAGCGTGAGCTGGACCGCCTGATGAACGAGGTGATGGACGAGAAGATGAAGGAGACGATGGCCGAAATAGACCGTCTGATGAAAGAGATGGACAAGCAGAAAGTGCAGCAGGAGCTGGAGAAGATAAAGCTCGACAACGCTGAACTGGAGCGGCAGCTCGACCAAAATATCGAGCTGATGAAGCGCCTCGAGATAGAGAAGAAGGTGGAACAGACGATACAAAAGATGGACCGTCTGGCCGAGGAGCAGCGCAAACTTGGCGAAGAGACAGAGAAAGCCAAGGGCAAAGATAAGGAAGAGTTGCAGCA
The DNA here is from genome assembly GCA_017524785.1 of Bacteroidales bacterium. Classification (GTDB taxonomy): domain Bacteria; phylum Bacteroidota; class Bacteroidia; order Bacteroidales; family P3; genus Colimorpha. Next base: position 56,435 of record JAFXUY010000063.1, on the reverse strand, counting down.
GAGACAGCAGGAGATGAACGACCGTTTCCAGCAGCTGAAGCAGGATATAGACCAGATAAAGCAGGACTACAAGGACCTGGACCCCAGTACCGATTTCAAGGTGCCCGAGGAGCTTGAGAAGCAGGTGGAGCAGCACCAGAACGAGGCTCAGCAAAGCCTGCAGAAGGGCAAGAACAAAGATGCCGGCAAGCAGCAGCAGGAGGCTGCCGACGATATGGAGAAACTCAGTGAGGCACTGGCCGAAGCGCAGGTCGACGCCGAGCAGCAGGACCTCGCCGAGGATGCCGAACAGGTGCGGCAACTACTGAAGAACCTCGTGCGCCTCTCGTTCAATCAGGAGGGGCTTATCTCCGACCTCAACGCCATATATATACAGGACCCGAAGTACCAGACCATTATCACACGTCAGAACCGTGTCAAGGACGACTTCCGCAATGTCGAGGATTCGCTGCGTTCCATGGCTCGCCGTCAGTTGCAGGTGGCCTCGGCGATAACCAAGGAAGTAGGCTCGGTGAACAGCAACATAAGCCAGTCGCTGTCTGGCTTGTTGGATATGAACCAGAGTTTCTACGGCTCCTACAAGAACACCAATGCCGCGCGGTCTATGCAGTACAGCATGACGTCGCTCAACAACCTTGCCTTGGTGCTTGCCGAAAGCCTCGACCAGATGCAGAACCAGATGCGTCAGAACAGCCAGAAGAAGAAGAACGGACAGTGCAAGAACCCCGGCAAGAGCAACAGCCAGTGCTCCAATCCAGGCAAAGGAAAGCCGTCGCCCAAGTCGATGCGCCAGATGCAGGAGGAGCTCAACAAGCAGATGGAAGCCTTGAAGAAGCAGCTCGACAAGCAGGGAAACAAAGAGGGCGGACGCCACAAGATAGGGCAGGGGCAGCAGATGAGCGAGGAGTTTGCGCGCATGGCTGCACAGCAGGAGATGATACGTCGCATGATGCAGCAGTATGGTCAGGAAATGAAAGAGAGCGATGCCGGAAACGGTAAACTGGCACGTGAGATAGACCAGATGATGCGCCAGATGGAACAGACCGAGACCGACCTTGTGAACCGCACCATCACCCAGCAGACAATACAGCGCCAGCAACAGATTATGACGCGCCTGCTGCAGCACGAGAAAGCCGAGATGCAGCGCGAGAAAGAGGAGCGCCGCGAGAGTCACGAGGCCAACGACCTCTACAGTCAACCTTCGCCAGCCGAGCTTGAGAAATACAACAAGCAGCTCAAGCCTGCTACTGACCAGTTGCGCACTGTGCCGCCAACCCTTCAGCCCTACTATCGTGCGAAGGTAAACGACTACTTTTATAAATGATTTTTCTGGCTATTAAGATAATTTTTGTATATTTGCCGTGAGAAAACATTAGTGCCACAATGACGGAATCCTTTGTTATACAGTCCGATATTGCAAATATGCCCCTCGTAGAGGAGCGTCTATTCCACTTTTGCCGCGAATGCAATGTGGGCAATTATTACTCTGCTGTGTCGGTGGCTGTGATGCAGGCTGTGGAGAATGCCATCGTGCATGGCAACAGCTCCGATGCCGAGAAGCAGGTCTCCGTCACTTTTGGCACTTGCCGCGGCGGTATCTTCGCCGAGGTGGCCGACCAGGGCATGGGTTTCGACTTCTCGCATTTCGGTCAGTTGCCCACAGGTGACCAGACGGTCGGCGAGGGTATATTCATCATGAAGTCGCTTGCCGACCGGATGACATTCTCCGATGGCGGTCGGATGGTGCGCCTCGAGTTCGAGGTCAGTGGTATCGACCCTGCCGACGCCCTCGAGCGTATCGCCATCCTTCAAGAGCACTTCGCTACCGTGGCGGCATGATTCCGTTCCTCGTTTTCCGTTCAATGGGCAGTGTATCTGTCCATCCTAGCTATAAATTTGGTGCGCATTTTGAGGAAAAACACCGTGTTTTTTCAAATATATTATTGATAATCAATAGAGTATACTAGATAATATGGCTATCCGCTTTTCTTGTCAAACTGTGAATTTCGAACTATTTGAGGCCGAAAAAGTCAAGCGTTGGGTCTCCGAGGTTGTCGTTCGCCGTGGAAAGCAGATTGGCAACATCAATTATCTTTTTTGCGACGACGAGTACCTCCTTGGTGTCAACCGTCAGTACCTCGACCACGACACTTATACCGACATCATCACTTTCGACTATGTTGCCGGTGGGCTTATCTCGGGCGATATTATGATCAGTGTCGATAGGGTGGGGGAGAATGCCGCCAAGTTCGGCGTACCCTTCGAGCAGGAGCTACACCGTGTCGTCATCCATGGCGTGCTGCACCTACTGGGCCAAGGCGATAAGTCCGACACTGAGGCAACCGAGATGCGCCGTCAGGAAGAAGAGGCATTGTCGTTGTGGAACGAAATGTTTCACGTGCAACGTGAGGGCTAAATATCATAAACCATGCAATTTGAGCCTTACGATATAGTAGTTGTTGGTGCTGGTCATGCAGGGGCAGAGGCAGCGGCGGCGGCAGCGCATCTGGGTTGTCGTGTGCTACTCGTAACTCAGATGCTCGATGCCATCTGTCAGATGTCGTGCAACCCCGCTATGGGTGGTGTGGCAAAAGGACAGATAGTGCGCGAGATCGATGCCCTCGGTGGGTGGAGCGGTATTGTAACCGACCGTTCGGCTATCCAGTTCCGCATGCTCAACCAGTCGAAAGGTCCGGCCATGTGGAGCCCGCGGGCACAATGCGACCGCATGCTCTTCTCGCTCAACTGGCGTCAAGTGCTCGAGAGCATTCCTAACCTTGCCCTTTGGCAGGACGAAGTCACGGCGCTCACCCTCGACGGTGATGCCGTCAGTGGGGTGGTCACCCGCATGGGTCATACCATACCCGCGCGCGCTGTTGTATTGACAAACGGCACATTCCTCAACGGCACTATATATATCGGCACTGAATCGTGGCGTGGCGGTAGGGTGGGGGAGGCCTCGGCCATCGGACTCTCCGACCAACTGCGTGACCTCGGCTTCGAGGTGCAGCGTCTCAAGACAGGTACTCCTGTGCGTGTCGACGGACGCACCATCAATTTCGACAAGCTCGTAGAGCAGCCTGGCGACGAGCAGCCTGCCAAGTTCTCCTTCTCCGACACCAAGCCTCTCTCTAGCCAAAGGTCATGCTATCTGGCCAATACCAACCTCCATACACACGATATACTACGAACTGGTTTCGCCCAGTCGCCCATGTTCACTGGTCGCATCCAGGGGCGAGGCCCGCGCTACTGCCCTTCTATCGAGGACAAGATCGACCGCTTCGCCGACAAGGACCACCACCAGCTCTTCGTCGAGCCCGAGGGGTGGCATTCGCAGTCGTGGTATCTTAACGGCTTTTCCTCCTCGCTTCCCATCGAAGTACAGCTTGCTGCATTACATAGTATCAGTGGGTTTGAGCATGCGCGCATCTTTAAACCGGGCTATGCTATCGAATACGACTACTTTCCACCCACTCAGCTGGGCTATACCCTTGAAACCAAGAGTGTAGAGAACTTATATTTCGCCGGTCAGATCAATGGCACCACAGGCTATGAAGAGGCAGCCTGCCAAGGCCTCATGGCCGGCACCAATGCTGCCCTCAAGCTGCTGGGTCGAGCTCCGTTCGTCCTGTCGCGCTCGCAGGCATATATCGGTGTGCTTATCGACGACCTTGTAACCAAGGGTGTCGACGAGCCTTACCGTATGTTCACCTCGCGTGCCGAATACCGCATACTTCTCCGTCAGGACAATGCCGACCAGCGCCTCACGCCCATGGCCCACGCCATCGGTTTGGCCGACGACAGTCGTATGCGTCGACTCGAGGAGAAGTTGTGTCAGATAGCCGACCTAACATCCATAGTCCAAAGTACTTCAGTCTCTCCGACCGATGCCAACCAGTGGTTGGAGGCCCATAAGTCGGCTCTTTTGAGCCAGAGGGTGCGTCTCGACGCTCTTCTGCTGCGTCCAGAGCTTAGTCTAAAGGAGTTAGGCGATCTCGATACGACTATCCAAGGTGCCCTTGCGGTGCTTCCCGAAGAGGTGCAGCAGGAGGTGGAGACCTCAATAAAATACCAGCGTTATATCGAGAAAGAGCAGGAGGTGGCTTCTCGCATACTGAAGTTCGAGGACATACCGTTGCCGGCGGGATACGACTATTTCCAACTTCCGGCCCTCAGCTACGAGTGTCGCGAGAAGCTTAACCGCTATCGTCCCGTCACCATCGGACAGGCCTCCCGCATCAGCGGTGTGTCGCCTGCCGATATCTCTGTGTTGCTCCTCACCTTCGCCCGCTAACGAAAACCCCAATCCACCAAATTCGAGTAATTCGCCAACAACATCCTGCATAGCTTTCGCACAATTCGTATAATTAGCCGTTAAAAAGTAATTCGCCGTTAAATATGCCGTTCCCGTTCCCTGCAGACAAAGATTTCCTCGTCGGCCTTTCGCCGATGGACGACATCACCGACATGCCGTTCCGGGAGCTGTGCAAGGAGTTCGGTGCCGACCTGCTCATCACCGAGTTCATAGCCTCCGAGGCGTTGAACCGCGATGCCGAAAAGAGCCTTCGCAAGATGCGCTTCTCCGAGCGGCAGCATCCGATAGGCATCCAGATATTTGGTGCCGACGAGGATGAGCTGCTCCGGTGCCTCGAGGTTGTGGAGCAAAACGGGCCCGATTTCATCGACATCAACTGGGGCTGTCCGGTGCGCAAGGTTGCGGGCAAAGGGGCAGGGTCCGGCATCCTCCAGGACATACCTAAAATGCTTAGAATCACCGAAAGTATAGTAAAACGGGCCTCTTTGCCCGTTACGGTGAAGACAAGATTGGCCTATAATGCCGATTCCATGCATGTTACAGACTTCGCCGAGGCGTTGCAGGACACGGGCATTGTAGCCCTCAGCATTCACGGACGCACTAAAAGTCAGATGTATAGCGGCACTGCCGACTGGACAATGATAGGTGAGGTGAAGAACAACCCCAGGATACATATACCCATTTTTGGTAACGGAGACATTACAACGGCTGCCCAAGCACTTGAAAGCAAGAGGCGTTACGGTGTCGACGGTATACTAATTGGGCGCGGAGCAATCGGTAACCCATGGATTTTCAGGCAGTGCCAACAGTTGTTTCACGGGGAACACATTTCCGAGGTGTCGGTAGCCGAACGTGTCGACGTCTGCCGAAGCCATCTCCGCATGGCTGTCGAGTTCAAAGGTGAGCGCACCGCCATCTTCGAGATGCGCAAGCACTACGGTTCATACTTTAAGGGGATATACAACTTCAAACCCTATCGTCTGGCACTTGTCAGCACAAACAACCTTGCCGATACCGAGCAAGTGTTGGATCAGGTCAAAGAGCATTATCTCGACGCTTGAGATAGTGTAACCAGTCGAAAGCCTGACGCAGGGGTTTTACCTCGGTTTCTTTCTCCAGGGCGTAGGCCGACCGTTCGAAAGGTATATTGCGGTAGGCCGTTTGGTTGTCGTGGTGGCGCAGTATGCCCCACAGCCAGAACAGAGCGTACAACAGGTAGAACGGTACGACGAGCAGCAGTGCCTGTTGCCACAGGTGTACCGTCTCGTGCCGTATGTCTTGCTCCGTCATCGGCTTTTCATTGTAGAAGATGACGGGGAAGAGCGTGATGGCGTGAAACCTCCGTGGCGGAAAGTGCCGGGTATGTATCATCAGCGGCCGCACTTTTCCCTTTCCAATCGTAATTCCCAAAGCGTTTTCCCTTTATAGCTAAAATATTTAGGACCTTGGTAGCTTTCGCTAGGGTTATGCATATTGTCTGGCAAAAAGGTTCCGCAGAATGCTGATAAACTCCAAAGACGCCCCTCGTATTCAACCTTATTTTTCCCAGCGACAGTTACGGGTAATTTTAGGGCATCAAAAATGATAGTGTCGCCAACTGTAAGTCCAACCATGTTGAAATTAAATGGTGGACGTTGCAATTTCTTTTCCTCCTGTTGGATTTTCTTTGTATTTTCTATAGCGGGGAATAATTGATACGGTTTACCACCATCGTATTTCATTATTATAGCATCGTCAAAGGCAACGGCCAAATCGAGTAAAATATCGAGTGCTTGAGCTGGATCTACATTGAAAAACTCACGGTTTTGACGGATACGGAGGTCAGTCAGTCGGTCTATCTGTTTGTGAATAATCTTCTCTATTTCGGCATATTTTACTGTCTGCATTGTGGCATATATTTCGAATGGTAGCGGCACAGCTGTATTATCCAGTTCCTTGCTTCTCACATCAACAGGACGTGAACTTTTTCCGATCTTAACCCAGTCTTCACGGAAACTTGGGTTGGTAAGTATATACACATACCCGGGTTTATTATTTTCTTCATTTTGTGTTTTTTCTTTTTTCTGCATAGCTATTTTATTTGTTTTATTCACAAAATGTAATTGATTCGCCACCTTGTTACAAAATGCCTGTAAAATAGACGATTAGATGGTTTTGTGTCAGTTAGTAATTGAGGATAATCAATTGCAAAGTTACATAATTATTATCACATGACAAAAAAAACTTGGATATGTGAAATACGAAAAATTTGCACGAGTCAAAAAAAAGCTGTATCTTTGCTGCTGGATAGGAATAGGCTGACTGCGGTGTAACTCCCTGTCAAATTGCTCATTTCCTATGTTGTTCTTATGCTGTTCTTATGTTGTTCTTTAGAAAAAAACTAAAGAACAACATAAGAACAGCATAAGAACAATATGTAAATCAGTGGCGTAAATACCGACATATAAGATAGGAGAAACAAATTATGGCAAAACAAAAAACAACAGGACTGCTGGTTCTCGGCAGTGTAAGGAGTGCAGGAGTAACATTTTACTCCAAAAACGGCAAGACGATAGTGCGTTCGTCGCACAGCAAGCAACCCAAGCGTCGCTCGAAGGCGCAATTCGATGTGCGCATGCGTATTAAGCACACGGCAGCTCTGTGGCAGGCCGTGATGTTGCTGGATAGCCCGAGGTTCTACGGCGGGGCTAGTGCCTATGCGCGCTTTGCCTCGCTGGCTTTCCGTCTGCCGGTGGTTTATTTGCCTAGCCGTGGCCCCAGTTCGACGGGTGCGTTGCTCTTGCCCGACATGCCTATGAGCGACGGCACGTTGCCGCACGTGAAGCAATGGCTTGGCGAAGCCAATGGCCTCGCTGCTTTGCTCACAAATCTGAAACCAAGCGATTTGGATGGCGACGACCAGCTTATACTCTATACATTGCATCAGCAACTTCTCGGCACCTGTCCGGTGCTGAGCATCGAAGAGCGCGTGGTGGGGCTGGACGAATTTTCCATGGTCGACGGCTGCATGGCCTTGGTGGATGAGATATTCGCCGACAACATGCGCGGATGGGCTCTGGTGCGCGTCAATGGTGACCGCTGCTCATCGCAGACCGTAGTGACACGCTGCACCTACTACCAGCAGTTCACCACCGAGGAGGCCATGCAGGACGCCATTGAGAGCTACGGCGGGCTGATAGAAAAGCGATAGTGAGTGGTTTTTGCACCTGCTTGCAATATTTTTCCAATCCGGACGTTGTAGATGGGTATATGGAAGAGAAGAACAAAATAGAGATAAAGAACAAGCGCGCGGCATACGAGTACTTTCTGCTTGACGAGTACAATGCAGGCCTGGTGCTGATGGGCAGCGAGATAAAGAGTATACGCGAAGGCAAGGCCAACCTCAACGATGCATGGTGCACTTTTGTCGGCAACGAGCTGTTTGTGCGCGATATGCATATCTCGGAGTATAAATTTGGCAGCTACTGGGGCCATCAGGCCAAGCGCGACCGCAAGCTGTTGCTCACCCGTCGCGAGCTGCGCAAACTGCAGAACAAGATAAAGGAGCGCGGCTTCACCATTGTGCCCGAACTGCTGTATGTCGATCCACGCGGATATGCCAAGCTGACCATTGCCTTGGCCAAGGGTAAGCACCACTACGACAAACGCGAGACAATCAAGGCTAAAGACTCGCGCCGGGACATGGAGAGGGAATTGGCTTGATCGCCTGATTGCTTGATTGTATGATTGTTTGAATGTTTGGCTTATGAAGGTATTCAAATTCGGAGGAGCTTCGGTGAACAGTGCCGACGCGGTGCGCAATATGGCGCAGATAGTGCAAAAGCACTTGGAATCAACGCCTTTGGTTGTTGTTGTGTCGGCCATGGGCAAGACCACCAACCTGCTGGAGAAGCTGGTACCCGGCGTGTCATCGAAAGAGGAGGCCGTGGCCCTGCGGCAGCAGCTGGAGGACTACCATCGCGGTATTGCCACAGCCTTGATGCCTGATAGCATGGATGTTCAGGGCGACATTACATCCATATTGTCGCGCTTCGACACCACGACCAAGCTGCTCAGGGCCAAGGACGACTACAACTACAACTACGACCAGACGGTGTCCTTCGGCGAGGTGCTGTCGACCACTATCATTGCCCACTATCTCAACGTGATAGGTATCAAGACAATGCTGGCCGATGCGCGCCAGATTATCATCACCGACAATCATTTCCGCGAGGGCCATGTGAACTGGGAGTTCACACAGGGCACCTGCCGCCTGATGCTCGATGCCGCCAGAGGCTATAACGTCGTTCTTACCCAGGGCTTTATCGGCAGTGTGAAGGACTCGAACCAGACCACCACCCTCGGCCGCGAAGGCTCTGACTATTCGGCGGCCATACTGGCCTATTGCCTTGATGCCGAGAGTGTGACCATATGGAAGGACGTGCCGGGTTTCCTCAATGCCGACCCCAAGTTCTTCAAGGACACTGTCAAGATAAGCCAGATACCATACAACGAGGCCATCGAGCTGGCATACTATGGTGCCTCGGTTATCCACCCCAAGACCGTGAAGCCGATCCAGAACAAGGGCATACCGCTCTACATACGCTCGTTCATCACGCCCGACGGCGAAGGTTCGGCGGTGGGCAACTATCATGCAATCAGTCCAGAGACACCCCTCTACATCTTCAAGAACGACCAAATACTGCTCTCCATCCTTCCGCGCGACTACTCGTTCATAGCCGAGGACAACCTGCAGGTCATTTTCGGCATCCTCAACGAGCTTGGAATCAGGGTGAACCTGATGCAGAACTCGGCCTTGAGCTTTTCCATCTGCATTGACAACAACCCGCAAAGGGTAGGGGTGTTGATAGAGCGGCTAAAGAGCATGTTCCGTGTGCGCTACAACGAGAACCTACAGCTTGTCACCATCCGCTACTACACGCAGGAAGTTATCGACAGCATTGTTGCCGGGCGACCCATACTGCTCGAGCAGCGCAGCCGCTCGACAGAGCAGATTATCGTGCCGGCATAGCATTTTATTTCTGTCTACACAATATTTCGCGCACGACGGCGTTAAAGTTGTCGATGCGCAAAAGTGTGCTCATAACTCTGCTAGCCCTTTTTGTGGCGTTACCGTTGTCGGCCCAGCAACAGAACTGTATGCTGACGTTGCCTGTGTATGAGCAGTTCGACACGTACGGCAGCGGTACCGAAGAGGTGCCCGACTGTTGGTTTGTAACCCGCAACTACGACATAGGCTATGCGCCGCACCTCGACGCCAGCCGCCACTACAGCGGCACGGCATCGATGGTCCTCTATCCCGGCACCTTGGCCGGCAGCCACTACAGCATGATTATCTCGCCCGAAATCGACGGCCTCGAGACGTTCGACGGCGTGCACCTCTGCTTCAGGCTCTTCTCGCTCTCGACGGCGGCAAGGCTTGAGGTGGGTGTCTGTGCCGACACCAACCGCTACAGCCGCGCTTTCGTTGCTGTTGATACACTTCATGTGGACCAGGGCAGCCGTTGGCAGGAAGTGGTGGTTGATTTGAGCGGCTACAGCGGCATGGGCCGCAGGCTGGCGTTCCGCATGCAGCGTGGCATGCAGCCGGTCGACGATGCCTGCTGGATAGACGACGTCGCGCTCAGCCATTGCGGCACCACCACGCCATGGGCCAACCATGTTAGCAGCACGTCGGCCACGCTGCACTTCGAGCCCTACGGCGTTGGCACCGTCGAGGTCCGGTGGGGCGACACGGTGATAAGTCCCGCCATAAGTCCGCTCACAATCACTGGTCTTACGCCCGACAGCGACTACCTGTTCGTGGTTGGCTGTGCCGGTGCCGACGGCGAGACGGTGGCTGTACGCACCCTCGAGAGCGCCGGCATGGAGATAGCCTACTACGAGAACTTCGATGCCGTGGACAACGTGGTGCCGCGACACTGGCGCCGTCCTACGGCCAACAAGCCGCAGGTGGTGGGTGGCATGCTGCGAATGACCCCCACTGTGGGCGACAGCTGCATGGCTGTGCTGCCACTGCCTATGGGTGCCACGCTCGGCGAACTTAACATGCTGCTGACCATGACCGTCAGCGGCGACGTGCAGCTGGTGGCCGGAGCCGTGGAGTATGCCGACGAACCCGAGACCTTTGTGGCCATCGACACCTTTGCGGCCGAGAACGGCAGGCAGATACTATCGATGGCTGGTTACACCGGCGACGCCATGTACCCAGCCCTTTATGCCATCGGCAGCGGCACAGTGACCATTGACGAGCTGCGCATAGCGCGCTGCATGGTCGACAATGTGCGATTGTACAACCTGACCGAGAGCAGCCTTACGCTTACATGGGACACCGTGGCGCTTGCCGACAGTGCAGGCGTGCAGATAGAATACGGCCCCACAGGTTTCGTCCCCGGCACGGGCACCCTTGTGGTAGCCACGGGGCAACCTTTGACGCTCGACAACCTGACCCTTGACGAAGACTACGACCTCTACCTGTGGCCCTCGTGCGGCGACAGTCCCTCGGTCTTCGACAAGCACCATTTCCATACCTTCGCCCACCAGGTGACGACACCCTACTGCACAGGTTTTGAAGGCAGCGAGCTGCCCCAGGGATGGGTGTTGGCTGGCAATGCCGCGCTTACCGAGGCCTCCTACCAAGGCTCCGGGGCCTTGCAGATGGGTGCAGGCGGCATAGCTGTGATGCCGCTGCTGGGCAACAACACCCCCGACACCTTCTATCTGGAGTTTTATGGCTTCGGCACAGGCATCATCGAGGTGGGCCACATGGATACCCCTTACGACCCCTTTGTCCCGACCGACACACTGGCCGGGCAAGGCAGCTGGGCACGCTACACGGTGCTTGTTGTAGGCGGTGGCCAACGATGCCTGGCCTTGCGTGCCTCGTCGACGCTGACTGTCGACGCTGTGTCGCTGCGCAGCAGTGCGGTGGCCACGGTGTCGGCGAGCGCCATAGAGCAGACCTCGGCACAGGTGCATTGGAGCATGCTGCGAGGCGACAGCGTGAGGATAGAATATGCCGCCGTGACAATGCAGAGCGACGACTTCGCTCCAGGCAGCGGCACGGTAATTGTTGCCGACAGCACGGTGACGTTGACGGTCTTGACTGCCGACACAAGATACTGTCTGCACATAAGCCCTTATGACAGCAGCGATGACGGCAGCTGCCACTATTTGACGCTGCGCTTCACGACATTACCGTCGCCGATAGAACTGCCTTACTGTCAGAACTTCGACGGTATCTCCACCAGCAGCTATCCTTCGAACTGGCGCCGACTGTCGGACTATGGCGAATACCCGCTGGTGAGCAGCGAGCGCAATCGTTCGGGAGGCCGGTCGCTGCGTCTGTCGGTGTTCGGCGGTGGCAGCACCGTGGCCATACTGCCAGACATAGCGAGCTGTTCGCCTCATGCCACGTTGGCTTTTTGGAGCAACGCCACGGCCAACCACCAGAGTGCCATGCTGTTGATAGGCACCATTGCCGATGCCACCGATGCCGCCACCTTCACGGCCTTCGACACGGTGAGGTTCACCTCGGCCGAGAGTTGGAAGCACAAATTCACACGACTCGAAGGCAGCGAAGGCCATCTGGCGATAATGCTCCGTGGCGCTACGAGCGGCGAGACAAGGGTGTTTATAGAAGACCTCTGCATAGAGCCTTGTGTGGCGCAGAACCTGCAGGTGAGCAGGATTGACAGCACCGGAGCCACGGTGAGCTGGACCACAGCCGACAGCCTCTGTCTGGTGTGCCAGATTACCGGCAGCGGTACCAACCGCACCGACACCCTCTGCCAGTCGCCCTCCGTCATCAGTGGGCTGACCGTAGGTACGGCGTACAGCTTCACCTTCCGTGCCGTATGTAGCTGCGGCGAGGCCGGAGCCGTCTACCGTCCTGGCAACGGTTCGAGTGGCAGCACTGCAAATGGCGGAAGGGTGACGATAGGTGTCAATACCCAGGCTTCACAGATATCAATGCCGTACTGCAACACTTTCGAGAGCGTTACGGGTTCGATTCCAAGTTACTGGCGTTACAGCGGCACTCTGTCGATTACCGACCGCAACTACTATGCCGGTTTCCACAGTCTGCAGACCACTGGCGGCAGCACGCTGATATTGCCACCTATGAGCGGTGTAGGCAATGCCGTGGTAAGTCTCTACCTTTTCGGCACCAATGCCGCGCTGATGAATGGCGGCGTGGTGGTGGGCGTGATGACCAGCCCCGACTCGGCGAGCTCGTTTGTGGCCGTAGACACACTGCGGCTTGCCTACCTTGCCGCATGGCAGCATCTTGTTGCAGACCTGACACCCTATGACGGAACAGGACGCTACATAGCCTTGAAGCCTGCTGCCGGAGCAGGTACGCTGTTTATCGACAACCTGATGGTAGCTACATGCTGCATCGGCGATGCTGCTGTGAGCCAGACGGGACTGCTCACATGGCGCACGTGGAATGGCGTAGGTCGTGTGGCTATTGAATACGGCATCAGCGGTTTCATCCGCGGCGAAGGCATTGCCGACACCGTCGAGTGCACGTCGGATGTGCTGCAGAGTGTGCAGCTGGCTGGCATCGACAGCACCCTTAGCTATGACATATACCTCAAGCCATTGTGCTCGTCAGGCTCTAATTGCCAGACGCTGACGGTGAAGACCGTGAATACCACCACCACGCCCTATTGCCAGACATTCGACGATGCTCCTGCTGCCGGCATGGTGTCTGGTTGGGTGGTGAGCCGCACCTACAACAGCACGCCGGCAATGTCCACAGTCGGTGGCAATCAGAGACTCAACATGAAGGCTGCGGTTGGCAACCGCAGCATAGCGGTGTTGCCGCTCTTCGACGTCGACGACATCGGAGCACATCAGATCAGCATGAGCCTGAGGGTGGCCAACCACAACCGTGCACGCTTGATCATAGGACAGATATCCGATGCTTCGGACCCCAATACATTCTCGCCACGCGACACCGTCAGCGTAAGTTCGTCGTCGGTGTGGCATACTGTGAGAGTTCCGCTGTCGCGTTTCTCGGGTACCGACAGGATAGCGCTGGCCTGCGACGCCACGACACAGACCGCCGAAATGTGGATAGACGACATCGCCGTGACACGCGGACTGACGCCTCAGGTTGCCGTTCTGTCAGCCCGCAGGCTGCAGCTTACGAACAGTGACACCGACTACTATGTGGAATACGGTCCGACGGGCATACAGCAAGGCGAGGGCACGGTGGTGCATGTCACTGCCGCCACGGCGACAATAGCAGGCCTGGTACCGCAGCAAAGCTACTGGCTCTATTGCCGTCATGATGCCGACGAAGCTACTTGTCTGGCGCCGCTGTCGGTCGTCATGCCAGGCGAAGAGAGCCTGCCATACTGTCACCGTCGCGACACTTTGTCGACAATGATGCTGCCGGAACTCGATATTGATAGCTTGTCGGAACTGCACATACATTTCCGCTTGCGTGGAGGTACACCGGTGGCTGTAGGCGTCATGGAAGGACAAGGCGACTGGAGCAGCTTTGTGCCTATAGACACTGTGGAGGCAACTGCTGGCACATGGCAGAGGGTTCATTTGAGCCTGGCCGGCTATAATGGCGAGGGGCGCTTTGTGGCTCTGCGCACCACTAACGGCACCAATGCTGTGATAGACGCCTTTATCGCCACGACATGCGAGTTGCCGACGGTGGTGACGAACGATGACAACAGCGTGACACTTGTCGGCAACGGCGCTTTCGAGTATGGAATTGCAGGCTTTGTGCCCAGCAGCGGCATGCGCGTGGCCAGTCCTGGCACGCTGATGCTTGCCGACACAACAGTTTACGACTTCTATCCGCTATGTTCCATTGATGCTGTCACCTGTGGTTCGCCGCTACAGGTAGCCACATCCTTGGCGATGAATCTGCCATATTGTGAGGACTTTGCCGCTGGCATGCCAGTAGGCTGGACACCCTTCAGCGACGCTGTCAACAGTGGCAGTGTAGGTACGGCGGGCCGTATAGCCATGCAAGTGGCACAGGGACAGACGGTGGGAGTGCAGCTGTCGGCAATGCCTGCCGGTATGCTATGGTTCAGCTTCGATCTTGACGGCACGGCGTCGCTATTGCTCAATGGCGACACCGTCAGCGGCGTGGGACATAAGCATGTGGCTGTGACCAATAGTGGCCGCCCGGTGATGCAGGCTATTGGCATTGGAACGGTGAATATCGACAACCTGATTGTGGAGAGTTGTGCCTTGCCCGACAGCCTCGCCATAGCGCAGCCTGGCAACGGAAGGGTAGAGATGAGTTGGGATACTGCCACATACAACGGTTTCTATATCGAGTACACATATGCTGGTCAGGCGCAGGGTAGCGGTGTGATACGTCGCGCAGTGGTGTCGCCAATGGTGATGAACCTCGACCCCGACACAGCGTATAATATCTACCTGCGGTGCGATTCGGCTGTGCTCACCTGTCGCCAGCCGCAACGCCTGGTAACCCTTGCCGCCCTCACCCCGATACCTTATTGTGCCACTTTCGAGACCGATGCTGTCGACGACAAACCTGCCGGCTGGCGTGTGCTCACCGACCGTGCGGGGAACTATGCCCGTGTGACGGCAGGCAGTGCCAACAGCGGCAATGCCAAGTTGACGGTGTCGAACTATTACGGCACAACCTATCTCGTGCTGCCACAGCCGTCGGTCGACAGTCTGCGCCGCCTCAACGTCAGTCTCTATGCGCGTTTCCACAGCAGCAACGGGCATAGTCTGATACTTGGCACCATGAGCGATGCCTCCGACCCCACAACCTTCGACTCGCTGGCTTCTTTCACCTCTATGCGTAACAACTACATACGATGCTTCCATACACTGGATAACTATTACGGTGGCGGTCGGTTCATTGCCTTTAGGGTCAGCGACGACGATGTGCTCGACATCGACGATGTGAGGGTGAACAGTTGTGCCGCCTATAATTTCCGCATGACGGAGATGGGCACCGACCGTGTGACTATCGAATGGGAATATCAGGGAACGCCCGATGTGACGATAACCTATGGCCCGCGCGACTTTGTCGATGGTGAAGGCCTCGAGATACATCCCACTGCCACGCCGTGCCACATAGAGAACCTATCGCCGCTCACCAACTATGTCTTCTATGTCACTGGCCAGTGTGCCGATACCACAGCCTGCCCCGAAAACCCGAAGATAGATACTTTCTACACCTTCACGCCGCAGGGTGGGGCAGGGTGCATCGACTACACGAACCTCACGGCTTCCTATGTTACGTGCAGCTATGGTTCCTACTCCAACCCGATGGAACATATCGGTGCCGTCGATTATGGCTATCAGAGCGCCCAGAGCCGCCATACGGTACACCTCGACACCAACGAGCGCGATGCACGTACACAGGGCCTTCTGCGTACCATCCCTGAGGGCGAACAAGCTTCGGTGCGTCTTGGCAACTGGACTTCAGGCGGCAACAGTATGCCGCAGGCCGAGAGCATCACCTACGGCTTCACCGTCGATGCCGTGAACGCCGACCTGCTGGTGCTACGCTATGCTGCGGTGTTGCAGGACCCCGAACATTCGGCTTCGCTACAGCCTCGCTTCAGGCTAGAGATTCTCAATCAAGAAGGTGCGCTTATAGATTCGTGCAGCAATGCCGACTTCATTGCCAATGCCAACCTTGGCTGGGCGCAGGCGCCAAACGAGGTGCTATGGAAAGATTGGACCACCTGCGGTGTCGATCTCACACCCTACGATGGGCAGACCATCTTTGTACGTCTCACCACCAACGACTGCGGTGAAGGGTCGCACTTCGGCTATGCCTACTTCACCCTTCGGTGTGCCAGCAAGCTGATGCAGACAGAGGGTTGCAGCGACGTGCCCAGCAACCGCTTCACCGTGCCGTCGGGCTTCAACTACCGTTGGTATTCCTCGGTCGATACCACGGTTACTGTCTCCGACTCGTCAAGCATCTGGGTACCGTCCGACAACGACGTCACCTACTATTGCCGCCTGTCGTTTGTCGACAATCCTGCGTGCCACTTCACCATGAGTGCCTTTGCAGGTGCCCGCTACCCGCTGGCGATAATAGACACCGTGCTTACTGTTGCCGACTGCGAGTTCGACCTTCAGCTGATGAACCACAGCACCATCTCGGGCGACGGGTTGACACCATTGGGCACCGGCGAGCCATGCGAGAGTTTTCGCTGGGTGCTGCCTGGCAATTCAGCCGACAGCAATATGGTGGCACCATTGCTCCACTTTGCCGATACCGGCACCGTCAGTGTGACGCTCATTGTAGGAATTGCCAACGACCAGTGTATCGATACCTTGACACGCGACATTCATATAGCCTATCCTCATCCGTTCACCTCGCTTTCGGGGCGCAGCGACCGTTGTGCCAACGATGTTCCCGACACCATCCGTGTGGCCAATGCCTACCAATACAGCTGGATAGGCGGTGCCAGCACTCCAGCCGTGATAGCACCTGTTGCCGACACCGTAGTTACCTGCTTTACCGTCGACACCAATGGCTGCCACGACACCTTGAGCCATGCCCTTGCGGTGCATGCCGTCTACGACTTCCACGATGCCGACAGCGTATGCTCATCGTCGTCATCATATAATTGGCGCGACACCGTGCTGACATTCACCACAGCCGACAATGCCGTTGCCGCCACGCTCTCGCGGCACAGCGTTCATGGCTGCGACAGCCTGATGACCATGGCCTTGCACCTGTGGCCCGACTATTATCCGCACCAATACGACACCATCTGCGACCTCTCTACATTGCCATTCTTCGACACCGTGCTGGCCACGTCGGGCGACTATCTGCACCGTGGTACCACCACGCACGGCTGCGACAGCTTGACAACGATGCACCTCGCCGTGATGCCCAACCTGCATACCGACGACCGTCATGTAGTGTGCGACTCGCTGCGGTGGATTGACGGCAGGCTCTATTTGGCCGACACTGCCGGTGTCGACGACACGCTAGCCACCGTCTTTGGCTGCGACAGCGTGGTGACGCTGATACTCACTGTCAATCCCTCGAAGCATTATATCGATGTCGACACTATGTGCGAAGGCAGCCAGTATGTGTTCCGCGACCACTACTGCTCCAGGGCTGGCTATTATGCCGACACGCTGTTCACCACCGAAGGCTGCGACAGCGTGCTCGGTGTCATTCTCACCGAATTGCCTTTGCCACAGTTGAGCATTGGTGTTGCCCACAATTGCCAGGAGCAGAGCTACATACTGCAGGCCAACAGCGATGTATCGTATATATGGTGGCTCTCGTCGCCCATCGACAGTACCCTCGACGGGCAGAGCCACAACTGGCGTATTGTCGTAAGTCCCGACACCGCCACAACCTATCGCCTCTATGGCGACTACCGGGCACGGCCGATATGTCCCAATGTTGTCGAAGTGAAGATTCTGCCGTTTACCGTGCCTGTAGCCAAGATGCGTGTGGCGCCGCGCATACTCAATGCCAGCAACCTTTCGTTCGAGGCCCGCGATGTTGGCACCGAATATGTATGGCGGCAGTGGTTTATCGACGACGAGTTGCTCGACTGGTCAGGCCGTGTCATCTATTCCACGGCCGACGCCGGTGCCGACACAGTGAGCGTAAAACTCGTTGTGGGCGATGGACGGTGCACCGACACAGCCGTCACCCTCATACCCATCGAGCATACCGACCTTGTGACGCCCAATGCCTTCACTCCCGGTGCCGAGACTAACCGCGAGTTCTTTGTTCAAGGGTATCATATAGCACACTACGAAATAAACATCTATAACCGTCGCGGTGTGTTGGTATACCGCAGCGACGACATCGACGGCCGTTGGGATGGTCGTAATCTTGTGGGGCAAGACTGTCCCTCGGGCAACTATGTCTATTATATCCTCTACTCAACCGTCTACCGACCCGAGGTCATGCAGCGGCAGGTAGGCTCGGTGCTCCTCATAAGGTAATAAAAGAAGCAGGGCCGGTTCGCAAACCAGCCCTGCCTTTTTGTGATTAATGCTGTTTAGGCGTTCTTGTATTTTTCAATCTGCACCTTCAGGGTGTCGATACCGTCGGCTACAGCCTGCTCGAAGGTGTCGGCCTGTTTTGTGACGAAGAGATCCTTGCCGGGAACAAAGAGGCGCAGCTCGGCAATCTTGTTATTGTCGGTCTCGGGTTTGTCGACCTTGAGGGTAACCTCACATTTTATGGCGTTGTCGATCATACGGTCCAGTTTGGCGACTTTCTCGTTGATGAATTTCTCCAGTTTCTCGTCGGCTTTGAATTTCACCGAATTGATTGTAGTGTTCATAATATCCTCCTTTTTTATATGTTGTTGATACGTGTTTCTATTTCTTTCTGCCGCGTGGGTGGGCGTGCTTGTAAACGTCTTTCAGGTGCTCGCGCGTCACGTGGGTGTATATCTCTGTCGTCGACAGGCTCTCATGGCCCAGCAGCTCTTTTATTGCCTGTATGTTGCCGCCCTCGCTCAATATGTGTGTCGCGAAGCTGTGGCGGAACACGTGGGGGCTGATGCGGTCGGCGTTCGACAGGGTGGTCATATACTTATGCACAATCTGGTACACCTGGTTGGGGTTCAGTTGTCCGCCGCGTTTGCCCGTGAAAAGCCATTCTGTCGGCTCCAATGTCTGATGTTTTAACGCGAGATAATCCGAAATATTGTGTGCCAACTCATTTTCTATCGGAATCAGGCGTTCTTTGTTGCGTTTGCCGAGCACCTTGATGGTCAGCGAAGCCATGTCCACCGAGCTTTCCCTGAGGCCTGTTAGTTCCGAACGTCGCATGCCGGTCTCGTAGAGCATACGCAGTATCAGCGCGTCGCGCCGGCCCCAGAAGTCGTCTGCGAAGATGCCTTCGTCATAGAGGTGCTCTGTCTCGCTCTCCTTGTAGAACACCGGCAGGCGCTTGGGCTGTTTGGGTGCCGACACCTTTGCCATCAGGTCTACGTCGTAGAGGCCATGGCGACGCAGGTAGCGCAGCCAGCTGCTCACCGACGACAGCCTGCGTTTCACAGTCCCTGCCGCCTCGCCGCGCTCCATGTGACCCATCTGCCATTCCCGCAGCTCGCGGGCCGAGAGTTCCTCCATGTCGTCGATGTCGATGCTATGCAGATAGGTCTCCAGGTCGCGCAGGTCGCCGATATAGTTCTCCACCGTGCCGGCAGCCATGCGCCGCTCGGTGGCTATATAGTCGTGGAACCGTGATATGGCTTCGTCGATTTTCATCGGTGCAAAGATACGAAAAAAAATGAAAATGTCAATATTTCTCAATGTTGTTGTTCTCACGTGGCGGCGTTCAGCCCTACGGTACTATTTTCGGACCGGTAGGGGCCAAATGGGGGGATAACAGGTGATGAGGCGCCATCAAAAAGCATAGTTCAACTTATCTTCACCAAATGTTAAATTTAACATCTCTTACTTTAGTAATTGTTCATAAGGAGAATACTAGGTTAGTAGTAAGAGAGGGTATAGAGAGGGTGCTGTGTCATAGGCAGTTATATGTTCATTTATCGGCTACCATGCACTGATACAGAGTGTTATATGTAAAAATTCCGCTGTAACTACCTGATTTCCAGCGGAGGCTAAAGGGTGTAAGATTTTTCGCGTTTTAACAGTTTTTATGTTAACTGGATTTGGTTGGAAAACCTTGTTGTCGGGGTTAAAACCAATACAAGATGGCAGCCGGCATGGCAGCGAGCATTGGTGCTCGATAAGGCATAATTTTTGGTTAATACACAATAAAAAGAGGTTTTTCTAGTTAATGCACTTACTAAACTAAAACAAGTTACACCATGGATATAAATACATTGAACATCGACGAGAGCGCAAAGCTCAATGTTAAGGCCTGGCTCGAAGGCGACTACGACGAGGCAACCAAGCAGGCCATACGCGATATGGCCGCCAATCCCACCGAGCTCAACGAGAGTTTCTACCGCCATCTGGAATTCGGCACTGGCGGCTTGCGTGGCATCATGGGTGTGGGCACCAACCGAATGAACAAATATACGGTGGCTATGGCTACACAGGGCTTGGCCAACTATGTGAAGAAGGTCAATGCCGGCGAGAAGGAGCTGCGTGCCGCCGTGAGCCACGACAGCCGCAACCACAGTCGCGAGTTTGCCGAAATCACTGCCTCGGTGCTTGCCGCCAATGGCTTCCATGTATATCTGTTCGACGGAATGCGGCCCACGCCCGAGCTGAGCTTCGCCGTGCGCCATTTCAACTGCCACACCGGTGTGATGGTCACAGCCTCGCACAATCCCAAGGAATACAACGGCTACAAGGCCTATTGGAGCGACGGTTGCCAGTTGACCGCGCCGCACGACACCGCCGTCATCGACGAGGTGCTGAAAATCAAAGCGGTCTCTGACGTGAAAATGGCCGGCGGCGAGAAGAATATCACCATCATCGGCGAGGACGTCGACAAAGTGTATCTCGACCGTGTGCAGAAGAACGCGCTGAACCCCGAGCTGATAAAGAAACACAGCGATGTGAAGATTGTCTACACGCCGCTCCACGGCACGGGCATCACGCTCATCCCACGCATGCTGAAGCAGCTGGGTTTCACCAATGTGAATGTCGTCGAGGCACAGGCCGTGCCCGACGGCAACTTCCCCACCACCCCCAGCCCCAACCCCGAGGAGAAGGCTGCCATGAGCATGGCTGTGGATCTTGCAAAAAAGATTGATGCCGACATCGTCTTCGCCAGCGACCCCGACGCCGACCGCGTGGGCGTGGCTGTGAAGCGTCCCGACGGCGAGTGGATGCTGCTCAACGGCAACCAGACCATGAGCGTGCTGCTCTATTATATCATCCGCCAGTGGCAGGAAAAGCAGCTGCTCACGGGCAACGAGTTTATCGTGAAGACCATCGTCACCAGCGAGTTGCCGGCCGACATAGCCACCCGCGCCGGTGTGAAATACTACGACGTGCTGACAGGTTTCAAGTTTATCGGAGCCAAAATCAAGGAACTCGAGGGAATGGAGACCTTCATCGCCGGTGGCGAGGAGAGCTACGGCTACATGATTGGCGATTTTGTGCGCGACAAAGACGCTGTGGCCGCCTGCTCGATGATTGCCGAGATAGCTGCCTGGGCCGCCGAACAGGGCAAAACCTTCTTCGATGTGCTGGTGGACATCTACCGTGAGTACGGCTTCTACAAGGAAGGCCTCGTGAGCGTTGTGCGCAAGGGCAAGAGCGGCGCCGAGGAGATACAGCAGATGATGCGCGACTACCGCAGCAACCCGCCCGCCGAGATTGACGGCGAGAAGGTGGTGTGCATCAAGGACTACCAGACACATGAAAGCAAGGACCTGCTTACCGGCAAAGTCACTGCTATCGATCTGCCGAAGAGCAATGTGCTGCAGTTCTTCACCGACAAGGGCAACAAAATCACGGTGCGCCCCAGCGGCACCGAGCCCAAAATCAAATTCTACTTCGGCGTCAAAGGCGAGCTCTGCTGCAAGGGCAGCTTCGACAAGACCAACGACGCCCTCGACGCCAAGATTGAGAGCATCAAGAAGAGCATGAACCTCTGCTAATGGCAGCCGATGGATTTACCGTCGAAGATACTGCAGGAGGCTGTTGAGCAGTTGGCCACGCTGCCCGGCGTGGGCAAGCGGTCGGCGTTGCGGTATGCGCTGCACCTGATGAAGGAGGATGAGCAGAAGGTGCGCGACATGAGCGAAGCCATACTGCATCTGAAGACCGAGCTGCACCACTGCCGCTATTGCCATAATGTGAGCGACACCGAGGTGTGTCCTATCTGCAGCAGCGAGAAGCGGCAGAAGGGCATCGTCTGTGTGGTGGAGAACGTGCAGGATGTGATGGCAATAGAGAACACTCAGCAGTACCGCGGACTCTATCATGTTCTGGGCGGCGTTATATCGCCCATCGATGGCATAGGCGTGCACGACCTCGAGATAGCCAGCCTGTTGCGCCGCATAGAGACCGGCGACC
Organism: Bacteroidales bacterium; assembly: GCA_017524785.1. Taxonomy (GTDB): domain Bacteria; phylum Bacteroidota; class Bacteroidia; order Bacteroidales; family P3; genus Colimorpha. The sequence goes on along the minus strand of JAFXUY010000063.1, from coordinate 34,159 downwards.
CGGCACCTGTGGAGGAGGTGGTGTTGGCATTGCCCACAACCATGGAGGGCGACACCACAAACTTTTACCTTAACCGACAGCTGCAGCCATTGGGTGTGAGGGTTACCACGCTGGCCCGTGGCGTGGCTGTGGGCGACAGCCTTGAATATACCGACGAGATTACCCTTGGACGCAGCATATTACACCGAATACCATTTGAAGGATGAAAAAGATTCTTATTGCAGTAATCGTATTTCTCGGCATTGCCACGTCGTGCGGCAATGCCTCCAAGCCCACTTTGCCTGAAGGCGATATTGCTCCGGAGTACAGTCTAGACGACGACATAGGCGAGATGCTCCTAGTCGGTTTTCGCGGCATAGCTTTGGACTCCAGCGACCACATCTGGCGCGACCTGACACATTTCCGTGTGGGTTCGGTGATATTGTTCGACTACGATGCGCAGAGCGGCAAGCGTGGCCGTAACATCAGAGGAGTGCAGCAGGTGCAAAGCCTGTGCAGGCAGTTGCGCCGAGTGAAGCCCGACCTGCTGATAGGCATAGACCAGGAGGGTGGTGCGGTGAGCCGTCTGCATCAGCGCTACGGTTTTACACCGGTTGCCTCGCACAAGGTCAGTGCCATGGGGGGTGACGACAGTGTGCGCAGAGCTGCCCGCATGACGGCGCAGATGCTGCGGGAAGTTGGCATCAACCTCAATTTCGCTCCCGTAGCCGACGTCGATGTGAACCCCGACTGTCCGGTTATCGGCAGGATGGGGCGTAGTTTCTCGTCATCGTCCGAGCAGGTTGCCAAGTGCTGCAAGATATGGCTCGAAGAGCAGAAAAAGCAAGGTGTGGCGAGTTGCATGAAGCATTTCCCCGGCCATGGCAGCGCCACGGGCGACACACACAAGGGTTTGGTGGATGTGAGTGATACCTGGAAGGAATTGGAGCTTGACCCTTATCGAGGACTTGTAAAGGAGGTGCCGATGGTGATGACGGCGCATGTCATTAATCGCAGGCTTGATGCCTCGAGCCTGCCGGCATCGCTGTCGCCAGTCATCACCTCTTATTTGCGCGATACGTTGGGCTTCAATGGGGTGATAGTGACCGACGATTTGGCTATGGGTGCCATAGTGAACCAATACTCCTTCGAAACGGCAATACGCATGGCCATAGAGGCCGGTGCCGACCTGCTGTGCTTGAGCAACAATGGCGGCAAATATGACACCGAGTTGGTGCCGAAAACGGTGAGAATCATCAAGAAGCTAGTGAAAGAGGGCCTTGTTAGCGGCGAGCGTATTCACGAGTCGGCCGAGCGGGTACGTGCCCTTAAGAAATCTCTTTCTTCCGGAAAGTGAATAGCATATTGCCAAAGAAGTTCCACAGAGTGGTGACGCCCACGGCAAACACCCAGAGTAAATAGAAGCGCCAGTCGTCGTTCCACGATGGCAGCATGCGTCCGGTAAGCCACAGGGTGCCGTTGTTTATACCGAGTCCAATCACAGAGACAAGGATGAACTTCAGGTATTCCACAGCGACCTGTTTTTCCTTGCTGCGGAAAGTCCAGATGCGGTTAAGGATGTAGTTGGTGGTTGCTGCCGTGACGAAACCTATGGTGTTGGACACAAACGGGTTGAAGCCAACCACTTCTTTGAATAGGTACAACACGCCGCCGTGGACCACCATGCCACTGGCGCCCACCACTCCGAACTTAAGGAATTTGGTGATAAGAGAGCGCAACTCCATTAATTGAACACCTTTTCGTCGGGACGGTGTATGATGCCGGTCTTGCGCACTTTCTGTTGCTTGTCGGTCTTCGACTTGCTTATACGCGGAGCAGGTTTCTTAATACGCGGAATGAACTCAAGGTCGCCGGTTTCGTTCACCTCGAGGCCGTAGACCTTGCGTGTGGCGAGGTTGCATTTGATATGCCAGAAATGGCCGCATTGGCCGCGGGTGAGGATTATGTCGTCGGCTAGTTTGGCATCGCTGATGGTGTCGCTCCAGAGGAAGTTGACCCACATGATATGGTCGCCGCGGTCGTTGGTGAAACCGACGTATTGGCGGCGGTACTTGCGCATATGTTCGTCGATGACCGGGCAGTCGCCCTGCTGGTTGTAGTGGTCACGGTTGACATAGTGGATGCGTTTCTGGATGAGACGTTCGGCTTCTGCTATTTCTGCATCGGTAGGGGTGAAGCGGCCGTCTTGGTTCTCGACTGTGAAGTCGACCTCCCAGTCTTGATGGAAAGCCCAACCATGATAATTATTACCCCACACTTCGGCGTTTTTCCATTTTTCCACGGGCTCTATGTATTCCTGTGCACTGACGGCAAAAGCTGTCAGCAACAGCAGTCCAAGTGTCAAAAACAGCGTCTTTTTCATGCTTCTTTCATATTACTTTGCAGGTGCAAAATTACTCATAATTCGACAACTGCACAAATTTTTTTTCTAATTGGCAAAAAAGTAGTATATTTGCATTTTGAATTAAGTAACGCAATTAACAAAAAAATAGTATATTCTTATGAAGAAATTTGTCACAGTAAAAGAGGCCGCCGACATGATTCACGACGGCATGACCGTTATGGTCGGAGGTTTCCTTGGCGTGGGCAACCCGATTGCTCTCATCGACGAGCTGGTGGCTCGCAATGTTAAGGACTTGACCATTATCTGCAACGACACCGCTTATCCGGAAGTGGGTGTTGGCAAGCTCATCACCAACCATCAGGTGAAGGCCCTTATCGCTACCCACATTGGCACCAACAACAACACTATCGACCAGATGAATGCCGGTGAATTGAAAGTGACCCTCCAGCCGCAGGGCACCCTCGCCGAGCAGATACGTGCTGCCGGCGCAGGTCTTGGTGGTGTCCTCACCCAGACTGGTCTCGGCACTGTCGTCGAGAACGGCAAGCAGAAGGTCACCGTTGATGGCAAGGAATATCTCCTTGAGAAACCCGTCCGTGCCGATGTCGCCATCATTGGCGCAAATATTGCCGACGAGGCCGGCAACCTGGTCTACAAGGGCACGAGCCAGAACTTCAGCCCCATGATGGCCACCGCCGCCGACACTGTCATTGTCGAGCCGCAGGAGATTGTCGCTGCTGGTGCCATCGCCCCCGAGAACGTCAAGACCCCCGGCATCTTTGTTGATTATGTAATAAAAAAATAATTCAAATATGGCAGTTACATCTATGCTCCGCGTCCGCATGAGCGCCAAGGACGCCCACTACGGTGGAAATCTCGTTGATGGCGCACACATGGTTCACCTCTTTGGCGATGTCGCCACCGAGCTCCTTATCAAACAAGATGGCGACGAAGGTCTTTTCTGCGCCTACGACATGGTCGAGTTCAAGGCCCCCGTCTATGCAGGCGACTATATCGAAGCCTATGGCGAAATCACCCACGTCGGCAACACCAGCCGCAAGATGAAATTCGAGGCCTATAAGGTCATCCGCACCCTGCCCGAGATCAGCGCCAGCGCCGCCGAGGTGCTTGAGGAGAAAATCCTCGTGGCTCGTGCCACCGGCACCTGCGTTACCCCCAAGGAGTGCCAGCGCTACAATAAATAAGCAGTACGGCAGGCTATTGACATAAGTCGATACAACGAAACAGCAAAAAGAAAGCCCCGCCAATCGGCGGGGCTTTTCTGTTGTGTAAAGTTGCTTACTTCACTATCAGTTTGCGGACGGCGGTTGCCTGTTCGCCAACAATACGGACGAAGTAGGCACCCTTGGCCAGCATGCTGACATCGACAGAGATTGTCTTATTGTCAGATTGCTTGATTGCATGAGTGTAGACCACGCGGCCGTTCATGTCGACAAGGTTCATCTCGACCTGGCCTTCCATAGCGACGCTTATGGTGACAACAGAGCTGGCGGGGTTGGGGTAGATGGCCATCATGCTGTTCTCGGCATTGTCGATGCTTTCCTGGTTGGGGGTCTGGGTGGTGAAGGTCACCGTGTTGCTCCACTCCGAGTAGGGCTCGACAAAGATATTGTCGCACACGGTACGCACGCGTACATTATACTGCATAGTGGGCATGAGGTCGGTGAGCGTATATGGCTTGGCGGTGACGTTGATAGTGTCGGTGACGTTGAGGTGTTTGACCTCTATCTCCCATGCGGAGCCATCGCTTGTCCAGTTGAGCACCGCCGATGTGGTGGAGACATCGCTGTAGACGAGGTCGGTGGCGGGGTCGCAGGGTTCGATAACAACGTCGAAGTGTGTGTTGAGCACTATCGGGAAGCTGGGCGTAGAGGTTTCGCTGCCGCATATGCCCACCACATAGAGATCGTAGTTGGTGTCGGGGATGAGGCCTGTGAGGTGTGCACTTGCAGTTGTGCAGTTCTCAACGTTCCACACGCTGGCACCCGAAGGTTTGTAGTAGAGCTCATAGGCTGCCGAGGTTCCATGCCATGTTACATCGGCCTCGTCCACGAAGGTCATTTCGGCCTGAAGCTGTGTGGGACGTTCGCAGATGGCGGTACCCACGCAGTGGATGTATAGCTCGTATCCGGTGTGGCACATATTACCGCTGGCAGTGAAAGTGATGGTCAGTGCGCCGGTGGTCGATGTTGCCAAGACACTGTCAATGGTGTCGCGGCCATCAATGATGCTGTAGGTGTAGAGCAAGGAGCCGTCGGTACCCTCGCCGTCGTAGATGTTCAGCGTGGCAGCCGAGGAGCCGAAGCCGAAGGCGCCGCCGAAGACTTCGAGTTCGCTGCCGGCGTTCTCGGAACGGATTACCAAGGCCGAGTTGCTGTTGGGCAGGTAGCCGGCGATGGGGCCGCCATTGTCGTAGACTACGAGGCCGCAGCCTATCACGGTGTCGGCCACTGAGGAGTTGTTCATAATCACCGTACCGGCACCGAAGGTATAGGACGACCAGCTGCTCTGGTCGACGCCGCAGTCGGCGCGTACATAGAAGGTGTAGATGCCACCACCCTGGATGTCACCTATCGGGATAGTGTAGTTGCGGGTAGTGACGGTGGTGAAGAGACTGTCGGGGACAGAGTCGATGTTGGCGGTCACAGTGTCGACATAGACCTGCCATTGGGCTTCTTCGCCCATGCTCGACCAGGTGAAGCTGGTGTGGTCGGGGTCTTCGATGTTGTGAACAGCAAGGGTGTCCACAGGCAGGCAGTCGGGCAGCTCGATGATGTTGATGTTGTCGATCAGAGCCCATTCGCCCCAGTTACGGTATTGTGCGAAAGCAATGCGAGCGGCGCCGAAAGGCAGGCTGTAGTTGACCATGTTGATGACATGGTGCACGTGTGCGTTGCGCGAGTGGTTGGGATCCTGTATGGTGTCGAGCCAGCCTACGAGTACGCCAGCGGCGTCGGCAACGCCCAGCAGGATACCGTCCTGTTCGGCGGGGGTACCAACCTTGGTGTCGAACTCAATCTGGTACTTGTTGATATTGCCGTCCAATTGAGGCAGCACGGCATACTCGGAGCCGCCGCCATGGTAGGAGCGGAAGAATACGCCTCCGTCCCAGTGAGTGCAGAACGAGGTGTTCCAACCCCAGCACGGGGGCATCACGTCGTTAGCGTATGCTTCGAAGTCCTCAAAGTAGGGCAAAGGCAGTATGGCGCAGCTTGTGGTGAACGAGACGTTGGTCCACAGCGTGTCGTTGCCGCAAACGAGACCAACGCGTGCGTTGTAGGCTGTGGCAGCGCTGAGGCCTAGGATGGTGAAGGTGGTGTCGGGAGTGGTACCGGCGGAATCCCACGTGGTTGCACCGTTTGTCTTGTACTGCACCACATAGGTGCCCATGCTCACGCCATTGGCGCTCCACTCAAGGTCGACGTTTGTTGCCGAGGGATTGGCGGTGAGGTTGGCAGGATACATGCAGCCTTCGTCGAGGCGGATGTTGATGTCGTCGATATCGGCATAGTGGTTGCTGCTTCCCGTCACAAGTCGGAATGCGACATAGAATGTGGTGTTGGAGTATATGGTGCCGAGACTCGAGGTGTTGAACTCATAGAGAGTATAGGTGCTGCCGTTGCTAGGTATTGACATCAGCGGAATGAATGTGCTGTCGTATGCCAGGTCGGTCATCACACCAGCCTGCAGGGTATTGCCGGCGTTGACAGAAGCCCAAAAGCTTACATAGATCGAGTCGCCGGCAAGAGGCACAGCGCTGGTGGCTATGGTGGTGCTGTCGTTGTGGGCAGCTGCCAGGGTCATGCCGTTGTTGCCGGTATGTTCGCTACCGCTTACACCGGGGTAGCCTTCATAGCCGGGACGAACCACCGTCCAGCACGACGGCACATTGCCTTGGGCGTCGGCCTCGAAGCTCTCTACATAGGGCAGAACCATCTGTCCGCACGAGGTCTTCACCGTGATGGTGCGGGCATTGGAGGTGTCGTAGACGTCGCAGCGTGCTTTGACGCTGAAGGTGTAGGCAGTGTTGGGATTCAGACCTGTGGCGCTGTAGGTGCCGATGGTGTTGCTCTGCCAGATGCCGCCGTTGAACGACACCAGGTATTCAATCACTTGTGGGTCGACAGTCCAGCTGAATGCCAAGTCGTTGCTGTCGATATAGGTTGCTATGACGTTGGCGGGTTTCAGACATGTGGGGCATGCATCGGCCACGCTGGCGAGCACTGTTCCGTCGGCAACTCCATTCATCGAACCCTGGGCTGCGGTATAGATTGCTTCGTCGCCGCCGTCATAGATGGTGAAGCTTATTTCGCCAGGATAGCTGCCCGCGTGGAAGCGGAACTCGACGGGCATGTTGGCGCAGACCGTGATGTTGGCTGTGCCGTTGTGGCCGGAGGTAATGGTTGCCGAGCCTACGAGGGCGTTGTTCTGGTATGCCTCGACGGCATTGCCGTTCCAGCCGTCGCCATAGCTGTCGGTCATTACGACGGTCACCTCGCATTCGCCACCGGTGCAGCCGGTGACGAAGCTGGTGCTCACCCAGTCGGAGGTATCGCCCGAGCAGTCGGTAGCCACGCTAACGCTATATGGTGTGCGTCCGCTTAGGCCGCTGATGTTGTATACTGTATCTGTGGTGTTGTAGTCGGTGCTGTCGTTCAGGCGCACAATGAAGTTGCTTGCGCCGTTGGGAGCCGACCAGTGTATTGTGGCGCCGTCGGCAGTGGTGGTGTCGACAGTGAGCAGCGTCACAGGCATACAGTCGGGAGGCAGCTCGAAGTTGAAGTCGTCGAGGTAGATGCCGTAGTTATCAGTGGTGGTGTATTTGACAGACACGAACTTGACACCGGCGGGGAAGATTGCCTCGTAGGTCTGGTAGGAGTCTGTGGCATCGGTGATTTCGGGACCCCAGACGAACGAGTTGTTGTCGTTGCCGGTGGTGGAATAGCCCACCATGAAGCCCTCGCTGTAGTAGGTGGAATAGCGTTTGTACTTGAACTGGACGCGGAGGCCGTTCTCGGTGCCTGTTAGCAGGGGCGAGGTGAGCGACGACTGACCGCCGTAGTAGAACAGGTAGCTGTAGCTTCCGGTGCTGGCGTCGCCGCTGTTGCGGCCGCCGCCGTAGCTTGCACCGTTGATGGCAATCCAGCAGGCCAGGTCGTTCTCGGTTTCGAAACCGTAGCTGTAGGGGATAGCATAACCCGTGCAGGTGGTGCTTCCTGTGGCGCTGACGGCCTCGGAGGTCTCGCTGCCGCACTCAACAGCCACGCTGATGGTGTACTGGGTGTTGGCGTTGAGGCCGGTGACGGTGTAGAAGGTGTCGGTGACACCGGCGGCGGCAATCGAGTCGCCAACCAATACCGTGTATGAGGCGCTGCTGTTGGCATTGTCAATCCAGCTGACGGTGATACTGTTGCTGTCGGCATCGGCAACGGCGACAGAGCTCACGCGCAAGCAGCTGGGCAAGGCGCTGATGTAGACATCGTCGATGGCGCCGCGGTTGTAGCTGCCATAGCCGTTGTTGGAGCTGTAGAACATCCAGGCCACCCAGTAGACCGAGTCGTGGTCGAGGTTGGCTGTGGTGAACTCGCGTTCTTCAAACACGTTGTTGAAGTTGTGGTAGGTCACACTGTCGAGGGCAATGAAGGTCGACATATCGTTGGTGTCGGTCATCACGCCGGCCTTTATCCACTTGGTTTCGGTGTAGTAGGAAGAATAGTTCAGGAATGCCCAGTAGCGCACATAGATGTTGTCGCCGTCGAGGGGCACTGCCGAGGGAGTGCAGAACAGTGTGGTATCGTTTTCTGCCAGCAGGAACATCGACTGCGAGCCGCTGTGGTGGAATTGTGCGTTGACGCTGGGGTCGGTGCCATGGTTGCGCAGGCGGTGCCAGCAGGGAGGCCAGAAGCCGTTGGCGTAGCTGTCGAAGTTGTCGAAGAAAGGCACAACCATCTGGCCGCATGCGGTGCGGAAGGTAAACGCGGGCGAAGCTTCGGCATCGTCGCCGCCGCAGTTGGCCACGACGGTCACATTGTAGGCCGAGCTGGCGTCGAGGCCGCTAATGCTTACCGTGGTGTCGGTGGCGTAGATGGTCATGGTGTCGGTGGTGCCGTCCTTGCAGCAGTATACGGTGTAGGTGGCGTTGCTGTTCACGTTGTCGACCCAGCTGATGGTCAGACCGTCGTCGGTGGCGGTGTCGAGTGTAACTTCGGTGATGCGGGCGCAAGTGGGGGCTTCGCTGATATAGATATCGTCGATTTCACCGATGGCGGTGCTATAGCTGGTGCCGTAGTAACCCATCCAGGCCACATAGTAGGTGGCCGAGGCGTCGAGCGTGTCGGTGCGGAACTCATACTCGTTCCAGCCGCTGCCGCTGTTGATGGTTACCATCGGGATGAAGGTGCTGGTATCGTAGGGGTTGGTCATCACGCCGGCCTTTATCCAACCATTGCTGCGGTAGGCCCAGAAGCGGACGTAGATGTTGTTGCCGGCTGTGGGAATCTGTGGGCTGACCACCAAGTTGTAGCTCTCCGAGCTGGTGGCCTGCAGATACATGGCGTAGGTGCCGCCGGAGGTGTGGTTGCGCACGTTGTTCACGCTGGGGTCGGTGCCGGCGTGGATGGTGCTGTCCCAGCAGGGATACCAGGCACCGTTGTTGGCAATGTCCTCGAAGTTGACCGAGTAGGGCAGGGCAATCTGGCCGCAGGCGGTGCGTACGGTCTTGCTGACGATATTCGAGCTGTCGCTGCTCGAGCATACGCTTTGCACCTTGACAGTGTACTGGGTGTTGGCGTTGAGGTTGGTGAAGGTGTAGAATGTGTCGGTAACGTTGTCGTTGACCATCGAGTCGCCGAGGTAGACGATGAACTGCGAGGCGCCGCTGCGCGGAGTCCACGAGAACTCAATCTGGTTCGAGTCGGGCAGCGTGGTGAGCGCCATGGGCGGGATGCAGCTGGGGCAGGGGGTGGCGATGGAGAGCAGCACGTCGCCGGTGGAGTAATTCTCGGTCGAACCGTTGAACAGTGTTGTGCCGCCGCCGTCGAGAATGGTGGCTGTACGGCTATACCACGTGTATGTGGCATCGGTGTATATAACGATAACCGTGTCGGTGGAGCAGACAGATACGGTCTGTGTGCTGTTGTTCACCGAGGCCAGTTCGGCACCGTTCTGGTAGAGCGTTAGGGTGGGGGAGTAGGAAGAGCTGCTGTATTGGCCGGCAGCGGTGACGGTTAGGTCGCAGGTAGAGCCGCCGCAAGCGGTAGAGAAGGTGCCGTTCAGGACACTAGACTCGTCGCTGGCCGAGCAAACGGCTTTCAGTGCGAAGTGGTAGAGACTGTTGGCATCCAGGCCGGTGAAAGTGTAGAAGGTGTCGGTGGCGGTCACATTGTTGGTGTCGCCGTTATTCTTCCAGTAGTCGATGCTGTAGGAAGCACCGCTGTTGGCAGGATCGGACCATACGAGCGTCAGGCCGTCGCTGGTGATGTTGGTGGCCGTCATGTTCTCCGGGCGTATGCACGAGGGAGGGTTGCTGTAGCTGAAGGTGACCTTCGGCAGGAAGTTGCGCTGGCTATTGTAGCAATAGGCGGCGCCGTTGGCGTTCACACCCAGGAAATACCAGCGATTCCAGCTGGCAGCGGCATGCTGGAGGTCGACCAGCAGGTTGCCGCCGTTGTAGACATAGCCGTCGCTGAATGTCAGGGTGAGGGTGCCGGAGGAGCAGTCGAAATAGCCTTGGTAGACTTCCGTCAAAGTCATGGCGTTGTCGATACCGCTGAGGGTTGTCGCCGTTGTCGAGCCAAGCGACACAGTCCATGTGCCCATGCGGTCGGCCGCAGTATAGCTGCCGTTGCTGGCCGAGAGGTCGATATGGAAAGCCATCTGTGTGATGGCTTGGCCAATCATGGCCGTCAGGCTGTCGGCCGGGTAGATCAGCTGGTTATGCTGACTCTCGTCGGCATAATAGCCGTAGAATGGCACATACTCGTTGTTGGCCGTTCCGTTGCAGGTGGTCAACGTGTTCTGTGCGCCGGCTGCCCATGGCACTGCCATCAATGCCATAAGAGCCAAAACTTTTAGTGTTTTCTTCATGTTGTAATTTGTTAGTTAGTATAATATTGTTTTTTGTTTGCCGCTATTTATGTTATATAGATAGCGTGGCAAAAATACAAAAAAAAAAATTATATAGAAGTTAAAAAGCGAAAAAAGTTCTTTTTGAGCTACCCTTAAGCTACCCTCGCGCCAGGGATGTCTTGCCACAAAAAACTATTAAAAAACATATCAGAGCCAAATGTTAAATTTAACATCTCTTACTTAAGTATGTGTTCAATAGTCGAATGTATGGAGAATAGTAAGAGAGGGTAAAGAGATGGTGCTGTGTTTCAGGGGGTTATGGGTTTGTTTTTCGGCTAATGCACACTGATACAGAATGATGTATGCAAAAATATCGCCATAACTCGTTGATTTCCAATACGAGCTTATGGCGAAACAAACAATGTGTCTTTAACTCTTTTTATGTTAAAAACGTGTCTTGTTTTTTAGAGGGGAAAAAGCTTGAGAAGTGCGTCGCGGACCTCGTTGTCCGACACAGTCACGTCGATCATGGTGGCTCCGGGGGCCTGCAGCAGCACGCAGCGCAGCTCGCCGTCGGCGTTTTTCTTGTCGCGCCGCATCAGGGGCAGCATCTGCTCGATGTCTTTCAAATTGAAAGGAGAGAGGTGAAGGGAGAAGGGTAAGAACTGCGATTTAAGCCATGCGGAGTAGGTGTTGAAGACCTCTTCGGGCAGGCCTATCTTTTTTGTTGATAGGTACATGGCTGCTTTCATGCCAAGGCCTACGGCGATGCCGTGGGGCAGGTTGGCGTGCAGTTCGATGGCGTGACCGAAGGTGTGGCCGAAGTTCAGTATGTGGCGTATGCCGCGGTCATAGGGGTCGGCCTTCACCACGCGGTTTTTGATGCGTGCCGTGGCTGTGACCTGCCGGTGCAGTACACCGTCGGTGGCCACAAGGTTGTTGTAGAGGGTTTCGTCGGCCACGAGGGCTGTCTTCACCATTTCTATTTTGCCGTTGAGCATCTCGATGGGCGGCAGGGTGTCGAGGAACGGGGTGTTGACGACAGTTACCGCGGCGGGATGGAAGTGGCCTATGCTGTTTTTCACGCCGCCGAAGTCGATGGCCGTTTTGCCGCCGAGGGCAGCGTCGGTCATTGCCAGCAGGGTGGTGGGGATGTTGATGTGGCGTATGCCGCGCATGTAGGTCGATGCCACGAAGCCGCCCAGGTCGCACACCGTGCCACCGCCTAGGTTGACAATCACCGCGTTGCGGTCGGCCCCACTCTCTAAAAGCGTTTGCCATACCTGCGCCGCCACCTCGAGGCTCTTGCATTCCTCGCCCATGGGCACCTCGACGAAGTCGGCCTCCTGCAGAGGCTCTACCTTGCTGATAAGTGTCGGCAGACAGTGCTGGAAGGTGTTCTCGTCCAGCAGGATGGTGAAACGCGCGTTGCGCCAGATGTCTCGTTTCAGTTCGCGGTCGAAGATATGCAGGCCGCCGAAGATTGTTCTGTTTGGTGTTGACATGCAATAAATAACGGATGCGTGCGTTTATTATTGCATGAAACTCGAATTGCTCTCCCCTGCCAAGAATCTTGAGTTTGGCCGCGAGGCCGTCAACCACGGTGCCGATGCCCTTTATATCGGTGCTCCGGCCTTCGGCGCCCGCGCCGCAGCAACCAACACCATCGAGGACATCGAGGAGCTGGTGCGATATGCTCATCTATATGGTTCCAAGGTGTTTGCCACTGTCAACACGCTGCTTTTCGACAACGAATTGGACGATGCAGTGAAGATGATACATCGACTATACGATTCGGGTGTCGATGCACTTATCATTCAGGACCTTGGCTTGCTGGAATGCGACCTGCCGCCCATCGAGCTGCACGCCAGCACACAGTGCCACAATGCTACGGTTGAGCGGGTAAAGTTCATGGAATCAGTAGGCTTCCGTCGTGTTATTCTCGCCCGTGAAACTTCTTTGAAACAGATGCATGCCATCCGCCAGGCCACCACCGTCGACCTGGAGGCTTTTGTGCATGGGGCATTGTGTGTGAGCTATAGCGGACAATGCTATATGAGCCAATACCTTAACGGCCGCAGCGGCAACAGGGGGTGCTGTTCGCAGCCATGCCGTTCGGCCTACGACCTGGAGACCGCTGACGGACAGACGCTGATACGCGACCGGCACCTTCTGTCGTTGAAGGACTTCAATGCCAGTCAACAGCTTGAGAACATGATTGCTGCAGGAATTACGTCGTTCAAAATAGAGGGGCGCTTGAAAGACTTGAACTATGTTAAAAACGTTACGGCATATTATCGTCAACAGCTTGACAACTTGATAGAAGGCTGGGGCGACCGAATGCGGCGAGCCTCGTCGGGCAAGACCATGTTCTTTTTCACCCCCGACGTTGAGCGCACCTTCAACCGCGGATATACCGACTACTTCCTTCGCAGTCGCAGACCAATGGCCAACTTCGCAACGCAGAAGTCGCTGGGGAAGAGGGTAGGAGAGGTGGTTGAAGTGGGCAGACGTACCATCACCGTCGGTGGTAACGAGCGTTTTTCCAATGGTGACGGTCTGTGCTGCTTCGACGCAGATGGCAGGATGCAAGGCTTCTTGGTCAACGCTGTGCAGGGACGGGTGCTTACCCCCAGTCAGATGCCTGATATCGTGGTTGGAACCACCCTTTGGCGCAATCAAGACATAGACTTTGAGCGTCAACTGAAAGGGCGCAGTGCCGACCGTCGCATCGGGGTCAGGATAGACTTCGGCTGCACAGACAGCGGCTTCATGTTAGAGATGGAAGACGAGGACGGGGTGAGAGTCACCGAGGTGATCGAGGCAGAGCATGTTCGTGCCGACGACTGTCAGAAATGTACACAAAATATTGAGAAGCAATTGGCCAAACTTGGCGACACCCCATTCTGTGCCATTGATGTTAACGATAGCACCGGCGGTATGTATTTCCTTCCGGTGTCGACACTCAACCAGGTGCGCCGTGTGGCTGTCGAGAAGCTCACTACGGCGCGCATTGACCATTTCCACACCAGCGACTGCTATCGCGATGCCCTGCCGGGCTTCGACAGCGGCGCCACCTGTGGCTTCACGGAGTTGGATTATCGCGCAAACGTTGTCAACAGCAGATCCGCCGACTTCTATAAACACCATGGAATAAAAACAATAGAACACGGTTTGGAGCAAACCGGCGACTATGGCGGCAAAGCACTGATGACCACAAAATACTGTCTGCGCTACGAGCTTGGATGCTGCCTGTGCGACAGGGCGGGCCAGCCGTCGGCGAAAGTAAAGATATCGCCTGCCGACACCCTTGTGCTGCACAACAACGGAAAGCGTTTCAGGCTTGAGTTTGACTGCCGCGATTGCCTGATGAGGATATACAAAAGTGAAAAATAATTTGCGCGGTTGGAAAAAAGTCCGTATCTTTGCACAAAAATTCCAAATGATATGAACTTTGCAATAAGTATCAAAGAAGGCATAGGCGACCTGCGTTTCAAGATGCCGGTGGAAGAGGTATCGGCTCTGCTGGGAGAAGCCGACGAAGTGGAAAACATCGACAATGCCGCCGACGAGCCTACCACGGTGTTGCGCTACAACGAGCTGGGACTGGTGCTCTTCTTCGAAGGCGAGAACCCCACGTTGGCATGCATCGATGTGGAAAACGAGGAAAGCACCCTCATGGGCAAGGAGGTGTTCGACCTGGACGAGCGGCAGATAGTGGAGATGATGGTGAAGAACGGCTATGTCGAGCAGGATGTGGACGAAGAAGACTGGGGCGAGCGCCGTGTGAGCTTCCCCGAAGGCAACATCGACTTCTTCATGGTCGAAGACGAGCTGGTATCAATTGTGATGGGTGCATGACGCCGCTGTTCAGCACAGCCTATTTCCCTCCGATAGCCTATATGGCCGCGTTGGTGCGTTGTGCGGAGGCGGATGTAGAGGTGAAGGAGACCTTCCCGAAACAGACCTATCGCAACCGGATGGAGATAATGACTGCCGGAGGTGTGCGAATGTTGACGGTGCCCGTAGTGCGCTCGAATCACAGCCGCACCGAAGAGGTGTGCATAGACTATAAAGATAGGTGGAATGTGGTGCACATGCGCACTCTTACAGCGGCATACTCTGCATCGCCCTATTTTATGTACTACAGCGACGACCTCGAGGCGTTGCTGTCGCAGCACTACGAGCGGTTGGTTGACTTGAACGATGCCGTGATGGCATGGATATTGGCAAAAATCAAGGTGCCGTGCAGGCTGATGCACACCACCGATTACCACCCGGAGAGCGGCGAGGGCGAAGACTACCGCAGCCGATTCACTCCGAAGAAGCCCTACCCCGTTGAGGGGATGAAGCCTTACTATCAAGTGTTTGCCGACAGGATACCATTCACACCCAACCTCAGTGTGGTGGACTTGCTGATGAACATTGGTCCAGAGGCGAGGAACTATTTAGAAAACATGGAAATATGAGACAGCAGATAACGATTGACTATGACGAATTTGATTCGGTGAACGCCCTGCAGCCTGACGACAGAGCCCTTATAGACAGCGCAATGGCTGTTGCGCGGAAAGCATACGCCCCCTATTCCCACTTCTCTGTGGGAGCCGCACTGCGTCTGACCAACGGCTTGGTTGTAAACGGTACAAACCAGGAGAATGCGGCATATCCGTCGGGATTGTGTGCCGAACGCACGGCTATCTTTGCTGCCTCGGCGCAATATCCCGACAATCGTGACTATGACGCACTGGCCATTGTGGGACTCAACGAAGACGGCGAATACTGCGAGGCGTCGCCGTGCGGCGCCTGCCGTCAGGTGATGATAGAATATGAACAGAGACAGGGGCATCCGATGCGTGTGATTTGCTACATAAATGACGGTCGCGTGAGGGTGTTTGGAAAGGTGGCCGACCTGCTTCCATTCTCGTTTGATTTTTAGCACAAAAGGTCGAAAAAAACAGTCTATAACGACAAGTATAAGCTTGGCGGCAGTTAAAAGTTGGTGTTTGTTAGTGGCTGAAAATGTGCGTGTTTGGCCGCGAGGCAGTGCTATAAGGGCAAAAAAATTTTTTCACTACAGTTTTTCTTTGTATTTTTGCACGCTTTTTTAATGAAAAAATATAATAACAATAAAAACTAAACAAACCTTACAGAAATGGGAATTATTGGAAGTATTAGAAAACACTCGTGGGTGGCTGTGACGATTGTCGGTGTGGCCATTTTGGCTTTCATTCTTGGTGACCTTACCAAGAATCGTGGAGGCATACCCGATGTGGGTGTTGTCAATGGCGAGACGATGACCTCGCAGCGCTTCAACGAGCTGGTCACAGAGATGGAAGACAACTACAAGATGCAGCAGCAGACCGCACAGGTGCCCTCCGAGATGGAGATGCAGATTCGCGAGCAGGTGTGGCAGCAGTTTGTCGACGAGAGCCTCATGGAAGAGCAGACAGCAAAACTTGGCCTTAAGGTTACCCCCGCCGAGGTCAACGACATGTACACAGGTTCTTTCATTCACCCCTATGTCCGCCAGTCGTTCACCGATCCGTCGACCGGTCAATTCGACCTGCGCCAGGTCAACTATTGGATTGAGAACTTTAATCAGCTCGACACCATGCGTCGCATGCAGTGGGTTGAACTGGAGAAATATGTGAAGCGTGACCGCGAGGCACAGAAGTACAGCACTCTTATCGAGTCTGGTTTCTATATGCCTAGCGCTATCGCCAAGAAGGTTGCCGAGTATGGTAGCAGCGTGGCTAACGTGAAAGTTGTGGCACTGCCCTTCCAGAGCGTGAGCGACGAAGAGGTCACTGTGGCAGAGGCCGACTATCAGAACTACTACGAGCAGCACAAGGCTGAGTTCCGTGTGCCCGAGGAGTATCGCGACATCGACTTCATTACCTTCCCGGTGATACCCACACAGCAGGACCTTGCCGACATCGAGGCTCAGGTGAACTCGGTGTGGGAAGAGTTCCAGACCACCCCGGACGACGAAATTGCTTTCTTCGTGAATGCCGAGTCGGACCGTCCGTATGACTCCAGCTATGTGCGTTCAACCAACTTCAAGGCCCCCCTCGATGAGCAGATTGCCGCTTCGACTGCTGGTTCGCTGATAGCCCCTGTGATGGTTGGCAACGAATGGCAGATGGCCAAGGTGCTTGGTGCCGCCATGCGTCCCGATTCGCTGCGCGCCAGCGTCATCTACATTCTCAACAGCAATGCCGGTGGCCAGATTACCCGCAGCAACGACCAGGCCAAGCAGTTGGCCGACAGCGTGCTTGCTTTGGTGAAAGGTAACAAGATGAGCTTCGAGCAGGCTGTGGAGCAGTATAGCGACGACCCCCAGAAGGGTGATACCAAAGGCGACATGAACTGGCAGCTTGATGGTGGCTACGGCTTCCTGAACGAAGACATTGTCAATACTCCTGTCGGAGGTTGCTTCTTGTTCGAGCACCCGCAGGGTGTGGGTTACTTCATCGTGAAGGTGACTGAAAAGACCACTCCCGCCAAGAAGTACCGTGTGGCTCTTGTGGCTCGTCAGATACTACCGTCGTCCGCTACCGACAAGGCCGCCCACGAGGCCGCCCGCCGTTTTGCCGGTCAGAACCGCACGGCCGCCGAATTTACCGCTGCTGCCCAGCAGGAGAACATGCAGGTGCGCAGTGCACGTGTCAACATGATGTCGAACAACATCTCGGGCGTGAACAATGCCCGCAGCATAGTGCAGTGGGCCTACAACGAGGACACCAAGATTGGTGCCGTGGCCGACCAGGTGTATTCCTGCGACGGCATGTATGTTGTTGTCGCACTCAAAGATGTGCTCAAGAAAGGTTACGCCACCCTTGACCAGGTGCGTCCTATGATAGAACAGCCCGTGCGCCTTGAGAAGAAAGGCGAGCTGCTGATGGCCCGTGCCGACGAGGCTGTAAAGGCTGTCAATGACATTGCCTCGATTGCCGTGAAGCTCAATGTGGCTGTCGATACCATGGACAGTGTGTCGTTCAACGACTTCTACTTTGGCCGTTATGGCATGGAGCCTAAAGTTTTGTCGGCCATTGCCGCCAACGAAAACGGCTTGGTTGGTCCCGTTAAGGGTGCCAGTGGCGTTTATATGGTTCAAATTGACAGCAAGGCCCCGAAGGCTGTTGACGACGCTGCAGTGAAGGCCCGCATGGAGCAGGGCTACCGCAACAAATCGCGCATGCTCACCCAAGTGCTTCGCGATGCTGCCAAGATTACCGACCAACGTAACAAATTCTTCTAATAGAGAATGATGAGTGGTAAATGATGAATGGTGGACAACCGCTGTAGGCGCTGTTCATCATTCATCATTTGTCTTTCAAACAGACTTTGATGGGACTAAAAGATTGGTGGCTGAAGATTAAGGGAACACCGCTGGGCGATGTCATCAAGCACAAACATCGCTTCGTGGTGATGGATACCGACACCTTCAAGGAAAAATTCTCCTTCCAGCTGTCGGGAATCAACCTTTTTGTCACCATTGGCGTCACCGTCATAGTGCTCATTGTCCTTACCACAGTGCTTATTGCATTCACTCCGCTGCGCGAGTATATTCCTGGATATACCGACACCGAGATGGTTGAGCAGACCTATGTCAATGCCAAGAAGATAGATTCGCTGGAAGTGATGCTGGACAATCAGGAGTGGATGATTGCCACCATGCAGGCAGTGCTTAAAGGTGAACAGATAGGTGCAGATTTTGAGAAAGCTGTTGCCGATAGTGCATCAACCATAGCAGTGGCTGCCAAAGCCTATAAGCATTCGAAAGAGGACAGCCTGTTGAGGATGGATGTGGAGAACGAGGATAACCGTTATCAGGTGAAACAGAAGACCCCACAGGCTACGGCCACAGCCGATGTGCAGCCGGTGGTTACGCACCTATTCTTCGCTCCGCTGAAAGGTAACATAGTGACGCAGTACAATGCTGCCGAACGTCACTATGGTGTAGATATCTCGGCAGCAAACAACACACCGGTGAATGCCGCATATAGCGGGACGGTGATATTTGCAGGTTTTACGGCAGAGACGGGATATGTAGTTGCCTTGCAGCATCCTGCAGGTGTGATTACAGTATACCGTAACAACAGTGCACTACTGAAACATCAAGGTGACGCAGTACGTGCCGGTGAGCCGATAGCATATGTCGGTACCGGCCACAAGCGGGAGATTGGTCCGTATCTGCATCTTGAAGTGTGGGTTAACGGCTCGCCCGTCAATCCAGAAGAATATATAGCATTCTGATTTGAAACATATAGCAATACTTGGTTCGACAGGGTCGATAGGCACACAGGCCCTCAACGTCATAAGACGCCACCGCGATTTGTTTGCGGTAGAGGTGCTTTGTGCTGGTAGCAATGCCGATTTGCTTGTAAAACAAGCTAAGGAGTTTGAACCCAATGCCGTAGTGATAGCCGATGAAAATAAATACAGTCAAGTTAGGGATGCGCTGACAGACAGTAACATCAAGGTGTTTGCAGGCGAGAGTTCAATGGTAGACCTTATGGAGATGGAAAGTGTCGACATGGTTCTTGCTGCCATTGTAGGTTTTGCTGGATTGAGGCCGACTCTCCGGGCGTTGGAGTGCGGCAAAGCTGTGGCCTTGGCCAACAAAGAGACTATGGTTGTGGCTGGTGCTATTGTAACAGCCACTGCAGCAAGGCATCACGCACCAATATTCCCAGTCGACAGCGAGCATTCGGCAATATTCCAAAGCCTTATAGGCGAAGTTAGCCCCATAGACAAGATATTACTTACTGCCAGTGGTGGTCCGTTCCGTGGGATGAAACGTGAACAGTTGGAGTCAGTCACCCTTGAACAGGCGTTGAAACATCCAAACTGGAGCATGGGTCGCAAGGTTACAATCGACTCGGCAAGCCTTATGAACAAGGGGCTTGAGGTTATCGAGGCCAAATGGCTTTTCGGTGTCGATGCAAAGGATATTGAGGTTCTGGTGCATCCGCAGTCGGTGGTACACTCGATGGTTCAGTTCCAAGATGGCAGTATCAAGGCCCAACTGGGAGTGCCCACCATGGAAACACCCATTCAGTTTGCTTTTTCTTTCCCCGAGCGAATAGAAAGTCATGTGCCACGTCTGAACTTTGCCGATTATCCTTCGTTAACGTTTGAAAAACCAGACCGTCAGACCTTCCGTTGCCTCGAACTTGCTTATCGGGCTATAGATAAAGGTGGTAACTTGCCTTGTGTAATGAATGCTGCAAATGAAGTTGCAGTACAGCGTTTTATTGAAGGAAAGATTAGTTTTCTTGGCATTGCCGACTATGTGGAGCATGCCATGCAGACTGCACAATTTATATCCAATCCTACACTTTACGATTTGTTTGAATCCGATAAAATAACACGTAGTAAATGAGCCCTACGCTGATAAAAATTTCCGCGCTTTTGTTGAGCCTCACATTGCTTGTGGCCACCCATGAGTTGGGGCATTTGGCTTTTGCCAAGCTTTTCCGCACGCGCGTACGCAGATACTATATATTCTTCAATTGGAAGTTCTCTATCATCAAAGCCAAGAAGTTCGGTGGCAAATGGCATTTCCTCTTCTTCAATGGAAAGACTCCTGATAGTTGGGACGAGAAGAATCTTGCTCCCGAAGACCAGGACAACACCTTGTGGGGCTTGGGTTGGATTCCGCTTGGCGGATATTGCGACATTGCCGGTATGGTTGACGAGACCAAGAGTGCCGATGACCTTGAGAGCACCCCGCAGCCGTGGGAATACCGTACAAAGCCTGCATGGCAGCGGTTGCTGATTATTTGCGGAGGTATTTTGGTCAACTTCTTGTCTGCCTTGTTGTTATATGCATGTGTCTTTTCACATTGGGGCAAGGATGAGCTGCCGTTGCGTGAGGCATCGTTGGGCTATGACTATCACGAGGTGATGCTTGACGAGGGCTTCCGAAACGGTGATATTATATATGCTGTCGATGGCAAGGATATGTATGAGTTTGCAGATGCCACCACAGCGGTGCTGCTCAGTAATCCACGAGAGGTTACTGTACTTCGTGGTGATTCATTGGTCAACATATCCATCAGTGCCGGCCTGATAGAGCGTATCAATCGGGAATCTCCCAAGAGTATCATGACTGCCCGCATGCCATTTGTGGTCAAATCGTTGGTCTCTGGCTCCAATGCCGAAAAGGCGGGCTTGATGGGTGGCGACAGTTTGGTCAGTGTTAACGACACAATGATGACGGCATTCTCTGACATCACAGCGGTTTTCAAACAGCATAAGGAAGACACAGTAAAGGTAGGCTTTTACCGTGCAGGCAATTATATGCAGCTGCCTGTGTATGTAAGCGAGAGTGCGACAATAGGTGTCTATCCCGAGACCGATATCTCGCATCTTTTCAAGGGTTACCGTCACCGTGATTATACGTTCTGGCAGGCTATTCCGGCAGGCATCAGCCACGGCTGGAAGACGTTGGTGACATATGTTACCTCGCTCAAGATTCTTTTCTCGCCTGGAGGGGCTCGCAATCTTGGAGGTTTCATCACTATGGGTAGTATTTTCCCACCATATTGGGACTGGCATGCCTTCTGGGATATTACTGCACTGCTTGCATTGATATTGGCATTCATGAATATTATACCCATCCCTGGCCTTGATGGTGGTCACGTGATGTTCACGCTTTGGGAGATGATTACCGGTCGCAAGCCATCGGAAAAGTTCCTCTCTGTGGTGCAGAATATTGGTCTCTTCCTTTTGCTGGCACTGATGATTATCGCCAATGGTAATGATGTTTTGCGACTGATAGGTCTCATGTGATGAAAAAGATCGATCGTCTGATACTTCGCTCGTTCCTAGGGCCACTGCTGCTGACATTTTCCATTTCGGTGTTTGTTCTGTTGATGCAGTTTGTATGGAAGTATATAGACGATATGGTGGGTAAGGGGTTGGAATTCGGTATTATAGCCGAGTTGTTGCTATATGCATCGGCGACGTTTGTGCCGATGGCCCTCCCTATTGCCATCCTTTTTGCGTCAATAATGACCATGGGCAATTTCGGTGAGAAGTATGAGCTTGTGGCTATGAAGGCGGGCGGAATATCAATTGGCCGTGTTATGAGGCCAATGGCAATCGTTGCCCTGCTGCTTACGGGTGTGGCCTTTTATTTCGCCAACAATGTAATGCCAGAAGCCATGTTGCGGTACCGTATGACTCTATACGATGTAACGCGCAAAAAGCCGGCCGTAAACATCCGTCCAGGCGAGTTTTATAAGGATATAGATGGCTATGTGATACGTGTAGGCAGCAAGGCTCAAGATGGGCGAACGCTGCAGGATGTTATAATATTTGACCACTCGAAGGGAATCTCCGAGACGAATGTCATTGTGGCGAAGAATGGCATCATGCAGACTACGATGGACAATCGCTACTTGCTCTTTTCGCTCATAGATGGCTATTCTTACAGCGAGCCTACTATAGGTGAATACTACAACAAACGACCTCTTACTACCGTAAAGTTCAGCCAGCAGACAATATCATTTGACATCTCATCGTTTGCATACAATCGCAGTACCGAAGATCTTTTCGAGGGCGGATACCAGATGATGAATGTCAAACAGTTGAATAATGCTGTCCGGCATCTTGATTCAAACCTTGCCAGGAGGTATTCCGATTGCCATCGCGATATTGAAGGTAATATGAAGCTGTGGCAGAAGCTGCGCAGTAACCCTGAAATTGCGCGGGGCGATACAGCAATGGATGTGCAGCGAAGGGTGAATAAAATGATGCCTATTAAGCGTGACAAGGTATATAATCGGGCCAAATTCATTGCTATGTCGGCCGTGTCCGATAGCAAAAACTATGGCGAGATTCTTCAGGCTGACCGTGAATATATCAATCGTCATGAGATTGAAAAACAGCGTAAATTCACGCTTTCCGTGGCTTGTTTGTTGCTATTTCTCATTGGTGCCCCGTTTGGCAGTATTGTACGCAAGGGAGGTTTGGGCATGCCTTTGGTAGCATCGGTTGGATTCTTTGTGCTTTATTACGTTGTCGGTATGATTGCTGAGAAGGCAGTGCGTGAGTCAGCATTGGGCCCTGAGGGCATGTGGGTATCGTCGCTGGTTATGTTGCCCATAGGTCTGTTCCTGACATTGCAAGCCACAACAGACTCGTCGCTATTTGACATAGCAACATGGCGCCGGTTTTTCAGTCGCGTCGTTAGCCGTAAAAAGAAGGAATAGCTAATGCTATCAAGAATTTACCACTGCGGCTATCGCTGTACCAAGCAGTAGTACACTGGCTACAATTATCCATCTGCGTGGTCTCATGTTGACTTTCTGCCGACCAAACATTATCCCTAAATAGCTAAATAGGAATGCCATAACAAGCAGCGGCCACACTGCAAGGTGAAAGTGCCCCGAGAGCGGAGAACAGAAACCCATGGCAAGGCCGGTGAGCAACATGTTTATTCCAGTGGCAACAGCCATGGCCACCACTGCCTTTGCGTTTGTCAGATTGAACACCTGCAATTTGGGTTCACGTCGTAGGTATGGCATTATAAGTTTTAAAATCACTATGATAAACAGGCCGAGAGCTATATATGCATTAGGCCGTGAGAAAATGTTTGCGTCGGTGGTGCTTTCCAGTCTCAACATGTCGCCTATAGCCATTCCTGTCACATAAAGAATCGTTTGGATCACAGATATGGCGAGGGCCATTACCATTCCTGTCGACAGTCTAATGGGAAATGGTTCTGCGCAACGACGGGTCAGTATCATATCGGTAATAGAAAGTGCCAAAGCCACTACTATATAGGCTGCTATTGTCATGATTGTATGGTTTTTGTTATTTCGATAAATTGGGATACCGATAGCTGTTCGGCGCGCTTGGCAAGCAGTTCCGCCGGTATGTTTTCAAGAGATAGGCCTAATTGGCGCAGGGCATTACGCAATGTCTTGCGGCGTTGGTTGAAGCCAGCTTTCACCACTTGTACAAACAGATTTTCGTCGCAATCCAGTTTTGTCACATTGTTGCGTGTCAACCGTATGACTGCTGACTTTACTTTGGGAGGAGGATTGAATACATTCTCGTTAACTGTAAATAGATATTCAATATTGTAAAATGCAGAAAGCAAGACAGAAAGAATGCCATAGGTTTTGCTTCCAGGGCCTGCGGCGACACGTTCAGCCACCTCTTTCTGGAACATGCCCACCACTTCAGTGACATTGTTCCGGTTGTCGAAGACCTTGAAAAGTATCTGTGACGATATGTTGTACGGGAAGTTTCCAATTATAGAATATGTATCTTGGAATAAGGAAGATAAGTCTATTTTTAGAAAGTCACCCTCAATTATATGCAAGGAGGGGTAATGATTGTGCAGGTAAACTACCGATTCTCGGTCGATTTCCACCACGTGAAAGTCGGTATTATTCCTTGTTATCAGGTATTTAGTAAGTACCCCCATCCCTGGCCCAATCTCTATCACGTTGTGTGACGACTCTGATAGGCTGTCTACGATATGTTTTGCAATCCCCTCATCTGTAAGGAAATGTTGCCCAAGGAATTTCTTTGCCTTTACTTCTGTCATCTTTTCTTCAGAATATTATAGCGTTTGCGTGCCTGATCAGCATACAGACTGGTCGGATAATCGAGCATTATTTTCTCATAGCACTCCAGTGCTTTTTGAGGGTTGTTAAGTTTTTCTTCATTGAGTTCGGCTTGCATAATCAATGCATCGTCGGCTGTTATGTCTGTTGGGTAAAAGTCCACCAGTCGTTGTAAGAGTGAGTCTGCCTCGATGTAACGTCCTTGTTTCATGCGTATTTGTGCCTTGCGCATAAGAACTTCGTCTAGAAGAGGGTGCGACATAGCGTGTCTACTGACGTTTTCAAATGCATCCCAGGCAGAATCAAGCATGTTGCGGTAAAGCATCAGGTCGGCATCTGCAAAGATTTCCAGCATACCATATGTGCTGTCGTCTTCCATGTTGTCGGAAATGAGCAGCGAAAGTTCCATGGCGTCGTTAGCTATCAGTTTGCTTGTTGACGAGCGAAGCACGTTTAGTTGCGATTTGCTCCATTCAAAGTCGTGGTTGTAGTATGACAGTTGTGCGTTCTTGAATTTCCCCATTGCACCCAGCACATCATTTTTGTTGGCTTTTTCCACCTGCATGTATAGGAGCGATGCATCCCAAGTCTGACCGACAAAAAGTAGTAGGTCGCCCAGTTCAAGTTTTATTTCGTCGCGTAGTTGCGGCTTCAGTCTTGGTATTTCCAATGCATCGTCAAGCATGTCGACGGCTGATTGGGCATCGTTGCCGTGGTAGGCTATTAAGGTGGCATAGTTGCGCATTAGTGGTATGGTCTTCTCGTTCTTGCCTAGTTCGTCAAAGGCTGCTAGATACTTCTCTTTCAGTTCTGTTAGGCTTTTGGTGTCGATAGTGTAATTTTGGTTTATTTGAGCATACTCAACCTCAAGCTCCCCTACACGTGCATCAAAATAGTAGGGGCTGTCTTTGCCCTTGTTGATGAGCTTTTTGTATCCTATGGCGGCCACTGCGTAGTCGTCGTTGTTCTGCGCTATTTGAGCCACGCGTATCAGTTGTGAGCTGCCAATGTCAGGGAATCGGGCGTCGACAGCTTCGGCCTGCTCCATGGCAAAAAGGAAGTCTTTTTGTTGCAGAGCAAACCAAATCATCATCTCGAGATATGTCTTGTTTTCAGGATGCTCCTGCACGCGGCTAACCAAAGCTTGTTTTACTCCGTCCGACAACCGTTCATCTGGGGCTTCTTGCAGGGCTCGCTGCATCGATATCTGTATCGAGTGCATCATGCTAGGGGCATGATCTAATAGGTCGAAATATTCGTCTGTCATGGCCTTGTAGTTGCCCATTTGTTGGTATACACCTACAAGTTCGTTGAAGTACAATTGTCGGTTACGGGTTTTCTCCCTTGCTTTCAGATATGTAAGGGCTGCGTAGTTGGGCTTCCCTATAGATAGGAATGCCATTGCCAGGTCGGGGATTGGTTGCAGATTTGATGTGATGGCGTCTATGGCCTTTTCAAAGCACTTCTGCGCGTTCTTTTCCTGTTTTTGCTTCAGGTATATGCTTCCCTCGTCAACATATAGGTAAAGGTCTTTGCTATTGTTTTTCCGGCGGCGCTCTACTAGGCGCGTGGCGTCACGGTATTGTTCCAGTTGGATATATGTTGAAAGCAGACGCTGGTAATAGTATTTGTTGTCGGTTTGTTTATACAGATTTTCGTACAGCTGTGCTGCTTGGGCATATTCGCCATGGTCATAGTAGTAAGCCGCCAGCTGTTCGTTTGTCTGCTGGGCTAATGCTGCCGTTGTTATGGCCAAACACCATGTTACCAGTAGTATATACTTTCGCATTGCTACAAAAAAACCGGACCCTTGAATCCGGTTGTTTGTTGTTTTGTGACCCAGCTGGGGCTCGAACCCAGGACCCCAACATTAAAAGTGTTGTGCTCTACCTGCTGAGCTACTGAGTCAGTGTCAGTGCTGACTGGTTGTTTTGTGACCCAGCTGGGGCTCGAACCCAGGACCCCAACATTAAAAGTGTTGTGCTCTACCTACTGAGCTACTGAGTCATTTTTGCAGGCATTATGCCCTCAAAAAGAGTTTGCAAAAGTACTACTTTTTTCCGAATTGGCAAAAAAAAAGTGACAAACCACGAGTCGTGACGGTCTATCTGTCATGTTAACAGTGATATAGTATGATATGTAATTTTGAGGTCAATCTATGTGTCATGGCACTTCAGGTGGCTCTTTTGCCTCTCTGGGTTGTGTTTCTAGGGTTGTTGTTATGGCTGTTTCGTCGTCATTCACATCGCTCACATGTGCCAGTTCGACGAACTCCTGCCAGTTATTGTCAATTGGAATGTAGCGTCCCCGTTCTTCGTAGTGGTTCACGCGTCCAACACCAATATAAGTGCTGTTCGAGGCTTTGCCGTCGCGGTCTATCACAAAGCCGTACAGGTGTACCTCTTGACCCGACCAGCTTTCGGGTAACGCAATGCGCACCTGTTTGCTGCGACGGGCCACAGGTTTTGCCAAAAGACCTTCTGCGTTGTTTGGCGTATACAAATAAATGTATACACTGTCGTCGGCCGAGGCTTTGAGCGATAGGGCATTTTTCTCGAAATCAATCACTACGGTCTCGTGCTCTTCGAACTTTGGCTTGTGGAAGTAGACATCGGTTGCTGTACCACAGGCTATCTGCAGTTTGCTGTAGTCAATCTGCACTCCGTCCGAATCTCTGTGGAAGTGCTGTTTGTTTTTAAGGATGAAGTAGTTTCCTTCCGTCATTCGGGCAGCTTCCGCTTGTCGTGCTAGCCCTAGGCGTAGCGCCTGTGTGGCTTGCGACGCAAATCGCACCATACCCACAAACCAGTTGCGCTGCTGTTGTTGGTTGGCAGTGTCCGGATAGTTTACATGGCTCCGATAGCTTCGGATGCATGCACGGTGCTTCCACATATAGCCAACCACCGGACCTACTTTGCCGCTGAATGGCCCATCGATTCCTTGATAGATTTTGCCCATTTCTATGCTGTTTTTATTCTGTTAGGGAAACGCAACAATGTTTTTTTTATTGTGTAAATCAAAAAAATATTTGAAGAGTAAAAGAAGAAGTATAGAAGAAGATAGTTGCCAAGAATGGCTGTTAGACAAAGGTTTGCAAAATGACAAAAAAATAGAATCGGCGCACGCCGATTAAAAAAAATGATTTGTGCCGAAAAGAATGTTGTTCGATTATGTGGAATGGTATGCCAACAACCCTTTCATCGGGTCGGCAATGATGTTTCCGACGGTCAGTCCACTGTCCTTGAAATAGCGTCTAAGGGTGGGTTCTATGGCCTTGGCGAAACCTCCCACAATATTCAAGGTGCCCTCCGGGTATCGTGCGCGTTGGCGCAGGGTCTGTAGCGGGTCGAAATACCAGTCGTGTAGTGCACTCCATATAACCTCGCCGCAATAATCGTCATCGTTCTGATGTTCTACAGCGAAGGGGGCCAGCGATGCAAGGAAGCGGTTGGCGTTTGCCATATGATACACTGCATCCATCAGCTTGGTATCGGATTGTTGGAACTTGTCGTGGAACAGACGTCTTGTTTTGGCGGGCATGCGGTGCGTCAGGTAGTCGTTGAGCAGTATGCGGCCCACATGATTGGCCGATCCTTTGTCGCCAAGGATATATCCCGTGCTTGTTGGCTGGCATTTGATGCATGTGCCATCGTAGTAGCAGGCGTTACTGCCGGTACCGAGGATGCCAACGAGGCTAGCCTCATGGCCGCTTGCGGCACGGCATGCGCCAAGCATATCGGTCTCGACAGTGATTTTTTCGGTGTCGAAGGCTTTGCTCAGCAGATGTTCTGCACGTTTGTGTTGGGTCGGGTTTCCGCAGCCCGCACCATAGAAAAAGATTGAAGGTTGAAGATTGAAAGTTGAAAAATGCTGTCGCACCTTCTGGCATACTGCCATAAAGGTCTCGTCGGATGTGAAATGGGGGTTCAGACCTTCGGTAACAATCTTGTTTTCAGTGCCTGTAACCGCCCATGAGGTCTTGGTGCTCCCGCTGTCGGCAACGAGTATCATACTATGCCGATAATCTCATTTATATCTTTGATTCCATGCTTCTTGCACCAAGCCTCCATGCCGTCGATGATCTTGATGGTGACGGCTGGGTCGATGAAGTTGGCGGTGCCCACCTCAATGGCCGTTGCGCCGGCCATCAGGAACTCTATAGCGTCAGCGGAAGTGCATATACCACCTAGACCGATAACTGGAACCTTGACGGCATGTGCCACCTGCCACACCATGCGCACTGCCACTGGTTTCACCGCGGGACCACTCAAGCCTCCGGTGATGTTGGCCATGTAGGGACGGCGGCGTTCGATGTCGATGGCCATGCCAAGCAGGGTGTTGATGAGGCTCACGCTGTCGGCGCCGGCACCCTCGACGGCTTTGGCTATCTCTACAATGCTGGTGACATTGGGCGAAAGCTTCACTATCAGCGTCTTGTGGTATACCTTGCGTACAGCCTCCACCACTTGGGCGGCCATCTTGGGGTCTGTGCCAAATCCCATGCCACCACATTTTACGTTGGGGCACGATATGTTAAGCTCGATGGCTGGAATTTTCTCAAGTTCGTCAATCTGCGACGCTACATCGCAGTATTCTTCGATGCTCGAACCGCTGACGTTGACAATGATGTTGGTGTCTAAATACTTGATTCTATGATATACTTCGGTGCAGAATTTCTCCACGCCGCCATTCTGCAGGCCCACCGAGTTGAGCATGCCCGACGGGGTTTCCACCATACGGGGGTAGGGGTTGCCCTCGCGGTGGCTGCCTGTGGTGCCTTTGACGACAAAGCCGCCCAGGCGGTTCAAGTCGATAAAGTCGGCGAACTCCTCGCCGTAGCCGAAGGTGCCGCTGGCGGTCATCACCGGGTTCTTGAGGCTCAGGTTGTGTATGTTGACTGAAAGCATAACTATTGTCTTAACTTAATTAACTTCTGTCTACTTGTACTATTGGAGGTACCATTTCTTCATCGCGGCGATGTCGAACACAGGGCCGTCCTTGCATACGCAGCGGTGTCCTTGGTCGATGTCGGTGACACAGCAGAGGCAGGCTCCCACTCCGCATGCCATCATGTTCTCCAAGCTCACCTCGCAGCGTATGCCTCGCTCGGCAGCCGAACGTGCCACAGCCTTCATCATCGGGGTTGGGCCGCAGGTGTAAATCATGCTGTAGTTCTGCGCGAAAGCAGGATGGGTCGTCACTATGCCGTGGTGCCCCAGCGTGCCGTCGTCGGTGGCCACAAGTACGTTGGCATAGGGCAGAAACTCGTCTTGCACGGGGATAAGGCTTGCGGTGCGGCCTCCCAGCAGTACGGTGGGCTTAATACCTTTGCTTGCAAGCACTTTGGCCAGGTGCAGCAGTGGGGCTATGCCCGCTCCACCACCCACGAGGAGTGGCTGTTGCCCTGCAGCCTCGACGCTGAACCCATGCCCCAAGGGGTAGACCACGTTGAGGCTGTCGCCGACCTTGAGGGTGTTCAGCTGACGGGTGCCGTTGCCGACAATCTGTATGAGCAGGGTCATCGTGCCCGCTTTTTCGTCGACGTCGTGCACGGATATTGGGCGACGGAGCATCACTTCTCGACAGCCCTCTACCAGCACCTCGACGAATTGACCTGGCACGACAGGCTGCATGCAACCAGCATGCTGTAGCACCAGCGAGAAATACTGTGCGCCGTGTTGGCGGCGTTCGGTAATGGTGAAGTTGTGTATCTCTTTCATGATATGTGATGGATATGAATCACGCTGCAAAGATACGAAAAAAAATTATACCGTGCGGCACTACCTTTTTTTAACATTTCAGACCCTCTTTTCTGCACCATCAATCCTCTATTGGAAATCAATTAGTTATAGCGTCAAAAATGTATATAACATTCTGTATCAGTGTGTGATAGCCCATAGGTTGACACTTAACTGCCTATGACACAGTACTATCTCTTTACCAACTCTTACCCCTGTCTATATATGCCCATTATCAAAAATAACTATGGTAGGAGATAGTAATTTTAACATATTGTCTTTACTATTTTAAAACTAAAATTTCATGCTGTGTCATCCCCTACGATACCCTTGTCTGACCCCCTTTTCGCTTTTTGGGGAACGTTGACTGCTGGCGTGATGCATTCTCTGTTACAGGACGGTCAATTTGGCGGGGTGGCGTTTTTTTTCTTGCAGGTTGAAAAAAATGTAGTATTTTTGCAATTTGAAACGGCGGACTATAGCCAATAAAAACAGACTGACTATGAACATACTTTTGCTAGGATCGGGCGGCCGCGAGCACGCCATTGCATGGAAGATAGCACAGAGCACGCGTTGCACGCGCCTGTTTATAGCCCCCGGCAACGCCGGTACGGCAGCTGCTGGCGAGAATGTGGCCCTCAAGGCCGAGGACTTCGCTGCCGTGGGCCAATTTGTGCAGGAGCACCACGTGGAGATGGTTGTTGTGGGTCCCGAGGCACCTCTGGTGGCCGGCATAGCCGACTATTTTGCCCAGGAACCGGCCCTGAAAGGTGTCCTGGTGATAGGACCCAGTTGCGCCGGCGCCATGCTCGAAGGCAGCAAGGACTATGCGAAAGCATTCATGCAGCGCCACAGTATCCCCACGGCACGCTACCAGACCTTCACCGCCGCCACCCTCAAGGAGGGTCAGGCTTTCCTCGACACCCTACAGGCTCCCTACGTGCTTAAGGCCGACGGTCTGGCCGCCGGCAAGGGAGTGCTAATCGAGCAGGATTTGGCCACCGCCAAGGCCCACCTCGCCGAGATGCTTGGCGGCAAGTTCGGCGATGCATCGGCCAGCGTGGTAATTGAAGAGTACTTGAGCGGCATAGAACTCAGTGTTTTTGTACTCACCGACGGCCAGCACTATCTGTTGCTGCCCTCTGCCAAGGACTACAAGCGCATCGGCGAAAAGGATACCGGTCTCAACACCGGCGGCATGGGTTCCATCAGTCCCGTCCCGTTTGCCGACAAGGAGTTTATGAAGAAGGTCGAGGAGCGTATTGTGAAGCCCACAGTCCGCGGCCTGCGCGACGAGAAGATAGACTACCACGGCTTCATCTTTGTTGGCCTAATGAATTGCGGCGGCGACCCCTATGTCATCGAGTACAATGTGCGCATGGGTGACCCCGAGACCGAGAGCGTCTTCCCGCGCATCAAGAGCGACATAGTGGAACTCTTCGAGAACACCGCCCGCGGCACCCTCGACCGCTGCTCGCTCAAGGTCGACCCGCGTACGGCGGCCTGCGTGATGATGGTGGCTGGTGGCTACCCCGAAGCTTACGAGAAAGGCAAGGTTATCAGCCTGGGCGAAGAACAGGAGGATGTCATCGTGTTCCACTGTGGCACCAAGCATGGTGCCGACGGCACGCTGCTCACCAACGGCGGCCGCGTAATCTGCGCCACCGCCCTCGCCGACACGCTTCCCGAAGCCCTGATGAAGAGCTACAATCGTGTACACACGATAGAATGGGACGGCAAATACTACCGTCGCGACATCGGCCAGGATTTACTCAAATTGATGATTTGACAGTCAAACAAAAGCCACAAAGCATATGAAAAAGTTGTTTTCCATTGTAGTAATGATGGCGGTTGCGTGCTGCTCCTACGCCGAAGGGTTCTCGGCCGTGTCACCGAGTGGGCACAACCTGTATTATACGATAATGAGCAGTGGCACGGTATGGGTGACTGATTATGAGGGTTACCGTTTGGAGGGCGACTTGATAATTCCCGACAGCGTCAGCGACGGCACAACGACCTATGTGGTCACAGGTATCGGTGATTATGTCTTCAGACTATGTGTCGACATGACATCGGTGACATTGCCCAACACGTTGGTCAGTATCGATGCGGGCGCATTCTATTATTGCAGCGGTTTGACATCTATCACCATACCCCGGCGAGTGGCTACAATTGCGGAAGATGCTTTTGGTCTATGTGATGGTGTGACAACGGTTGTGTTCAACGCCGACAGCTGCGTCTGGGTATACTATCCTTTTTCCGATTTCTCCAATGTGGACAGTTTCGTGATTGGAGAGAACGTGAAGGTCATACCGGGCAGTCTTTGTGCAGGCATGTCTGGGTCGTTTTCATTGACAATTCCCGATTTGGTGGTCACTATCGGAAACAGAGCCTTCCAGTCCTGTTCCGCTTTAACTTCCGTAGTGATTGGCAAGTCTGTGACTGCTGTCGGAGACGAAGCCTTCCGTTACAGTGGGGTGGAGTCGGTGACAATTGGCAGGTCGGTAGAGAGTTTTGGCCTTTCGCCCTTCGCCAATTGCGACCACCTGACGACGATAGTTGTCGATACCGGCAACACGGTTTTCGACAGCAGAGACAATTGCAACGCCGTAATCAGGACAGCAGACAACCAACTAATAATGGGATGCGGCGGAACGACCTTCCCGACGACGGTGGCCGACATTGGAGCTTGGGCTTTTAACTGCTGCCACAACCTGACTACGTTGACAATTCCGTGGCATATAAAACGCATCAGGAACAATGCGTTTTACTACTGCAGCAATCTGGATTCAATCGCATTCAATGCCGACAGCTGCATCGTGGCAGGGGAAATGGGTACTATCGGTGCATTTGTGAACTGCAACAATATAAAGAGTGTCTCTTTCGGCGAGAGTGTGAAAAACATTCCGGTACGCGTATGTTCAGGTATTGGCAGCCTGAAGACTGTTTATATGCACGATTCTGTGGAGAGCATAGGTGCTCTGGCCTTCTATAAGTGCGGTTCTTTGGATAGCGTGGCTTTCCCTGGTTCGTTGACGTTTATTGGCGATTCTGCGTTTATGGGTTGCGGCATGACCTCGATTACGATACCCCGCAGGCTGAAACAAATACGATATCGCTCTTTTGCCCAATGCGACAAGATTAAAACCATTCGGTGGAATGCCGACAGCTGTTCGGTGAAAGACATTCCATTCAGCGAAAACGTAACATCTTTCATCATCGGCGAAAATGTGAAGGTCATACCTGCAAACCTGTGTGAGGGTCTCAGGATAAGCTCGATTGTTGTTCCCGATTCGGTACATACTATTGGCGACGACGCCTTTGCATACAGCAGATTAAAGGACGTCAGCCTGGGCAGAGGGTTGCAACGCATAGGTAAAAGAGCCTTCGGCACCGGGTATTTAAAGCGTGTCAAGGCATTTGCCCCCAACCCTCCAATTATCGATGCTACCACATTCTCCCCCGATGATAACGGCTGTGAAATACTGGTGCCGTGCAGCTATGCGCCTGCCTACGAAAGCGCACCTTACTGGTCAAGCCTCAACGTGACGGGAAGCAAGATGCATGAACTATGGGCCATAACTACCGACCCGTCACGGGGTACGGTAGACACCCTGTTCCTTCCACGTTGCGAAGACGACATAGCGGGAGTGCGGGCCATAGCAAAGCCAAGATACATGTTTGAGCGATGGAGCGATGGCGACACAAGCAATCCCCGGTATATCAAGGTGCAGGAGGATACTTATATTGAAGCGCTCTTCGTTGAAGAAAAGATTAAAACCGGAGTGTGGTCGGCCGATGGTCGCATAATAGTGCGCCCGGCTGTTGATTGTGCTTTGACAATATATGATATAATGGGTCGCGTTGTCATTGGAACACAATGGATAGACGGGAAGCGGGAAATACCGCTCCCGCCGGGAGTTTATATTGTCAAGATTGACGGCAGACCGATACAGAAGGTAGAGGTTTATCCCTTCGGCTCGTAGGTCTGGAAGACTACGAGGTGGCCCTCGGTGCTGAGCGAGAACTCGGTGCCGAGGGCTTCGTTTAATGTTGCCTGCCACCAGAGGTGGGCATGGAAACCGTCAAGCGGCCACTTGAGGCCGACAGCATTGATAGCCACGTCGGGTTCCATGGTGAAGATGCTCACCTGCTGGCGCGGGAAGCTGGCAAAGGTGCGGCTGCCGGTCATGGCCACAAAGCGGCCGTAGTCGGTCAGCATCTCGATGTCGGCACCGGGATACTCCTCGGCAAAGGTGACGAGGTAGGAGATGTTGCCAAGGGTGTGGTCTTCACGACGGCCGGTGGCACCCAAAAGTTGAAAGTTGAAAGTTGAAGGTTGAAAGTGGGAGGTGGCGTAGTCCATGGCCTTGTGCAGGTCGTTGAAGTCCTGCTCGTCG
>JAFXUY010000062.1 GCA_017524785.1 Bacteroidales bacterium | reverse complement strand
CGTCGTAGCTGTACTCATAGTCCACGCCGGAGATCTGCTCCATCGTCATGCCGTCGGCGGACATACCCCAAGCCTCAACCATGTCGGAGAAGGAGAAGTGGGCGTAGTCGGCGTCGAAGTTCAGGTAGAAGAGGTCGCCCAGGCTGGGGATGCTGATGGTGTCGCCAAAGGCGTCGACGGCGACCAGGCTGTCCATCGTGTAGGTCCAGTTGGTGCCAATCAGGTCGGCGGTGGTCTTCACCATGGGGGTGGTGGGAGTCTCGGTGCCGGGGGTCACGTTGTTGCCGGGGGTGACGATGTCTTCTTTCTGGCAGGCGGTCATGGCAAGGGCCAAAGTTGCGATGGCAACGATAAAGATGTTTTTCTTCATAATTTAATTTTTTGATTTGTTATTGTTTATTATTGTTTGTTTTGTTGTTTTCGCTAATAAGAACGTATCGAAATGTCGAAAAACTACAGAGTGTATGATTTTTTTTCAGAAAACTCTATATTATTCTTCTTCGATATTAAGACTCAGTGTCATGAAGGTGTTGCCCTGCAGGTCGGTATGTGTGCCGGCCACGCCTTCGAATATCATTGTGGCTCCTTCTATCAGTCTCATGTCGTCGCTTATTGAGTCGTTCCACATCATCATGCCGTGCAGTGTGATTATCAGGGTGCTGTCGGCATCCACCTGCATGGCCCACACTACGCCTCCCAGAGGGGGCTCTTCGAGCACTGGGGGCTCGACGTAGACCAGCGAGCCGCTATAGGTCTGTACGGCCTGCATGTTGTCTTGGCTCAAGTTGATATAGGCGCGGCCATGCCATGTGCCGGTGCCGTCGTCGTAGGTTATCTGGACAGTCTTGCCGGCTTTTTCCATTTCTTTCATCCATGTCTTCAGCTTGTCGCGGTCGGTGGTGCTTATGGAGGTGGGAGTGCCGTTGTTGTTGCCCTTGGCCTGTGTGGCTGGATGGTTGCTGCTGCAGAAGGTCACCTGGCTGCCGTTCTGGGCGTAGCCGCAGAAGCGGTCGAGCAGAGCGTCGAACTCAATCTCGGTGGCGGTGTGGGCGGTGGTGCCGTTGAAGCCTGCAACGGCAGTGCCTTCGCTGAGGGTGTAGAACACATCGCGCTCCTGGCGCACTTCGATGTTCTCTTTGACGCACGATGCCATGGCCAGGGCGCCTATTATACCTATGATGCTTATCAATATCTTTTTCATGGTGCTTTTCAATTATCAGTTGTCGGTAATAGTAATAAGGAATTAGCTTTCGTCAATCCATATTGTTGAGTTGGTAGTCGATCAAGGCGTCGTACTGCACCTCGTTGTCGATGCGGTAGATGCCTATGGTGTGGCGGCTGTGCGAGGCGACGACGCGCATCACGGCGGTGCCGTTCCATTCGGTGCGCTGTGCCGGATTGTCGGTCGTGCCGAGCCAGCTCAGCGAGCCCTCTTCATCGCCGCGGATGTCGAACTCGGTGCAGAGACTCTGCCACTCGTCGGCGGTCTCGGCCTGCAGCATCACCACGTCGATGCGCACCGAGTCGCACAGTGGGAAGCCGTCGATTTCGGCCACCGTCAGCCCTTTGCGGTCGGCATAGCGATGGTAGAGCTCCCCTTCGTTGGGCTCGGGCGAGCATGAGGCCAGCAGCATCAGCGGCACCATCAGTATAAATAACAGTTTTTTCATTTCAATTTTCAACTTTCAACTTTCATTTTTTTTCATGCCTCCATCAGCAGGGCGTTGGCCGTCTCGGTCCAGTGGCTGTCGCCGAAGGCGGCGTTGTTGCAATAGATGCGCTGGGCGGGTTGGTGTCCCAGGGCGATGGGTGCCGACACGGCAAGCAGCAGTGCCACGCCGGCCACCATGCCGGCATTTCTTCTGCGTCGGCTGCGCCATGCAGGGTATTCGGCTGCCAGGCTTTCGGCGTATTTCTCTGCCTGGGCACGTTCCCACAATGCGTCAAAGTGTTTGTCGTCTATCATATCAATGCTTTTCTTAGTTTCTCTTTCGCTCTCACCAGTCTCACGCTCACGTTCTTCTCGGTCATTTCCAACTGTTGGCCAATCTCCTCGTAGCTGTAGCCCTCCAGTTGCATCCTGACAATCGTGCGGTCGGGTTCCTCCAGTTGTGCTATCTGTTCGTGCAGTTCGTCCATCAGGCTGCGGTCTTCGGCGGCTTCGTCGTGCCCTTCGGGCAGCTCGTCGGTGTCCTCGTAGCGCCGCAGGGAGTCGATGACGGCGTTGCGAGCCACCTTCCAGGTCAGTGCCGCCTGCTGCACGTTGCCCAGCGCCAGCAGGCGCTCACGGTTGCGCCAGAGGGCTATGGTTGCCTCCTGGATGAGGTCGTCGATATCCAATCCCCTGTGCCTGAATCGGCTACAGAGGGTGAATAGCAGCCCGCGGTAGTGGTGCAGCAGTGCTTCGAAAGGATCCTGTTGCTTCACAAGTATAATAACGCAGGAAAACGACAAAAAACTACATTGAACGAAAAAAAAATTTCAAAAGACCCTCGGTGGGCCGCAGGTACCTTCTGGGTGGCTGTATAAGTGCCTAAATCACATATTGTTCTTATGTTGTTCTTTAGTTGTTCTTTAGTTTTTTTCTAAAGAACAACTAAAGAACAACATTACAACAGCATTAGAACAGAGCCATTTGACACCTACCTGACGGGGGGCTGAAACATTTTGTTTGCGTTTTGGAAATTATGTGTATTTTTGCAGCATGAAAACACAAGAAGTAATAGACTATCTGAACAGCACATTCCATCCTGAATACCAGGAGGATTACGACAATGCAGGCTTCCTGCTCGGCGATGCGCGGAGCGAGTATAAAGGAGCGCTGGTGGCCCTCGACCTCACACCGGCGGTGGTCGACGAGGCCGTGGCGCTGGGCGTGAGCCTCGTGGTGACCCACCATCCGTTCATATTCAAAGGGGTGCGTCGGCTCACCGACGCCACGGAGACGGGCCGCATGACCATGCAGCTGATTAAGAACGACATATCGGTCTATGCCGCGCACACCAACCTCGACAACCTGCCATGGGGTGTCAACGGCGTCCTTGGCGACATACTGGGGTTGCAGAACGCCCGCATCCTGAAGCCGTTCGACAACGACGACGACCTTGGCGCAGGCATGGTTGGCGAGCTGCCGGACGCCGAGGAGTGCGACGCTTTCCTGCAGCGTGTCAAGGAGGCCTTGGGACTGCCGGTGGTGCGTTGCTCGGCCCATGAGGCCGGCAGGCTGGTGCGCCGCGTGGCCATCTGCGGCGGCAGCGGCTCCGAGTTTATTGGCGATGCCCAGTCCGCCAAGGCTGACATCTACCTCACTGCCGACCTCAAGTACCATGATTTCCAGCGCACCGACGGACGCATGGTGCTGGCCGACATAGGGCACTACGAGAGCGAGCAGTTTGCCAGAGAAATAATTTTCTGCACCATATCGGAAAAATTTAGTAATTTTGCATGCCGAATTTCCGAGACCCAGGAGGGTATCGTGAAGTATATTTGATTGTAAAACATAAATATATATAATAATATGGCAAAGAAAGTCAGCACCAAAAAAGCAGCAAACGAAGCACAGGAAGCCCCCGTAATTATCCGCAACGAGGTCGACCAGGCCGTCGAGAAGCGCCTTGTTGCCCTCTACACCCTGCAGAGCGTCGACAGCGAGATTGACAAGATCCAAATCATCCGTGGCGAGTTGCCGCAGGCCGTGCAGGACCTCGAGGACGAGATTGCCGGACTGCACACACGCATCGAAAACCTCACCTCCGAAATCAAGGAGACCGAAGCCGCCAACAAAGCCCGCGTCAGCGAGGTGGCCGAACACGAGGAGCAGATCAAGAAGTACCAGAAGCAGCAGGACAACGTACGCAACAACCGCGAATTCGAATCGCTCAACAAAGAGATTGAATTCCAGAACCTCGAAATCCAGCTCTGCGAACGCAAGACCAAAGAGGGCAAGGCCAAAATCAGCGAGCTGAAACAACACATCGATGCCGCCAAGGTGCTGCTTGAAAACCGCCAGAAAGACCTCGACGCCAAGCGCGAAGAGCTCACAAGCATCATTGCCGAGACCGAGAAGGACGAGAAGCGGCTGCTGGCCAAGTCGAAAGAGCAGGAGCAGTACTTCACCGGAAGCGACGAGCGCTACCTCAGCGGCTACAAGCGCATCCGCGGCGCCGCACGCAACGGCCTCGCCGTCGTCCAGATCGACCGCGACTCCTGCGGCGGTTGCTTCAGCAACATACCCCCTCAGCGCCAGATGGAAATCAAGATGCACAAGAAGGTTATCGTCTGCGAGAACTGCGGCCGCATACTGGTCGACGACGATATCGCCGAGAAAGCAAAAGCACAATTGGCAAAGTAAGGTCCACGGATAAAACCATAAACCATAAAACCTTAAACAAT
>JAFXUY010000061.1 GCA_017524785.1 Bacteroidales bacterium | reverse complement strand
CCCAACAGCGTCGCCCAGCCGGCGGAGTCGGTGGCCTGGAGGAGGGTGACGTCGACGCTGACGGTGTCGTTGACCTGGAAGCCGCGGATGAAGGTGGCGTCGACGCCGGGGGTGTCCATATAGGCGCGGTAGAGCTCGCTGACCTCGCCGGTGGGGAATAGCCGGTGCCACCGCGCAGCAGCGGTGATGCCTGCCAGCGCAAGCACTACGGCAACGGCAAAAGCCCCCCAGAATCTGGCACGCTCTCTCTTCATGGTCAGGCTACATATATTATGTTTTCAACAATATCGCACAACTGGCTTGCCGAGGCGACACTGGTGGTGGTCAGCTCGTCGAAGCGCGGCACGGGCAGAGCCGCCCGATAGCCCAGGCAGATGCCCACGAAGAGCACCGTCGCCGTGGCATAGCGGCGGACCCTGACCCGCCGACGGTAGGCGGCACACCGCAACGGAAGGTCGGAACAGTCGCGGCTGGCCAGGGCACGTATGTGGGCCAGGTCGGCAGCTCCGACAGGCTGCATTTTTACAGTTTTGGTTTTCTCCATGTTCATTGTTTCTTGAACCTCCTGTCTTTTTTAACTTGGTTTTTGAATTCGGGATTGAAATGGCGACGCAGCTTCTCGTAGATGCGGTGGCGCAACTTGGCGGCGCTGCCGCGGCGGATGCCCAGCTCGCGCGCCATCTCGCCCAGGGAGTAGCCTTCGGCCATAAGCTCGAGGGCATGCCGCTCGTGGGGGGTGAGGACTTTGGCCATGGCGTCGATGCGTTCGCGCAGCGGGTCGTCGTCGTCGGGGACAAGGGGGCCGGCCATGTAGTCGTCGATGGGCAAAAGAGAGGGCGATGCCTTGCCACGGCGCGAGAAGACGCTGCGGCATTGCCACGCCACCCAGGCCGCCTCCTGGAGATGCGAAGCCTCCTCGCGCAGCGAGGGCAGATAATGCCACAAGGCGATGTAGCAGTCCTGCACCAGTTCGGCACAGCGGCCGACGTTGCCGTCGGCACGTCTCATGCACATGTTGTGGATGAGCTGTCGGTGTCGGGCAATCAGGGCGTCGAACCTGCCGTAGGGCTGTTGCATTCCGGTTTCCATACAATGGGTGGCACTCTACATATATAAATAACACTTTTTTGTACAAAATATGGACATGGTCACGGAAGACTTGTGCATATTTAACAAACTTTAACTAATGGCACCGCGAGGCCGGAATGGCAAAAAGTGGTGTGGGAGAAAGTTTTTTTTGCCAGTTTGGAAAATAGTTGTATCTTTGCAGCACGAAAATTAGAACCGAATTATAAACAATCGTCTATCAGTCAACGGGATAGACGGCAAAAAAGAAGAAAATGAAAAAAGGAATCCATCCCGAAAACTATCGCCTCGTGGTGTTCAAAGACATGTCGAACGACAACATGATTCTCACCAAGAGCTGTGCCAACACCAAAGAGACCGTGGTCTATACCGACGGCAAGGAGTATCCCGTGGTGAAACTCGAAATCTCGAACACCTCGCACCCCTTCTTCACCGGCAAGCTGAAGCTGGTTGACACCGCCGGACGCGTCGACAAGTTCATGAACAAGTACAAAAAGTACGCCAAGAAGGCCGAATAGTTTTTTATTTCCCGCCTACGGCGTAATCTATAAATCCAATCAATGGATTTCCGGATTTCCGCGAAGCGGGGAGAAGAAAGAGAGAAAGGTAATTTGTTTTAGATTTTTAGATCTAGAAACCCCGCCCAGAGATGGACGGGGTTTTCTAATTGGAGTGCCGCGGTGGCAAGTGTGCCGTCAGAGGAGCTCCTTGAGGGCGGCCTCGACGGGCATATAGCCCTCGTAGGGCTCGAAGCGGCGCACCACGTTGCCGTTGCGGTCGACGAGGAACTTGGTGAAGTTCCACTTGATGTCGGGGTTCTGGTCGTAGAGGCTGTCCTGCTGGCGGAACATCTGGTCGAGACGGGCAGCGATGGGACTGGCAGCGGTGTCGAAGCCTGCGAAGGGAGCCTTGGCGATGAGCCAGGCAAAGAGCGGGCTCTGGTCTTCGTCGGCGCCGTTGACGTCGACCTTGGCCATCTGCGGGAAGGTGATGTTGTAGTTGCCTGTGCAGAAGGCGTGGATTTCCTCGTTGGTGCCCGGAGTCTGCTCGCCGAACTGGTTGCAGGGGAAGTCGAGGATTTCGAGGCCTTTGGCCTGGTAGAGGTCGTAGAGCTTCTGGAGCTCTTCGTACTGCGGAGTGAAGCCGCAGTGGGTGGCGGTGTTGACCACCAGCAGCACCTTGCCCTGGTAGTCGGCGAGGCTTACGGGGTCGAGGTTGCCGTCGAGGACGGTGAACTGGTAGATGTTGTCGGTCGAAGCCACCTCGGCGGGGGCTTCGGTCTTCTGCTTGCAGGCGCCGAATAGCAGCAGTGCCGCGACGGCCATGGCAAGGAATGAGGTCTGTTTCATATACATAATTTGTTAGAGTTGATTCACGATTGCGTTCTGCACGTCGAGCATGGAGGAGGTCTGTGCGTCGAAGCGGCCTACCACCTCGCCTTTGCGGTTGATGACGAACTTGGTGAAGTTCCACGGGATGTTGCCGGGGCGCTTGCTCTTGAGCCACACGTAGAGCGGCGAGGCGGTGGCGCCGTTGACGTTGATTTTGGCGAACTGCGGGAAGGTGATGTTGTAGGTGCCGGTGCAGTAGTCGTGGATATCGTCGAAGCTGCCGGGAGCCTGGCCGCCGAACTGGTTGCATGGGAAGTCGAGGACGGTGAAGCCCTGGTCGCGGTATGTTTCGTAGATGCGTTCCAGGTCGGTGTACTGCGGAGTGTATCCGCACTGGGTGGCGGTGTTGACCACCAGGAGCACCTGGCCGCGATAGTCGGCCAGCGAGACGCTGTCGCCCTGGCCGTCGAGGACTTTGAACTGGTAGATACGGTCGTAGGTGGCCGTGTCGTCGGGGTTGATCACCTCGGTGGTATCGGTCGTCTGGTTGTCGCCCGAAGGGTTGTTGCCCTGGCTGGCATCGTCCTTGCCACAACCGTAGAAAAGCATCGCTGCAATTGCAGCCACAAAGAATGCTGTGTATTTCATAGTATTGCTGTTGATTAATTTGCGGCGGCAAAATTACATATATTTTTCAATATATCAGAAAAAAAGTGTACTTTTGCACCGCGAAATATATAATCAGACCTTTGATGAAGAAATATCTAGTAGTAGCACTCGGGGCCATGCTTTTCTGCGGCGGCGCAACGGCACAGTGGACTGTGGGAGTGAGCGGCGGGTGGACAAGCACCACCATCAGCCGCTACGACGGCGGTCGCATGGACGAGGCCTACTCGGCCCTTGGCGGCTTCGAGGCTGGTGTGCAGGGAAGCTATACGTTCAACTCTTGGCTGGCGGTGCGTGCCAACCTCAGCTTCATGCAGCGCTCGCACCGCATGGACCGCAACCTCAACTACCTGGACCCCGTATTGACTGAGCATATCAACAGCTACCTGATGCTGCCCGTGGTGGCCGACTTCTCCTTCGGCGGCGAGCACCTGCGCGGGCACATGTTGGCCGGCGGCTACGGCGGCTACTGGCTTGGCGAACGGCGCATGGGCAAGACATTCTGGATGACAGACTACTATGTATACTTCGAAGACTTCGACGAGCGGCGCGAGTTCACCGGCGAGGATGCACGCCTCAACGCCGGCGTTGCCTTTGGCGCAGGCCTCTCCTACTCGATAGACGACAAACGGGAGGTGGGACTATACGCCATGTACTACTACGACCTGACGTCGCACCACAAAGGCTCGCCGCACCTGGCCGACCCACGCTACCTCAACACGCTGTCGATAGGTCTCAACGTCAACTATAAACTATGAATGCCATGAAGAGATACATCATACTCACCGTTGCGGCGACGATGCTCTTCGCCGCCTGCCGCAAGGAGGCCGACTATATGCCATACACGGGCGAAAACAGCAAGCTGGCCTACAACACATACACGGAACAGTTCCAATACCTGTGGAAATGCATGAGCACCGGCTATGTCTTCTGGGACGTGGACACCGTAGACTGGGATGCCGCCTACGAGCGCTACCTGCCGCGCTTCGAGTCCCTCGACGAGAAATACAAGGACAGCGGATATGTGCGTACAGCCGAGCTGAATGAGCTCTACCTAGGCCTTGTGGGCAAAATGCGCGACCACCACATGACATTCATGGTGAGGAACCTGCACCCCGCCCCTGGCGAGGCCGACCCGCGCGTCATCATCCGCCCAGGGCTGCTCGAGGTGCAGAGCCGCGACTACTACATCGAGAGCCGTGCTGCCGCCCAGGCGGGCATGAAAGCCTTCCTCGCCGACATCGCGAGCCAATACACCGTCACCGAGCAGAGCAATGCCACAGCTTTTATTCCCGAGTTTGGTGTCAATGTAGACTATTACTACTGCCTCTTCACCCTCGCCGACGGGCGCATAGTGCCCTACCTCTGGACTACCAACGCCGCCCTCACCCCGGTGATGCGCGACATGGTGGGCGACTCTGCACAGGTGATAATAGACCGCTGGCTCAGCGTGGCCTGCAACACTCCGCGCAGCCAGCTGGGCGGCATCATCCTCGACACCCGCTCCAACGGCGGCGGCTATCAGGACGACCTCGACTACCTCGTAGGTTCGTTCATCAACGAAGGCACCACTATTTTCAAGACGCGCTACAAGGAAGGCCCCGGCCGCCTGGAGTATTCCGCCTGGTGCCCCTACTACCAAGCCCCCAACCGCAACTACCACCGCGACATCACCGCCGAGAACATACCCTACGTGGTGATAGTCGACGTCAACTCGGTGAGCATGGCCGAGATAGAGCCTATGGTCATCAAGGCCTTGTTCCCCACAGCATACGTCGTTGGCGAGCGTACCTATGGCGGCACCGGTCCGCTGCAGCCCGACGCCGTCGACCTCGGCTACGGCGGTCCTTTCGGCAACAGCAGCGCATACAACCACTACGTATACACCTCGACCTTCGAGGCCCTTATGGACGGGCGTGTGTGCGAGGGCGAAGGCCTGACGCCAGACGAGGAGGTGCTGCGCAAGGACGACCCAGCCCACAGCTTCAAGCCACAGCTCGACGCAGCACTCAACTACA
The DNA here is from genome assembly GCA_017524785.1 of Bacteroidales bacterium. GTDB lineage: Bacteria > Bacteroidota > Bacteroidia > Bacteroidales > P3 > Colimorpha. The sequence continues at coordinate 645 of JAFXUY010000061.1, read as the reverse complement.
TCGCAAATCACTAAACAATAATAACATGAAGACAAAGTACTTTGCATTAGCCCTAGCCGCCATGCTCGTTTCGGGCGGCGCAATGGCACAGAAGAAGACAGCGGCACAGCCGCAGGACAATGGCGGCATCACCACGGAGATGATGCAGCAGATGAAGAAAGGTTTCGGCGGCAGCGCCAGCGACAAGGCCCTGCGCAACATCATGGTGAACCAGAGCCCCGCCAAGCTGGCCATGAACTATGAGAACGCCACCAAGTTCGACTCGCACTTCTCGAACCGCGTGGTCAGCAAGGCTGTGACCGACCAGAAGAGCAGTGGCCGCTGCTGGATGTTCACCGGCATGAACGTGCTGCGCAACCAGGCCATCCGCAAGCACCACCTGCCCGACAACTTCCAGTTCTCGCAGGCCTACCTCTTCTTCTACGACCAGCTGGAGAAGAGCAACCTCTTCCTGCAGGCCATGATTGACACCTACCGCAAGCCCATCGACGACCAAGAGGTGCAGTGGCTCTTCAAGAACCCCATTGGCGACGGCGGCCAGTTCACCGGCGTGGCCAACCTCATCGACAAGTACGGCCTCGTGCCTGCCGACGTGATGCCCGAGACCTACAACACCAACAACACCTCGAGCATCAGCAACCTCAT
>JAFXUY010000060.1 GCA_017524785.1 Bacteroidales bacterium | reverse complement strand
GTCCGATTTGTGGGGTCAAAAGGCCTTTAACAATCGTGAAAGTAATTAAATAATAAACAAATAAGAGAAATGTACGCAATCGTAGAAATCGCAGGCAAGCAATTCAAGGTCGCCCAAGATCAGAAGATTTTCGTCAATCGTCTCCACAATGACGAGGGTAGCGAAGTGTCTTTTGACACCGTGATGCTTAAAGACAATGATGGCAAGGTTGAAGTGGGCAAACCTTACATTGCAGGTTCCAATGTCAAGGCTACCGTCCTTCGCCACCTCAAGGGCGATAAGGTTCTGGTGTTTAAGAAAATCCGTCGCAAAGGCTATCAGAAAATGAATGGTCACCGCGACTATCTGACCCAGATCAAGATTGACAGCATCAACTAAAAGTCTAACCGTTAAAAACAAAGAAGCAATATGGCACACAAAAAAGGTGTTGGTAGTTCCAGCAACGGTCGTGAATCCGAAAGCAAACGCTTAGGCGTTAAGATTTTTGGCGGTCAGAAGTGCGTCGCCGGCAACATCATCGTCCGCCAGCGCGGCACCGCCCACAACCCCGGCCAGAATGTCGGCATGGGCAAGGACCACACTCTCTACGCCCTCATCGACGGCGTGGTGAAGTTCCACAAAGGCCGCGAGGACCGCTCGTATGTCAGCGTCGTTCCCGCCGAGTAAGTTTTAGAACAGTAAAAGAAAAAGGCTCTTTCGTTGGAAGGAGCCTTTTTTTGTTTATCCCAACTGAACCCTCACGCTCTCGCCGTGAATCTTTTCGAGCATTTCGCGGGTGAAGTCGGTGTCGAGGCCGAGGTCGCTGGCCAGTTGCAGGCGGTCGGCCAGGACATCGGCCCAGCGGGCCGACTGGTAGACGGGGCTGTGCAGCTCGCGCTTGATGTCGGCAATCTGGCGCGAGAGGGCCATGCGGCGGGCCAGCAATGTGAGGAGGCTGTGGTCGATGTCGTCGATTTGCTGCCGCAGGGGGGTGAGGCGTTGCGAGAGGCTGTCGTCCGCAGGGGCTGGTGTGTTCAGATATTTGTCAAGTAAAGTGTTGAATTCGTCGGGCGACAGTTGTTGGCTGCCGTCAGTCCACGCATCGGCCGGGTGGGGGTGTACCTCCACCATCAGGCCGTCGTAGTCGAGTAGTCGAGCCGCGAGGGCTATGGGTTCTACCAGTTCGCGGCTGCCGCCGATGTGGCTCGGGTCGCAGAGCATCGGCACGTCGGGCATCTCGTGGCGTAGTTCCATGGGTATCTCCCATAGCGGGGCGTTGCGGTAGCCTTGGTTGTTGTACATGCTGAAGCCGCGGTGGACGGCGGTGATGTTGGCCACTCCAGCCTGACGGAGACGCTCGATGGCGCCGAGCCACAGCCGTGCGTCGGGACATACAGGATTCTTCACCAGCACGCTCATCCCGCTGCCCTTCAGAGCTTCGCATATCTCCTCGACCATGAAGGGGTTGGCGGTGGTGCGGGCGCCGAGCCATACGGTGTCGATGCCGTGGCGCTGGCAGAGTTCCACATGTTCGGGACGAGCAACCTCGCAGCAGTAGCGCACGCCGTACTCAAGTGCAAGCTCGTGCATCCACTGCAGTGCCGGTTCGCCGAGCCCTTCGAAACCTCCCGGACGGGTGCGCGGCTTCCACACACCGGCGCGAATCAAGGTTACCTGCGGCATACGGCTCAACACTGCGGTGACATCGCGCAGCTGCTCGCGGCTCTCGACGCTGCAGGGACCTGCTATTATCGTTTTCGCCATTAGTCGTTCTTTGAAATCGGTTGCAAAGATACACAATATTTTCAAAACATCGACGTTATTTTTTACATGAAAGTTAAATTCCTGAAACTTAAGAATTGGCTGCTCGTCACCGTGATGGGCGCCATGGGATTGTCTTCGTGCCACTGCCACAAGCAGTTGGCAGAGCCCGAGAAAGAACCCGAACCTGCCGTGCGCGACCGCGGCGAGATGCGCCTGATGTACGGTGTGCCGACGATGGACTTCCAGATTCGCGGCCAGGTGAAGGACGCGCAGGGCAAGCCTGTGAAGGATATCCGCGTCAACATGCTGGAGCGCAACATGGAGGTGAAGAACGGCGAGCTGCAGGGCGACGCCGAGGCTATCAGCAACTGGCTGGAGAATACTTCGGTTAAGACCGACAAAAACGGTCGTTTCGAGATTAAGAACAGCGGCATCCCGCAAGAGCAGGTGCGCCTGATGGTGCGCGACACCGACGGCAAAAAGAACGGCGAATTCAAGAACCGTATGGTCGAGATGCAGGTAACCCCCGACGATGTCGACAAGAGCAATGCCGGCGGCTGGAATCAGGGCACTTTCAACAAGCAGGTCGACATTAAGCTGGAAAAGAAATAAATACATAACGTTATGAAAATCAAGTTCCTAAAAGCTAAGCACTGGCTGCTGATTGCCCTGATGGGTTTGATGGGCTTCACGGCCTGCAATAAGGACGACGAGGACGACCAGATACACCTGATGTATGGCGTCCCAGAGTCGACCTATAATCCCGGAAATTGAGGAATGTCTCTTTCTTTTCGTCAACGTGTAGGTCTTGAGTTACAGCGCTCGCTGCGGCGCACGCATGAACAGCTGCATCCGTTGCGCACCCTCTTCTGGGAGTGCACGCTGCGGTGCAATATGTCGTGCCGCCACTGCGGGAGCGACTGTAAGGTAGCCCCTGCGGTGAAGGACATGCCCGCCGAGGACTTCCTGCGGGTAATAGACACCATCACGCCGCATGTCGACCCCCACAAGACCTTCATCATCTTCACCGGCGGCGAGGCCCTGCTGCGCGACGACTTGGAACAAGTAGGTCTCGAACTCTACCGCCGCGAGTACCCTTGGGGCGTGGTCACCAACGGCTTCCTGTTGGACGAAAAGCGGCTGGCTTCGCTCATGGCCAGCGGCATGCACAGCATCACCGTCAGCCTCGACGGTTTTGAAGAGCAGCATAACTGGATACGCCGTCATCCGCAGAGCTTTGAGAAGGCGACGAATGCCATACGCCTGCTGGCACAGACAAAGGGTATTCTGTGGGATGTGGTCACCTGCGTCAATCCCCGCAACTATCCCCACTTGAAAGAGTTTAAAGAATATCTCATATCACTCGGTGTTCCCGCCTGGCGTCTGTTCAGCATTTTCCCAATGGGACGTGCCGCCGGGAATCCTGAGCTTCAGTTCAGCGACGATCAGTTCCGTGGCTTGCTGGATTTTATCAAAGAGAGCCGAGAGGAAAATACTAACGCATTAACACATTCACGCAATAACGCAATCCTTGACGTCAGCTACGCCTGCGAGGGTTTCCTTGGCGAGTACGAGCAGAAGGTGCGCGACCACTTCTTCTTCTGCCGCAGTGGCGTCGAGGTGGCTTCGATCCGTTGCGACGGCGGCATCAGCGGCTGCACCTCGGTGCGCAGCCACATGGATCAGGGAAATATATACAAGGATGATTTCTGGGAGGTGTGGCAGAACCGTTTTCAGGTGATGCGCGACCGCTCGTGGGCCCGCAAAGGACAGTGCAAGGACTGCAAAGTCTGGCGCTACTGCGAAGGCTCCGGCCTGCACCTCTACGACGACAACAGCGAGTTGCTCTGCTGCCACTATCACCGCCTGCAACATTAATTTTTGTCAGATACGGAAAAAAGTTGTATCTTTGCATCCGCAAATGTGGATAGATTTGTAATGATTGCAACCACTGAGTGGTCTATGACTGAAAGGAATAAACCACAAAATAAAAAATGCTAAAGCGTTGTTCAATGGCGACTTCATTCCCAAATCTGTTACATTTAAAAGTAAGTTTTAACTAATAAAATGTAACAAAATGAGCTATTTCTTCACTTCAGAAAGTGTCAGTGAGGGCCATCCCGACAAGGTGGCCGACCAAATCAGCGATGCGCTGTTGGATGAATTTCTACGTCACGACCCAGAGAGCCATGTTGCCTGCGAGACTCTGGTGACCACCGGCCTTGCCGTGGTCAGCGGCGAGGTTTCGTGCAACGGATATGTCGATGTGCAGACCACCGTGCGCGATGTCATCAAGGGCATCGGATACACCAAAGGCGAGTATAAATTCGAATCGGAGAGCTGCGGCGTGCTCAGCGCCATACACGAGCAGAGTCAGGACATCAACCAAGGCGTCAGCCGCAAGGAGAAGAAGAACCAGGGCGCCGGCGACCAAGGCATGATGTTCGGCTATGCCTGCCGCGAGACCGACGAGCTGATGCCACTGCCCATCTGCCTGGCGCACATTATCCTCATCGAGCTCGGCAAGATACGCCGCGAGGGCAAGCAGATGCGTTATCTGCGTCCCGACGCCAAGAGCCAGGTGACGGTGCAGTACAGCGACGACGGCAAGCCCGAGCGCATCGACGCCATCGTTGTCAGCACCCAGCACGACCCCGACGTGGAGCAGAAACAGATACGTGCCGATGTGGAGAAGATACTGCTGCCGCGAGTGGTGAAACGTCTGCCCAAGGCCACACAGAAACTCTTCGCAAAGAAAGACTACAAGCTTCACGTCAACCCTACGGGCAAGTTCGTCATCGGTGGTCCCCACGGCGATACCGGCCTCACGGGCCGCAAGATAATCGTCGACACCTACGGTGGTCGCGGCGCCCACGGCGGAGGAGCCTTCAGCGGCAAAGATGCCTCGAAGGTCGACCGTTCGGCAGCCTACGCCACGCGCCATATCGCCAAGAACCTTGTGGCTGCAGGCCTCTGCGACGAGGCTTTGGTGCAGGTGGCCTATGCCATCGGCGTTGCGGAGCCGGTGGGTCTCTATGTCAACACCTACGGCACAGCCAAGGTGAAAATGAGCGACGGCGAGATTGCCGCCCGCGTGAAGAAACTCTTCGACCTGCGCCCCTACGCCATAGTGGAGCGCTTCGGACTGAAGAACCCCATCTTCCGCCCTACTGCCGCCTATGGCCACATGGGCCGCGACCCATACGAGGCACAGGTGGAGGTCTACGATGCCGCCGGCCGCAAGCGCAAGAAGAAAGTGCAGTTCTTCGGCTGGGAAAAACTGGATATGGTGGATACCATAAAGAAGGAATTCAAACTTAAATAGAAATGACAAAGCTGAGCGTTAATATTAACAAGGTGGCCACAATACGCAATGCGCGAGGCGGCAACACCCCTAATGTAAAGCAGTTTGCCATCGACTGTGAGCGTTTCGGCGCACAGGGTATCACCGTACATCCACGTCCCGACGAGCGTCATATCCGCTACGCCGACGTGTATGACATAAAGCCCATCGTCACTACCGAGTTCAACATCGAGGGCAACCCTAAAGGTATTTCCAAGAGCAAACCTTACGGCTTCATTGATTTGGTGAAGGAAATCCGCCCCACACAGGTAACGCTGGTGCCCGACGCCGAAGGCGTGCTGACCAGTAACGCCGGCTGGGACACCGTCAAGAACCAAGAGTATCTCTGCGATGTCGTCAAGGAGTTCCAGTCATGTGGCATCCGTGTGAGTATCTTTATCGATGCCAACCCCAAGATGATAGAGATGGCCGCCAAGACTGGCACCGACCGTGTTGAACTGTATACCGAGAGTTACGCCAGTGGTTATGCTACCGGCCGCGAGGAGGCTGTCAAACCCTTCGTAGAGGCAGCTAAGGTGGCCCGCGACTGCGGTCTTGGTCTTAATGCCGGACACGACCTCTCGCTTGAGAATTTGGCCTATTTCCACCAGCAGATACCGTGGGTGGACGAGGTGAGCATAGGACACGCCCTTATTAGCGACGCCCTATACTTGGGCATCGAGGAGACTATCCATCGCTATCTTGCTTGTCTGAAATAATCTATTTGATTGGGATTACCCATTTGCCTGCCGCCACGGTGCGCTCTCTCGGACTTCCGGGGAACACCGTGGCGGTAGTGTTTTCTGGCACCTCAACTGCCAATTCTCCATTTACAATCTCGACCTTGATAGTACCATATGGAGTGGGCTTGGTACATTTCACCCAGTCAACATCCTTGCAGGGCTGCGGGTCGATGAAGAAGTGCTTGTGGCCGGGATGCTCGGGGTCGGGACGGATGCCGGCTAACGCCTGGTAGAACCAAATTCCGATGCCGTTATAACAGTTGTGCACGCGGCTGCGGTCCTCCTTGCCGGGACGGCCGCAGTCCCACGACTCCCAGGTGGTGGTGGCACCTTGGTTTATCATGTTGAGGTAGCCGGGGTAGTCGGGCTGGCGCAGTATGGTGGCCATGAGGTCGGTCTGCCGTTCGCGAATGCACCACTCGGTGAAGATGGGTACACCCATAAGGCCGGCGGCTATGTGGTCGCGGTACTTGCCGTGGCAGTCCTTTAGTAGTTGCTCCTTGACAGCGGCGGCGGTGGCGCTGTCGGGCGGGATGCCGAGGAGGAGGGCGTAGCATTGGTCGAGGGGGGTGCCGTTGGCGTAGGTGTGGCTCTCGGAATGATAAAAGTGGCGGTGGATGGAGGCGTTGAGGCGCTGTCGCCAGGAGTCGAAGCGTTCGGCATCGGTTGTACGACCCAGCAGGTTGGCCATCTGGACCATGTCGGCGAGGCATTCGCTGAGGAAGCAACTGTTGACATGCAATACGCTTTCGCCGCCTTTGTCGACCCCTTCGGGGACAGCCCAGTCGCCGAGAAACCAGCTGCGCCGTTCGGTGTCGGGCCAAGGCTGGAGGATGTCGTCGACGCAGTGATTTTCGACGAACCGAAGCCAGCGTTTCATCTGATAGTAATGGCGCCGGATGAGAGCAAGGGCGCCGTAATTGATATAGGTGCGCCAAGGAGCTTTAATGATGAAGCCGCTCCAGTAGGGTCCACCGCCGGTGCGGAAGGCGGGTGCCACATAGGGCAGGTCACCTTCGTCGAGATTTTCCACCAAGACACCGTCTTTTGTGGAGGAGGTGAGTTGCGCGTCACCCCAGGCTGTAAGCCAGTTGGCATAAATGTCGCTGACGTTCCAGAGGGTCTGGAGGGTCATGGTGGAGGAGTTGCCGTCGCCGCCGTAGCCCATGCGCTCTATATGCGGACAATCGACCATATATCCACTGAAGGTGAGGCAGCTGAGGGTGTACTTCACCATATCGTGGATGGCGTTGAGGCGCGAATCGGAGCAGGAAAATGTGGCACCGGAGTCGGGGTCGACAGCAGAGATTTGGAGGGCCTGGTAGTGGCTTTCAAAACGGCCTGCTCCTGTAATATGGACATAGCGGAAGGTGTGGGTGTGAAATCGGTTGCAGAAGTGGTGGTAGGCTCCGCCATCCGCAATATAGATGTCTTTTTCTGTGAACGGCGGTTTGGCGTCCAAGTGATCAAGGTATTCTATCACAATCTCCTGCCCTTTAGGTGTAACGGGGTGGAAAATGGCATCGAACCAGCCTGTAACCACGCGTCCGAAGTCGAGGAGTGTAGAACCGTCGGCCAGCAGTTGGATTGTCTTTGGTTCAAGAACATCTACGATACGGTTGCCTTCGAACTCCTGGCATGAGACGATGATGTCCTTGGCATCATAGACCGACGCGTGGCGCCAGTCGGGCTTTACCCTGGCGTCGAGTCTCTCACCACCGAAGTGTAGGGGTTGCCAGTTGTCGGTATAGCTGTAGCCGCTGGGAGATGCCTCCCAGGTGCTGTCGGTCCAAGCGAGCATATACAATAATCCGCATTCTCCGTCGGAGACACACCTGATAACTTCTGCCTTTGCCACCGCCGGAGTGCCATAGATGCGGCCCCATCCCTGCCCCAGCCAGAGCATAATCTCGTTGTCACCCTCATGGATATAGGGTTTGATGTCGTAGGTCACCTTGAGTACCCGTTTGTCGAGTTGCGAGACGGCAGGCTGGAGAACATAATCACCCACTTTCGTCCCGTTGATGTACAGCTCGTGGTAACCGAGCGAGGTGACATCGACGGTGAACTGAAGGGTCTGGAAGTCGTAGTGTTCCAAATCGCTGGCCGTCACGGTGAAAGTCTTCCGCAGCATGGGCGTCTCCGCCCAGCCGCCCGGTGTCCGGGTTGATGATAAATCGGTGCGGCAACCTATAAACTGCTGTCCATTGGTGGACAGCGCCACCACCAGCAACAGCCCTAAAATAAATCTTGCTTTCATTTCAGCGTCGATTTAAGGTGGTGGCGGCCGCTGGTGAGTTTCAGTAGTTCGTAGCCGTCGGCGGTGGGGAGCCACACCTCGGCTGTTCTGTTTGGGGGAATAAGGATGTCCCACTCGAAGACATCGCCCTTGCGTCGCCAGTTGCTTTCTATACGACCCGACACCGAGTTATAGGAACAAGTGACGCGTTGGAGTCCTTCCAATGAATAGGGTTTGAGGATGATACGACTGTAACCATTGAAGCCACGGATGCCGCCGAGGTAGGAATAGTACCACGGGATGAGGTCGCCGAGGAGCATCACATGGTTGCCGCTGTTCATCGAAGGGTCGCCAGTGTCGCCATTCCAAAGCTCCCAGATGGTGGTGGCTCCATGCTTGACCATATATCCCCAGCTGGGATAGGTGGTGTCGGTGGCAATCCTTAACGCCAAATCGCCGCGGCCGTGTTCGGTAAGGGTGGTCATCAACTGCTGGATGCCCACCACGCCGGTGGATACGTGACCGCCGAAGTCGTCCATGGTCCTGTCAATGATGTTGGCGAAGACTTTGTCTTCCAGTTCTTCAGGTACCATGCCGAAAGCCAGCGGCAGGAGGTTGGCTGTGACGGTGTTGTTGCTGTAGCAGCCGTGATGGGTATCGAGGTAGCGGGCATTATAGGCACTTCTGACGGAGTCCATCTCATTCTCGAAGTAGGCCGTATCTGCATAGTTACCAATCTTAGCTGCAAATCCTTTCATGAGTTTGCAGTATAGATAGTAATACGGCGTGGAGAGGTTGGCGGGCCAGGTCATACGGTTGGTGTCGCGGGTGTGTATCAGTTCGGGACTTTCGGGCGGCACGCACCAGTCGCCGTAGGTGTCGCGGATGAGGATGCCGTCCTTGAGGTAATATTTCTTCATGTGTAGCAACCAACGTTTCATTGCATCGTAATGCGTGCGGACAGGCTCCAGGTCGCCGTAGCGGATGTAGAGCATGTTAGCCACCGTGATGAAGGCACCTGGCCATGTCATGTTGTCGGTGTAGTTGCGCCAGTAGGCGGGAGCGACATCGGGGAGTGAGCCGTTTTCCCACTGGCTGTCTTCGAGGTCCTGCAGCCACTTGGCGTAGAGGCGGTGGTTGTCGAAGACGAAGCTCTCGCCGTAGCATCCGGTGGTGCGGTCGCCGGTCCAGCCCATGCGCTCGTCGCGCTGGGGGCAGTCGGTGGGCATGGAGCGGTAGTTGCCGCGGATGCCCCATGTGGCGTTGCGGTAGACAGTGTTGATGATGTCGTTTGATGTCTCGAAGGTGCCCGTCATAGGCATCTCGTCATAAAGGACTTGTCCTATAAAGTCGTCTGGATTTGGCTGACCACGCAATCCGGTTATCTCCACATATCGGAAGCCATGGTATGCAAACATCGGGTACCATACATCGGTAGAGCCGGCGGCAATATATCGGTCAGTGCATTCCGCTGAGCGGAGGTTGGCGGTGTAAAGTGTGCTGTCGGCATTGAGCAATTCGGCATAGCGGAAAGTAATGGTGTCGCCGTTATGCATCCCTGACATAGCTGCAGTCATCACCCCCACCATGTTCTGCCCCATGTCTACTATCCATTTATCTCCTTTCCGGAAGAGCGCCACAGGTCTCAGCAGCCCTTGCTCCGTGATGTTAGGGTTAGGCTGCGGCGTAAGGAGCCGCATCGGGTCTGGTCGCTGATAGTTGTCAGGCAGTGGACTGCCAGTTTGAACAGGATATTCACGGGACACCCTGTGGCGGGGATTATAGATGTCCTCACGGTACATATTCTGGCGGTCGTAGTCGACAACTGCATCTTCCCACTGGCTGTCGTTGTAATGTGGCTGTGTCCAGTCGCCGAGGTCAAGGCGAGCGTCGTAGGTCTCGCCGTCGAACTCGTTGCTCTTGCGAATAGGTCCTCGGTTGGTGATTTTCCAGCCTTCGCCACTAACTATGGTGTCGGTGGTTCCGTCCTTGTAGGTTACCTCCAGCTGCATCAGCAGTTGGGGCAAGCCGTAATGGGCGGCGTGGTTGATGCCGCACCATTCGAGATAGTTGGTGTCGTGCCGCACGGTGGTGAAGCGTCCACCCTCGAGGATGACGCCCACTGCGTTGGCATCGCCGTCACGGACGATATCGGTCACATCGTAAGCGTTGAAGTAGATGCGGCGGGTGTAGTCGCTGAGGGTAGGCTTCAGGAGCTCGGTCATTCCCACCTCGGCACCGTTGATATACGCCGAGTATACTCCCAAGCCGCTGATGTAAAGTCGGGCTTTATCAATATCGCCTTTCAGGGTGAACTCCTTCCGCAGGTAACGGGCGGCGATGGCGGTGTGACCCTCCACTATGTCGTCCTCGTAGTCACGACCAATCCAGTGCGCACGCCAGTCGTCGGACGAGAGAAGGCTGATTTCGAAGTGCTGCACCTCGCTCTCGAGACTTTTCTTCCTATTATGCTCGCCGTAGGTGACGGTGGTGTACACCTTCCACCAGCAGCGGTCACGGCTCTTCAACGGCTTGCCCCCGTAGGGGATATATAGCATCCTGTTTGACTCTACAATCTTCGAGTCCCACAGGTCGCCGACGCCTTTCTTTGCATTCTCCTCGCTGTTGGCCACGATGATGCGGTAGTCCACCTGCACCACATTATTCACCTCGGCTTCATACTGCCAACTGAAACGTGGCTCGGCGGTAGCCAGCGGAATAGAGCCATCCTGCATCTCGACGGTAGGTTGCACAATATGGACTTTGCTGCCGCACGAAACAAAAAGCACGGCAATGAGAAATAGGTAGGCCCGGCGTTTCATAACGTGTCGCTATTTGTCGGTACGTTCGCGGATACTTACAGCGAAGCCGCCGCATGGGGCCATACGGAGTTTCAGTGCGCTCTTCTTGGTAACGGTCTTCTTGGTGATGGTATAGGCCTTGGGGTTATAGCCTTCTTTCTGTGCGGCTTCCCAGCCTATGGTTACGTCGGAGACATAGCCGCTGGCGTCCTTGGCGTCGGCATAAATGGTGGCCTCGTATTTTACGCCCGGTTTCAAAAAGTCGAGCTTTATATCCACCTCGCGGGCGTTCTCATCGGTGATGCCGCCGATGTACCAAGTGTCTAAAGGTTTTAGATTATCTAGATTGTCTAGGTTATCTAGATTGTCTATTGCATATACGTAGCGGGCAGCGTTGCTGATGACACCTTTCTTGCCGTCTGGCAGTGTGCCCACTCCCTCGGCGGCCTGGTTGAGCGTTGACACCTTGGGCTTGCGGGCGGTGACGATATAGTCGCCTGGCTCGGCATAGAGGTAGATGCTGGTGTCCCAGTCGACGGCAACGTCCTTGATAAACTGAAAAGCGTCCATATATGGTTCATAGTGCTCGGGGAAGTCGGCAGCCATCTGCAAAGGAGAATAGAAGGTGACATAGAGTCCCAGCTGGTTGCAGATGGTGTGGCGCATGAGGTCGTGGTTCCAAGGAGCGTTCTTCTCCATATCGGTCTCGAAGATGCCCGGCGTGTAGTCCATCGGGCCGCCCTGCAGGCGTGTGAAAGGCAGGATGGTGGTGTGGCCGGGATTGATGCGTCCGCGGAACTCGGTGCCCATGGCGCTCTCGTTGCCAATCATGTTGGGCCAGGTGCGGCAGAGGCCGGTGGGGCGCACTGCCTCGTGGGCGTTGACCATGATGTGGTGCCTGGCGGCCTCGACGATGGCGCGGTGGTAGTGGTTGATGATGGGCTGGCTGTAATGGTGCTCGCCGTGGGGCACGATGTGGCCCACATAGCCACTCTTCACGGCGTCGTAGCCATACTGGTTCATCAGGTTATAGGCCCTCTCCATGAAGCGCTCATAGTTGGTTACCGACGAACTGCTCTCGTGGTGCATGATGAGGCGGATACCTTTCTCGTGGGCGTAGCGGTTCAGTGCCGGCAGGTCGAAGTCGGGGTAGGGGGTGGGGAAGTCGAAGACAGAGTCCTTGT
>JAFXUY010000059.1 GCA_017524785.1 Bacteroidales bacterium | reverse complement strand
GTAATTATATCAGCCTAATGTTAAAATTAACATCTCTTACTAATGAAAATGTATATAATGGGAATATAAGGCGTATAGTAAGAGAGGGTATAGAGAGGGTGCTGTGTCATAGGCAGTTAGGTGTTTATTTGTCGGCTACTGCGCACTGATACAGAGGGTTGTGTGTAAAAATATTGCCGTAACTGCCTGATTTCCATTGTGGGGTTCGACGGGCGGCAGAGAGAGTTGAAATGTTAAAACGTAACTAAAAATCTAGTTACAAAAAAGGGCCTTTTCATGGTCGTTGAAAAACTTTTTTATTTAAATATACAATAAAGAAAACGGACTGGCGTTATAAGCAAAATATGAATAAAAACGTGACAGAGAATCCAAATACAAAGAAAGAGATAGAGCAGCAGGCGGCGGTGTGCCGGACGCTGTTCGAGAAGAAGACGCGCGACTACGGCACGTCGTGGCGTGTGCTGCGTCTGCCGTCGCTGACGGACCAGATATTCATCAAGGCCAGCCGCATACGCAGCATCCAGGAGAGCGGCGAGAACCGCGTGGGCGACGACATCCGTGGCGAGTTTGTGGCAATGGTCAACTATGCCGTGATGGCGCTGATACAGGCAGAGGTGGAAAGCGGGACGCTGAAAGTGGAAAGCGACGACCCGATGGAGCTGTCGCTGGATGAGGCTATGAGGCTGTACGACAAGCACCTGAATGCCACGCTCGAGCTGATGCTGGCCAAGAACCACGACTACGGCGAAGCCTGGCGCCAGATGCGTGTGAGTTCGATGGTGGACTTGATACTGATGAAGTTGCGCCGCATAAAGCAGATAGAGGACAACGACGGCAAGACGCTGGTGAGCGAGGGCGTCGAAGGCGGATACATGGACATTGTCAACTACTCGCTGTTCTGTTTGATACGGCTTGCGGCAGATGTTAAATGAACGGCGAATTATGCGAATTGAACGAATTGTGCTACGCAGGTCAATTGAAAGCGAATTACTCGAATAGGTGTTAAATAAACGGCGAATTATGCGAATTGAACGAATTGCTACGCAGGTTAATTGAAAGCGAATTACTCGAATAGGTGCAGTTGTTGAAATTCGAGTAATTTGCAAAGAATAAGAAAGGATACGGCTAATTCGTATAATTCGTTAAATTCGCCGTGATAAAGAATAAAAGAAATGAAAGACACAAATCTGAACTACACGTTGAACGTGATTTGCCGATGGGTGGTGGGACTGGTGTTCCTCTTCTCGTCGTTTGTGAAGGGGGTCGACCCGATGGGCACCACCTTCAAGGTGCAGGAATACATGACAGCCTGGAGCATCGGCGGACTGACCTTCGAGTGGGCCCTGCCGCTGGCCGGAGTGTTGTCGATGGGCCTGATATGCGCCGAGTTCCTGGTGGGTGTGCTGCTCATCACCAACAGCTTCCGCCGTCTGTCGGCCTGGCTGCTGGTGCTCATGATGCTCTTCTTCACCGTGACCACCTTCATGGATGCGCTGACCAACAAGGTGACCGACTGCGGCTGCTTCGGCGACGCCGTGAAGCTCACCAACTGGCAGACCTTCTGGAAGAACATTGCCCTCGACGTGCCTACGGCATGGATATTCCTGACGCGCAACATGCGCCGCAAGCGCCGCTTCGAGCGCGACGCCATCATCATGCTCGTGGCCGTTGCCGCCATGCTGGTGTTCGGCATCTACAACATCAAGCACGAGCCTGTTATCGACTTCCGCCCCTGGAAGATCGGCAACAACATGATAGAGGTGCGCGAGCCGATGAACCACATGCTGATGCGCAACGTGGAGACCGGCGAGGAACGCATGGTCGACTACCTGAACGGCGACTGGGCGTCGGTGCCCGACGAGTATAAGGACTTCGACCGCTGGGAGATACTGCAGTCGACCAGCGACGAACCCTTCGAGGTGAAGGCTCCGGGCTTCTCGATGCTCGACCTCGAGGGCGAGGATCGTGCCGCCGACCTGCTGCCCGCCGAGGACGGCCTGGTGATTGTCACCGTGCACCACCTGGCCGACGTCGACGAGAAGGGCGTGCGCGAGGTGAAGACGGCGCTGCGCCTGGCCGAGGACAACGGCATACGCATAGTGATGCTCACCTCGGCGCTGGCCGAAGAGGTGCAGGCCTGGATGGCCGACAACGGCATCACGGGGCTCGACTACCTCTTTGCCGACGCCACGGCCATAGAGACCATGATGCGCGGCAACCCGGGCTTCATGTTCGTGGAGAACGCCACCGTGGTGGACAAGACCCGCAAGGCTTCTGAATTGAAAGTTGAAAATTGAAAGTTGACATTATGTTACAGAGAATACAGAGTTTCTGGTTGGTGCTGGCAGCATGCTGCATGGCACTGTGCTTTATGACACCCGTGGCGGCATACCAGGCCGAGGTCGAGACGATGCAGCAGCAGGTGCAGTCGGAGTTGAACCTGTTGCCCCGTGGCGAGGTGACGCTGAACGAAGAACAGCTGCTCACGCTGGGCGCGACGATAGACTACAGCCAGAAGATGAGCGGCTTCAAGACCTGGCCGCTGGTGACGCTGGCCATCATGGTGGGTGCCATTGCTCTGCTGAGCATCTTCCTCTACAAGAATCGCGTGCGCCAGATGCGCGTGGTGGCTGTGGGATTCATACTCAACGTCGTATATGTCTTCCTGCTCTTCTTCTGGGCCGTGGACGCCTACGGCAAGGCGATGGTGCAGGCCATGGGCTGCGGCGACCCCAAGGTGACTTGGCTCGCGGGTGCCTATGCCCCGATAGTGGCCATAGTGTTCTTCGTGCTGGCACACCGCGGCATCAAGAAAGATGAGATGAAAGTGAGGGCGGCCGACAGGCTGAGATAAAGTTGAAAGTTGAGAATTGAAAGTTGAAATACATAGCATAGGGCAGTTGCCGGAGGTGGCACGGAAGTTGCTGGAAGATTTCAGTGACGACCGTTTCTTCGCCTTCTTCGGCAAGATGGGGGTGGGGAAGACCACGCTGATAAAGGAACTCTGCGCCGAGTTGGGGGTGGAGGACAATGTGTGCAGTCCCACCTTCGCCATCGTCAACGAATACAGCGACCGCGACGGCGAGCCGGTGTACCACTTCGACTTCTACCGCCTGAAGTCGGTGGCCGAGGCCTACGACATAGGCTACGAAGAATACTTCTACAGCGGTTGCTACTGCTTCACGGAGTGGACCGAGAAGGTGGAGGAGTTGTTGCCCGAGCGCTATGTGAGGGTGGATATAGAGGAACGCGAGGGGGTGAGAATACTGACAGCGAATATAAAAGAACAATGACAAATAAAGAGAAAGAATCGATGGTGCTGGCCCGATTGGCGGCACAGGCAATGGATGAGAAGAAAGCCGAGGATGTGCGCATCCTTGATTTGCGCAAGGTGCATGGCGCACCGGCCGAGTTTTTCGTGATAGCCACCGGCAACGTGCCGTCGCACGTGTCGGCATTGAGCGACGCCGTGCACGAGACGGTGAAGAAAGCCACCGGCTTGAACCCCCACAAGGTGGAGGGCTACCAGAACGCCGAATGGATATTGATGGACTACTTCGACGTGGTGGTGCACATATTCCAGAAAGAGAAGCGCGCCTTCTACCGCCTCGACGAACTGTGGAGCGACGGCGAGGAAGTGTCGGTTTCGGTCAAGAGTTAAGAATCAAGAGTTAAGAACTAATGGCACAACAACAGAATAACAACCAACAGCAACCCAAGCCCAACAGGCCCGACCGCGGCAAACGCCCGTGGTGGTCGAAACTGATATATGTCGTATATGTCGTCATCTTGATTAGCCTGATGTATGGACTCTTCGGCGGTGGCGGCTCGGCGAGCAAACAGCCTATCACATGGGAACGCCTCGAGCCGATACTGGAGAAGCACGACTACGAGAGCATCACCGTCATCAACCAGGAATATGCCGAGATACGCATAAAGCGCGACGTGGTGAACCGCGACACCGTAGCCTACCGCGACATCATCACCCGCACGATTACGGGACAGAGGGGCGAACAGGGCTACTACGTCTACAACATAGGCAACTACGAGCATTTCGACAAAGAGCTTTCCATCGTGGAGGAGAAGACCGGCGAGCATATCAGCTACAAGATAGAGACTCGCAGCAACGCGTGGAAGGACATAATGGTGTTCTTCGGACCGCTGCTGATGCTTATCTTCTTCTTCTGGATTATGAGCGCCATCTCGCGCCGCCAGATGGGTGGCGACGGCGGTGGCGGCGGTTTCGGCGGCGGCATCTTCGGCTTCGGCCGCTCGAACGCCAAGCAGTATGATGCCACCAAGCAGAACAACGTCAGTTTCAAGGACGTGGCCGGACTGGCGGGCGCCAAGGAAGAGGTGATGGAGGTGGTCGACTTCCTGAAGAATCCCAAACGCTATACCGACCTCGGTGGCAAGATTCCCAAAGGTGTGCTGCTTGTAGGCCCTCCGGGTACGGGTAAGACCCTCTTGGCCAAAGCTGTCGCTGGCGAGGCCGGCGTGCCTTTCTTCTCGATGAGCGGCAGCGACTTCGTGGAGATGTTCGTTGGCGTAGGTGCATCGCGAGTGCGTGGTCTGTTCGAGGAAGCCAAGAAGAAGGCCCCCTGCATAGTGTTCATCGACGAAATAGACGCCGTGGGCCGTGCCCGTGGCAAGAACGGTATCACCGGCGGCAACGACGAGCGTGAGAGCACGCTGAACCAGCTGCTTACCGAGATGGACGGTTTCTCGAGCACCACCAACGTGATAGTGATGGCCGCCACCAACCGCGCCGACGTGCTCGACAAGGCCCTGCTGCGTGCCGGCCGTTTCGACCGCCAGATATACGTCGAGCTGCCCGACCTCGAGGAGCGCAAGGCTATCTTCGCCGTCCACATGAAGAACCTGAAGCTCAACAAAGACAAGGAAAGCGAACAGTATGTGGACCGCGCCTTCATGGCCAAGCAGACGCCTGGCTTCAGCGGTGCCGACATTGCCAACGTGTGCAACGAGGCCGCCCTCTGTGCCGCCCGCAAGAACAAGAAACAGATAGACAAGCAGGACTTCCTCGACGCCGTCGACCGTATTGTCGGTGGCCTCGAGAAGCGCACCAAGGTGCTCACCGACCAGGAGAAGCACACCATAGCCTACCATGAGAGCGGTCACGCCTCGGTGAGCTGGCTGCTGCGCTGGGCCAACCCGCTGGTGAAGGTGACCATTGTGCCGCGAGGCAAAGCCCTCGGCGCCGCCTGGTACCTGCCCGAGGAACGCCAGATAACCACCTACGAACAGATGTTCGACGAGATGACCTCGCTGATGGCCGGCCGTGCGTCGGAAGAGATAGTGTATGGCAGGATAAGCACCGGAGCCTTGAACGACATAGAGCGTGCCACCAAGATGGCACAGGCGCTGGTGACCTACTACGGCATGAGCCCCGAGATAGGCAACATAAGCTTCTACGACAGCACGGGACAGAGCGACTGGGGATTGACCAAGCCCTTCAGCGAGAAGACTGCCGAGGCCATCGACCGCGAGGTGAAGCGTATGGTAGAGGAGGCCTATGCCAAGGCCAAAGAGTTGCTGTTGAGCCACCGCGAGCAGCTGGACGAGTTGGCCACGCAGCTCTACGACAAGGAGGTGCTCTTCCGCGAGGATTTGGAGCGCATCTATGGCCCGCGTCCGTGGGAGACTCCCGCCGAGACGGCCGAGGCGGCCGAGGATGCCGACGAACAGAGCGACAACGATGATAAAAAAGACTTTGAAGAGGTATGAAGAATTTCTGGGTTAGAGCGGCAAGCGCCGTGGTGTATGTGGTGCTGTTCCTGGGATGCATCTATAGCGGTGCACTGCTGAAGAACCCCACCCTTGGTGCCGTCATCTTCGGCGCCTTCCTGATGTTTGTGGCTTGCGGCTGCACCTTCGAATTCTTCCGCATTGTCGCCCTTCAGGGTGCCACGCCCTGCCGTCCGCTGGGCTACGCCTTTACCGTGATAACGCTGCTGTCGCTGATAGGCATGCAGGCGCTGCCGGGAGTGAATGGACTTAAGCTGATAGGTGCCGCCATAGTGCTGCTGCCGGTGGTGTTCGGCATATCGGCCATAGTTCAGCTGTGGTACCACAGCGAGCAGCCATTCCGCGATGCGGCCTACACCATGGTGCCTATGTTCTACGCTGCCATTCCGCTAGGCCTGATGCCGCTGCTGCACGAACAACTCAATGTGTTGGTGATGGTGCTCATCATGGTGTGGATGAACGACAACGGTGCCTATATGGGTGGCTCGTTGCTCGGCAAGCACAAGATGTGGGAACGCCACTCGCCTGGAAAGACCTGGGAGGGTACCGCCATCGGAGTGGTCATCACCTTGCTGGTGGCAGTATTCATCGGACCGCTCTTCAATCACGGCATCGCCTGGTACCACTGGCTGGTGCTGGGCTTCATATGCAGCGTCATTGACACCCTCGGCGACCTGGTGGAGAGCATGCTGAAGCGCTCGGTGGGTGTGAAAGACAGTGGCAAGATAATGCCTGGTCACGGCGGTTTCCTCGACCGCTTCGACAGCCTGCTGATAGCGGTGCCTATGGTTTTTGTTTACTTGGCTTTTTTTGTTGAAATATGAAGATACATCGCGAAGGAAGGAAGATAATATTGCTCACTTTGGGCGTTACGGCTATAATATGGCTCGCCATGCTGTTGCTGGTGCACCACTGGACGGTGTTCCATACCATTTTCCTTGTGGCATTGTTGATTTTCGACCTCTTGGTCGTGTCGTTTTTCCGCATACCGCGCCGCATTTTCACCGAGAGTGCCAATGAACTTATATCACCGGCCGACGGTACCATTGTCACCATCGAGCAGGTGTTCGAGAAGACCTACCTCAAGGAGGAGTGCATGCAGGTGTCTATCTTCATGAGTGGCACCGATGTGCATGTGAACCGCTACCCCTGCGACGGCGTGGTGGAATATGTGAAGTTCCGTCGCGGCAACTATTTTGTGGCCTCATACCCCAAGAGCAGCGACTTGAACGAGCGTACCGAGGTGGGCATGCGCCTCAACAACGGTAAGCGGATAATGATTCGTCAGGTGGCAGGCGTCATGGCGCGCCGCATAGTGTGCTACGCCAAAGAAGGCGATACCGTGAAGCAGAACCAGGAGATGGGCTTCATCAAGTTCGGCTCGCGCATCGACCTCTTCCTGCCGCTCGACTTCCCCATCAGCGTGCAGCTACAGGACAAGGTTCGCAACGCCATAAGTCCCATAGCGGAGATTGTATAATGGTTAAAGATTAAAGATGATAGGTGACCAGATACTTTACGAGGATAACCACCTGATGGCTATCAACAAGTTGCCAGGGCAGATAACACAAGGCGACAAGACCGGCGACATGCCGCTTGCCGAGCTTGTGAAAGCGTATATCAAGGAGCGTGACAACAAGCCTGGTCAGGTATACTGTGGTGTCATCCATCGTCTCGACCGCCCTGTGTCAGGTGTGGTGCTGTTGGCCAAGACTTCCAAGGCCCTCTCACGTATGTCGAAGGCCTTGCAGGATCGCAACTTCGAGAAGCACTACTGGGCAGTGGTAAAGAACGCGCCTCCCCAGCCGGCGGCACTGCTTGAGAATTGGCTTGTAAAGAACGAGGAGCGCAACAAAAGCTATGTCTTCGGTGCTGCCCGTTCCAACGCCAAGCTGGCACGCCTCGAATACCGCGAGGTGGCAGTCAGTGCTGGCGGCTACCATCTGCTCGACGTCAACCTCCTAACCGGCCGTCACCACCAGATACGCTGTCAGCTGGCAAACATAGGTTGTCCCATCAAGGGCGACCTCAAATACGGTGCCGAGCGCAGCAATCCCGACGGCAGTATATCGCTTCACGCCTACAAACTGACGTTCGTGCACCCCGTGACGCACGAACAGATAACCATCACGGCCCCAAATGAAGAAATAAATAAAATGTTCAATATATGAAAAAGATAGTTCTTTTTGCAGCAGTCTTGTCTGCGGTTACCACGCTATGTGCCCAACAGGTTGTCGAGGACAGCTTCACGCAGTTGCGCGTCTCTTTCGGCACGCCTGAACTGGCCACTGGTGACATAAGCCTTTGTGGCAGCAAGTATCTACAGCTCACTATGCCTGGCTATATTGCCGGAGGTGAGGTGGGTATGCCCGAAGTGCCGGTGAGCAACAATATGCTTACCATTCCTTTCTGCTCCGACATTGAGGTGATTGTCGACGAGGCCGTCTACGACACTGTCGACCTCGGCACCGCCACACCGTTGCTGCCCAGGCAGCCATCGCGCAGCAAGTCCGACCGAAGCGAGCCCACGGTGACCATAAACAGCGCAGCCTATGCTACCAATGCCTTCTTCGGAAGCCCGCTGGCCAAAGTGGAAGTGGCCGGTATAGCCCGCGACCGCCGGCTGGCCATGCTCACCTTCTCGCCCGTCAGCGTCAATCCCGTCACCGGCAAGGCTGTCGTGTGCCGCAAGGCAGAAGTGACAGTGCGTTATATCAACCCCGACCAGGCGGCCACCGAGGAGCATTTCCGTCGCTACCATACTCCGGCCTTCTCGGCAGGCAGCACACTGAACACGCTCTTCTCGACCAAAGGTCTCTCTACGACATCGCTGCCTATACGTATGATTATCATGGCTCCCAGCAGCCTCCGCTGCAGACGCCTCGAGACTTTTGCCAACTGGAAGCGCACGCAGGGTATGTTGGTCGATGTTGTCTACACCGACGAGCAAGGACTCAACACCAATACTGCCATGGCCAACTACCTCAAAGGCTTATACAACAATGCCACTGAGGCCGCACCTGCACCTACCTACCTGATTATCTGTGGCGACAATGAGCAGATTCCCGCTTTCCAGAGCAGACTATCGAGCGGATACAACGACCATATCACCGACCTCTACTTCGTCTCATGGACTTCGGGCGACATCCTGCCCGACTGCTATACCGGCCGCTTCTCGGCCACCGACACCACGTCGCTAGGCAATATAACCATGAAGACTCTCCAGTATGAGAAATATATGTTCGACGACGAAAGCTACCTCTCCAAGGGTGTCCTCGTCGCGGGTGTCGACCAGACTTATTATGTCAACACCAGCGACAACGGCTACAATTATGCCGACCCCGCCATGGACTATGCCGCCCTCCACTATGTTAATGCCAACAACGGCTTCTCTACCGTCACCTATTATAAAAATAATACCAATTCAGCCCCCGACGGTGTCACCGTCACCGGCAGCAGCCGCTCCGCTGCCAATGCCCTCCGCAACATTTATACCAACGGTGTTGGCTGGATAAACTATAGCGCCCACGGCGACTGGAACGAATGGTCGTGCCCCGAGTTCACCGTCTCACAGGTGTCGTCGATGAACAATGCCGGCAAGCCTTCGTTCATGATTGGCAACTGCTGCCTCTCCAACAAGTTCGACAAGGGGGTGTGCTTTGGCGAGGCTCTTATCCGCCGAGGTGCCCGTCAGGGTGCCATCGGATATATCGGAGGCACCAACTACACCTATTGGAGCGAGGACTTCTATTGGGCTGTCGGTGTCCGCAACAATATCTCCAGCTCCATGAACCTCAACTACAACGCGGCAAAGCTTGGCGCCTACGACCGTCTGTTCCATAACAATGCCGAGCCTTTTGCCGATCGTGCCGTCACTGCCGGCAAGATTGTCTATGCCGGCAACATGTCGGTCGAATCCTCCAACACATCGCTCAAGAAATACTATTGGGAAATCTACGAACTCATGGGCGACCCCTCGCTCATGCCGTGGCTTGGCCAGGCCAGCACTATGCATCTCACAGTTGTCAACACCAACAACCCCGTCAATGTCCACACCGTGCCCTATGCCTATGTGTCGATTATCGACTCGGTCAGCCTGCAGGTCTATGCGGCCACCTTCACCGATGCCAACGGCGACGGTGTGCTCCAGGTGCCGTCGGGCGTCAACACTTCGTCGACCTTCATTGCCGCCATTGCCCAGGGCTACAAGCCCTACTTCACGCGTGGCGTGACTGTGGGCATCGACGACCTCGACGACGACGATGCCGTGCAGCCTACGGTGCACGTGTTCCCCAACCCCGCTATGACCAGCGTCACGGTGAAATGTACCAACATGAAGCTTGTGCAGCTCTACGACAGCCGTGGAGTGCTGATGGGCACCTACAACCCCTCCGACAGCACATGCACGGTTCCTTTGGCCGGCATTCCCCGCGGCATTTACCTCCTTCAGGTAAACACCGCCGACACTGTCGCCACCTCGCCGCTGATTGTCAAGTAACGGCTTCTAGTAGCCTAAAATCTTAAGCATCGATTTGTAGCTCTGCTCCTTGGCGAAGAGCTTGGTGGTGTATTCGCCGTTCTCATCCTTGTCGATGATGACATGCTTCGGGGCGGGAATGAGGCAGTGCTGTATGCCGCCGTAGCCGCCTATGCTCTCCTGATAGGCGCCGGTATGGAAGAATCCTATGTATAGCGGCGAGTCTTTCTGCAGTTTGGGCAGGAAGATGGCGTTGGCATGACTGTCGGCGTTGTAGTAGTCTTCCGAGTCGCAGGTCAGGCCGCCGAGGAACACGCGCTGGTATTCGCAGTCCCAGTGGTTGATGGGCAGCATGATGAAGCGCTGGTTGATGCCCCAGGTGTCGGGCAGGGTGGTGATGAAGCTCGAGTCTATCATATACCACAGCTCGCGGTCGTTCTGCTGCTTCTGGTCCAATATGCTGTATAATGTTGCGCCGCTTTCGCCCACGGTGAACGAACCGAACTCGGTGAAGATGTTGGGCTCCTCCACGCCGCGCAGCGCGCAGATGTTCTTTATCTGGGCCAGTATCTCCTCGGCCATATACTCGTAGTCGTAGGTCGCCGCTAGGCTCGTCTTGCTCGGGAAGCCGCCGCCTATGTTCAGCGAATCCAGCTCGGGGCACACGCGCTTCAGGTCGCAGTATACGTTGACGCACTTCGACAGCTCGTTCCAATAGTAGGCGGTGTCGCGTATGCCGGTGTTGATGAAGAAGTGCAGCATCTTGAAGTGGAATTTCTTGTTCGGCTTTATCTGATCCTCGTAGAACGACACTATGTCGTGGTAGCGGATGCCGAGGCGCGAGGTGTAGAAGTCGAACTTGGGTTCCTCTTCCGAGGCTATACGTATGCCAAGCTGCATGGGCTCCGAGTTGTCGGTCAGCGTGCTGTCGAGCAGGTGGTATTCGTTCTTGTTGTCCAACACGGGTATCACGTTGCGGAAGCCGTCGTTGAAGATGCCGACGATGTTCTCTATGTATTGCTCTTTCTTGAATCCGTTGCACACAATCACTTTGTCTTTGTCGATCAGTCCCTGTGCGTGCAACTCCTGTATCAGGTTTATGTCGAATGCCGACGATGTCTCAAGGTTGATGTCGTTCTTCAGGGCCTCTTCCAGCACAAATGCGAAGTGGCTGCTCTTGGTGCAGTAGCAGTAGTTGTAGGTGCCGCGATAGTCGGTTTTGGCAATGGCGACGTTGAACAGGCGCTTGGCCCTTTGTATCTGCGAGCTGATTTTGGGCAGATAGGTGATTTTCAGTGGTGTGCCATACTGTTTGATGATTTCCATCAGCGGTATGTCGTGGAACATCAATTCGCCTTCTTCGGTGCGGAATTCGTCCTGCGGGAAGTCGAAAGTCTGGTCAATCAGGTCGTAATACTTGTTCTTCATTGCAACTAAATTGTTTAATTTACAATTGTTTTACCAATCCGACTCAATTGGATTGCGGATGCAAATATACAACTAATTTACTTACATTGTCGAAAAATGTTGTTTTTGTATAAAAAAATCGCCCGCGATGCCGCGGGCGATTTTCGTTTTCCAATACCTTTCGTCAGGTGTTGTAGGTCTCGTGCAGCTCTATTTCGTATATCAGCGGGGTGTAGCCAGGTATGCTTCCCGAACCGTTGGGGCCGAAGGCCAGCTGGTAGGGGAAGTAGAAGCGGTAGAGGCTGCCGGCGTTCATCAGTTGGAAGCCGTCGACCAGTCCTTGGAACATCGGTTTGCCCACGACGTGGATTATCGGCTCGCGTTTGCCGTAGGTCTGGTCGTAGGCCTCGCCGCTGAACATCAGGTAGCTGCGATAGTCGAAACGGATACGTTGTGCATATTGGGCTTTGGGGCCTTTGCCTTCGCGCAGCACCTCGTAGTAGAAGCCCGACGGGTGACGTTTGACGTTGGGGTTGGTGCGCTCCAGTTCGGCGAAGTATTGCTGCTGCAGCGAATCTATGTGTCCGGCGGTCTTGCTGGCGGCATCCATCTGCTTCATCTGGCTCATGGCCATTATATATTGTATCGCCTGCACGTATGCGGTGTCGGATATCGGTTGCTCTTTGCCGTCGAGGGTGTGCTTCACGGCTTTCAGGAACAGCTCTTGGTCAATCTCCACGGCATCGCCGGTTAGGATGCTTCGGCCCACATTCTCGCCCATGGCCCACGTGAGGGTGTCGTTCAGGCTTTCGAGCCGCGGGGCGTCGTTGTTGCAAGCCACCAGTCCCAGGGCCGCGGTGGCAACAAAAATAAGTCTTTTGCTAATCATAGTGTGTTTGTTTCTATTCTCAATTTCAGATTTCGGGCTTTCTGTCTCTCGTCATTTCCCTCGTCCCTGCAGGATGATGAGCACCGTGTAGAGCAGTATTTTCAGGTCGGTGGTGAGCGACATGTTGTCGAGGTAGAGCAGGTCGTAGCGCAGCCGCTCCACCATCTCGTCGACGTTCGACGCATAGCCGTACTTCACCTGGCCCCACGATGTGATGCCGGGTTTGACGCGTTGCAGCAGCTGGTATTCAGGTGCCCGGCGCACTATCTGGTCTATGTAGAACTGGCGTTCCGGGCGCGGGCCTACGAGCGACATGGTGCCGCGCAGCACGTTGTAGAACTGCGGTATCTCGTCCAGGCGCACCTTGCGCATGAAGCGGCCGAAGGGTGTTATGCGGGGGTCGTCGTCTTTCGACAGCGCAGGGCCGGCCTCCTCGGCGTTGACATACATCGAGCGGAACTTGTGCATCTTGAAGGGGCGCCCCAGGTAGCCTATGCGCTCCTGTGCATAGAACACAGGCCCCGGCGACGAGAGCTTCACCATTATGGCTGTCACCAGGTAAACCGGCGACAGCAGCACCATGGCCAGCATCGAAATCACTATGTCGAACAGCCTCTTGGTCGAATACTGCCACTCGGGCATCAGTCGGTTGTTGATGACGATGAGCGTCGAATGGAATATGTTGTCCTGTTTTATCGAGCCTACTATTATGTCGCGGGCGTCGGGCGTAATCTTGATGATGATGTCGCCGCTTGTTGCCGCAGCCTGTATTATCGAGTTAATCTGCTGCTGCTGGGCGGGTTCCAGGGCGATAATCACCTCTTCGATGCAGTGTTTCTGCACTATGGAGCGCAAGTCGGCGATGTTGCCCACACACGGCATTATCTTTTCCATTGCGTTGCCCGTGCCGCCGTCCACCTCGACGCAGCCAACAAACAGGTTGCCCGAGTAAATCTCCTGGTTCTCAAGGTCCAGATATGCCTGCAGGGCCTTGGGGCCGTTGCCTATCATCAGCGTTGGGAAGCCCAGGCGCCGTTCGTGCACGCTGTCTACGGTGTGCGTGGTGATGATCAGACGCGGAATATAGGTCAGCGTGAAGTGCACGGCAAAGAGGAACAGGAACGAGGCATAGTGGTAGCGGTAGGAGGCAAACTGGTCGTCGAGCAGCAGCACGAAGAATATCACCACCACGCCTATCAGCGTCGCCACAAGCGTCTCTATCAGCTCCTTCAGTCGTGCCTTGCGCAGCACATTGCGGTACGAGCCCTGTATGGTGTACAGCGCCAGCCATCCCGCCGGGACCAGCACCAGGCCAGCCCAGAAGTTGTTGTCGGAGAATATTTGTCCGAAGAGGTCGCTCCACTGCGAGCCCTCGAGCACCGCCTTGCGGAACACAAACAGCGCGCCCCAGGCCAGCATGGCCGAGAGGAGGTCGCAAACAATATATTTCAGGGTCTGTTTCTTTTTCACAGTACTGCGTTAGTGGTTAACAGTTTCACATTGTCGAGCCTCACCTTGCCGCCCGTGCCATCGGTGTTCAGCGCCGCGAACGACAGCTTGAAGGTGGCGTGGTGGTTGAAGTGGGCCCACGTCCGCCCCAGGTTGATATACATGTGCTGCCAGTGGTCCGTGGGGTTTATCACCATCACTGGTATCACATCCTCGGAGCCGCCGTTGACATAGGCCGAGTGCATATACACCTGCAGGCGCATGTCGCTGCGGATGTCCAGTTCGAGGTATACGATACTTGTGGCATCGCTCACGGTGAAGGGGTCGCCAGTGATGGCGAACCGTTTCGTCAGCTCGTCGGCGCCAACCGTCAGCTCGCCGTAGCCGTCGCCCGTGCAGGCGCTGTCGGTGTTGTTCACGGTGGCAAACACCGAGTCGAAGCGCACGCTGCCGTCGTCGTGGTCGAACGAGGCGTAGAACAGCTTGTGGGTATAACGGCTGTAGTGTGTCGTCGGGGTGCCAAGGTCCAGCGTGTCGCCTGCGCGCAGCGTGGTGCTGTCGGCAGCCTTCAGCTGTATGCGCTGGTAGAACGGGTAGTAGGGCAGGGTGCCCGAGATGCCGCTCTGCTCAATGGCGGGGTAGAGCTCTATGTAGTCGGCCTGGCCGTTGTATAGCAGCGGCGTGGTGAACGGCAGGCGGAACAGGCCCACAGTGTCCACGCTCATCTCGCCCGGATAGTGCGCCACAACATAGGCCGCCACGATGTCGCTGCCGTAGAAGCCCATGTTGTACGACAGCGGGTCCTCGTCGGCTATGTCGACAGCGATGCCGTCCACATGCACGAACGCCGGCACGGTGAACACGTCGTCCTTGCAGCCTGCCAACAGCATCGCTGCAAGCGTCAGCAGGGTGGCCGTATATACTCTTCTTGTCATATGTCTTTCAACTTTCACCTTCCATAAACGCCCGTCGCCCGAAAATATTATATGTATGGCTAAAAAAACTGCTGCAAAAAGCATTTCGGCAACCATACCGCCGTCGCCCGGGACCTCTCGAAAAGCCCCCGTTTTATAACTAAATTTTTAGTTACGTTTTAACATTTCAACCCTCTCCACCGCCCATCGAACCTTGCAATGGAAATCAAGCAGTTATAGCGATATTTTTGCATATAACTCTCTGTATCAGTGTTGTCTAGCCGACAAATAAACATGTAACTGCCTATGACACAGCACCATCTCTATACCCTCTCTTACTATACTCAATACATTCGCCTTATGCCCACCTTATGGAGTAAGAGATGTTAAATTTAACATTTGGTTTTGATACGTTTTTTTCTACTTTTTTACCCCTCTTCATCCCCAGTTTGCCCCCTGCGTGACCCCCACTGGCCATACTCCTCCACCCGAGCTATGCGAGGGTGGGGGAGGAGTACAACAACGTATTTTGATTATTAAAAAAATATTTGCAAATATAATTAATTGTTTGTATATTTGCAATTGTAAACATTAATATTCCATATTATGAAACGCACTACAAAACAATTAGTTAAGTTGTTTGCAGCCGTTCTTTTTTTTATGCTTGCCGCAAAAGTCAGAGTCACCTTGTACCGTAATGACGCCGTTGAACTCCAAAGACACGGCTTATTTTGAACCATCTGATTTTTTTGAATATTCATGCAATACAGATTCTCCAATGTTGACTTCGGGGATACCAACAATTAACCAATACAAAATAACAGTCATTTGCGAAGAATAAAAGCCATGAAACGTATAGCAATTATTTTATCATTGATTATGGGTATCTCCTACATATGCTTTGCCCAGCGTGACACTGTCAGTGCTGGATACCCATTCTATTTTCCCTCTCCGCTGAATTATGATTCACTGCAGCAGGATTGCATAACAAACTATAATCGCGTTTGCGGTATTATTAATGCTTCAAATGGAGGTGGTAATGCAAATGCCCATGTAACCACTTTTGATTCTTTTCCCAATAGAATATGCGATTTTATGGCCATTAGATATGTGCCAGATACGGACATACATATAATTGGCATTGCTTATGGTTTTGGTAATTGGCCATTTTCACAAATGCTTCCTCGTGAAGACACATCAACGCAGGTCGTCATGCTGTTTTTGCCCGAAGCGGATACCCTATTGCTGATAGATTCCGTGTCCGAGTTAGTCATTGCTGATTCAATGAGAATGCAACGTCTAATGGATTACGATTATTCTGCTGCGTTCAGCGACAGCACCTTATTTAAAAGATACGATATAGGGCATAGTATTGGTGATTGGTGGAGGAATCATATGGGATGGCCGGCAGGGCATGATTCAGGATATGAGGCGAAATACTTTGGAGTAAAAGAGAGTTATTTCCAAAATGAAATAAACTTGTCGCAAGATGACACGTTCTATCTTGCAGCAACATGGAGGTGGCATAATTGTCCAGGAAGATTAATTCCCCAAAATTTTACAAATCAGCCGCTAAAAGACTATACATCTGTTTTATCGATACCGATTTTCCTTCCGTCGATGGAATATAGTTTGATGGACTCAAACGATGTATGGTATCATGGGTTTACGGCAGAAGGTCTGGTTCCATGGCTATGGGCCATCGTCCGGCGCGACTGCGACACATGTCCGACGGTGCAGGGTTTGGAGTATGTCAAGACAGGGTACAACAGGGCGTTCTTCCGCTGGCAGAACGGGACGAACCACCGCGACTGGCAGCTGAGCTACGGCCCCGCGGGCACGGCGCCCGAGGACGGCACCATAGTGGACTGCAGCCAGAGGATGACGGGCAACATCGAGTTCGACCCCGACTCGCACTATGTGGCCTATGTGCGCGCACGCTGCCGCTTCGCGCGCTACGAGTACGGCCCG
>JAFXUY010000004.1 GCA_017524785.1 Bacteroidales bacterium | reverse complement strand
GTCGCCATCCGAAGTAACAACGGAGACAACGACCACGCCCCACTCGTCGTCGCTCCAATCGACGGTGCAGTGGTCGCCGGTGGCTGTGTGCGATAGGTCGCCGTACACCTCCCAAATAAAGCTTGACACCGTGGCCGTGCCGGTGTATGCGTATGCCGTATATGTTACCGTAGAATGCTTGCAGGCTATCATCAGGTCGGGGTACTCGTCGAAATAATCATCTTTGAAATCGTACAAGCATTCCGAGTCGAAATCGCCCGTGACAATGATGCTGCAGGGATTGGGGACGACTTTATTGTTGCCGCTGGGGGGTACCGGCTGTTGCGCCACGGCCGAGCCTGCGGCTAGAAAGGCTGCACAGAAAAGAACCAATAACTTTTTCATAGCTTTATGAATTTTGAATGATACTTATCTTTTATTGTGACTATTTCAAGAATGTATAACCCTTGTTGGAGTTCACTAACACCTATATAACTTTCATTGAATAAAAGAGGTGTTTTTCTTCCAGTAATTGATATGGCTGAAACTTCTATTATTGGTTCGCTTTCAAAATTTAGATTTATAATGTCAAAAGCAGGATTTGGGGAAATGAACAATCTATCATATTTTTTTGTCGTTATATTACTGTTTGTTGGTCCAACATACGGTGTCGTGAACGAAGTATCTATAAGTTTGGCAATATATGTGGTTTGAGAAAAGCCATTTAAACCAAACGTTATGTCACCAAAAGTAGCATCTGAATACAATTCACCAGAGATGTATATAGCACTATCGTGCAATGCAATTGGCCCTGGATCATTGTTTGGTGATAATGCATTGTAGTCATAACCTCCGATTAGATTGCCTTGGTAGTCAAAAACAATTAAGCCCATACCCCAATCACCATGATTGCTAAAACGGACGTTTCCGAACGGCAATCGTACGCCTCCCACATATTGACTTTGTATAAAAATTCTGTTGTTCTTGCTAAATAAATTTCCATGCACCAACGACTCGGCATTTGACTGAAAAATTGACGGAACAACACAATAAGAATACATTTCAAGCGTATTATTATTCTTTTTAAATGACATTACAAATGTGTTATTTTTAAGTGAAAGCGGTATATCATGGAGTGTCAATATTGAATAAAAATTCAAGGTGTCCATTACTGTCCCACGACTTGTTGACGCCGAAACAAACAACAAATTACTATCATTATCTATGTAGAGATCATGAAATATTGTCATTGAAGGTGAATTTGACATATTTATAACACTGTCTTTCAGTGTAATAATACACTGAGTGTTTAATGCCGAATCAAGGTTTACAAGGTAAGCTATTATTTGAGATCTGTCAGGAGTATCAAAAGAAAATCCATAGATTGAATCAATTGTTATTGTATCATATTGATATCCATTCTTTATAAGTGTATTTGAAAAAAAGATGTTTCCGTTTTTATCAACTAACGTACTGGTGTTGTGTACTGGACTATAGCTAACATCGTTACTGTTGCTTTGTACAATATAACGGTATGCTAACAATGTATCAAAATGAGGCGAGAATTTAATTATTTGGGGATACCAAAATCTTGGTTTGCTTACGTTGAAATATTTCCCCACCTGACGTCCGTCAACCCAAAATTTAACACCTCGGATTGAACCGTCTTGTGCATTAAAAGAATCGTCTAGTATGTCACCAGACACCCTGCTGATGTAAATGTTCCCATTTCCATCAATATCAAAAGAAGAATTCATGTATATATTGCTTCTGAACCACGGTGTTGTATCAATGTTGTAATTATAAAAGTTGACAATATCATTGCCTGTGGTGTCAGTATAGGTAAGATACAGGAAATGCTGTTCAAGGACATTGCCCTCAAAATCGAACATGATAAAGGCTGTCCGCATAGGATTTTCCACATACATGCTGGCTATAGGGTAATCTGATCTTCCTCTGATAAGAGTGTCTAGATAATATGTGTAATGGTCTTCTGTTGGTAGAAACATTTCTACCAAACAGGCAAACGCAGTGTCGCCAACCTTCTTGATGTCTTTGGGATAATTTCCCGCCCCGTTGTTAGAGTGTATCACCTTCTTCCACACCATCTCGCCGTCGGGCGAAATCTTGGCGATAAGGATGTTTGTGTTGTTGGGTCCGGGCCCGTAGGGCGCCATGGGCAGCAGACGCTCGGCATCCCAGCCGGTGCCCCACTCGGAGTCGTTGCGGAACCGTCCAAGGATGTACAGGTTGCCGAGGCTGTCGGTGACAGAGCCTGTGATACGGCACCGGCCACTTTCTGGACTTCCCGTGCCGAACCCTTTGGCCCACTCGAAGTGGCCACCAGATTGACCGAAAACGACGCTCCGCGGAGCGAAGAAGACGAGCAGCAGCGCTGCCGCAGCTAAAGCCTTTTTGCTGAAATATCTCATAATCGGCGGTTTTAGGGGTTATGATTTACTATGTGTTTTGTCGGTGCAAAGTTACATAAAATTCCGGAATTACACGCAGACTTTTTTTGTCAAACATGAATTGCCATGAATTTACCATTAATTGATTCGTGGAGATTCGTGTTGTTTTTTCCCTCTGTCTGCCGCCTTGGCGCAGGGCGATTGGCGATGCATTTGTCGGTTGAACTTTTGAACCATGCTTTTTTAGGTATTGTACAATAAATATTGCATTGGCGCGTTATAAAAAAATATTTGCCAATACTGACTGTAAAAAGAAACTATCGTAAATAATAGACCTATCGCTATGAAGAGAAGCATCTTATTGGCAGCCCTGATGGCTGTAACAATTGGCGCTAGCGCGCAGTGGTTCGATTTCTCGAACAACAAAGAGATTCTTGAGGTGGGTTTCCAAACGGGTCCCGTGGGTCTGAAGACGAACTACAATAACTGGGGCTTCGGCGGCAGCATAAATGTCTGCGGCGTGTACGTGGACTTCCTGTACACCAGTCCCGAGCACAAGTATGACAACCACGTGCTGCCCATAATGTACAACGACACGGCGGCTTTGACCATCAATGTGGGCTACCAGATTCCTGTGCTGCCGTGGCTGAAGGTGATGCCTGTTGTGGGCCATTGCCACACCAGCGCGGGCCTCACCGACGCCACCACGGTGAACGTGGATGTGGATGGCGAGAGCGCCAGGATGTACCACGACTTTGAGGTGACCTCGCGCCGCCACTATTTCAACTATGGTGGTGGCCTGGTGATTCATCCCATCGAATGGATGAGCATCTACGGTGTATACACGGTGCACGCCATCTATGGCGGCATCTCTGTCAACCTCGGCGCCTTGTACTAGGACTTTTTTGTTTTTTTCGTATCTTTGCATTTTATTAGTACGCATAAGTGAGCGAGAAGGTATATATAGAATCGTATGGCTGTCAGATGAATTTCGCCGACAGCGAGGTGGTGGGGGCTATCCTCACGGGTGCCGGATATGTGCTGTGCGAGACTGTCGAGGAGGCTGATTTTGTGCTTATCAACACCTGCGCCATACGCGACAACGCCGAGCAGAGGGTGCGTCACCGTGTGCGCGAGCTGCGCGCCATGCAGAACCGCCACGCCAACCTGCGGGTTGGCATACTGGGCTGCATGGCCGAGAGGCTGCAGAGCCGCCTGATGGCCGAGGAGGACAATGTGAGCTTCGTGTGCGGTCCCGACGCCTACCGTCGGCTGCCGGATCTGCTGCGCCAGGTGCGCGAGGGTCAGAAGGCCGCCGAGGTGGAGTTGAGCACCACCGAGACCTATGCCGACATAGAGCCTGTGAGGCTGGCTTCGAACGGCATATCGGCATACATAAGCATAATGCGCGGCTGCCAGAACTACTGCACCTACTGCGTGGTGCCCTACACCCGCGGCCGCGAACGCAGCCGCGACCCGCAGACCATAGTCGGCGAGGCCCGCACGCTCTTCGAGCGGGGCTACCGCGAGGTGACCCTTCTAGGACAGAACGTCAACAGTTATCGCTGCGGCGAGGTGGGCTTCCCAGAACTGATGGCTATGGTGGCCGAGTTGGATCCGCGCCTGCGGGTACGCTTCGCTACGTCGCACCCCAAGGACCTGAGCGACGAGCTGCTGCGTGTGATGGCACGGCACGAGAACATCTGCCGCTGCATACACCTGCCCGTGCAGAGCGGCAGCAACAGCATGCTGAAGGCAATGAACCGCAAGTACACTGTGGAGTGGTATCTGGACCGCGTGGCGGCCATACGCCGCGCGATGCCCGACTGCTCGATTACTACCGACGTGATTGCCGGCTTCTGCGGCGAGACCGAGGAAGACCACCGGCAGACGCTGGAGCTGTTCCGCAAGGTGAGGTACGACTACGCCTACATGTTCAAATACTCGGAGCGCGAAGGGACATATGCGCAGCGCCACATGCCCGACGACATACCCGACGACGTGAAGACACGCCGCCTGAACGAGATTATAGCCCTGCAGGGCGAGATAGCCTTGGAGAACAACCGCCAG
The DNA here is from genome assembly GCA_017524785.1 of Bacteroidales bacterium. Lineage (GTDB taxonomy): Bacteria > Bacteroidota > Bacteroidia > Bacteroidales > P3 > Colimorpha. The sequence goes on along the minus strand of JAFXUY010000004.1, from coordinate 19,604 downwards.
GAGGTGGGACGCGAGTACGAGGTGCTGGTGGAGGGCGAGAGCCATCGCTCGAAGGAGCGCCTCTTCGGCCGCAACAGCCAGAACAAGGTGCTGGTGTTCGACAAGGGCGACGCGGTGCCTGGCACCTACCGCCGTGTGAGGGTTGACGACTGCACCGCCGCCACGCTGCTGGGCACGCTGGTGGGGTGATTGGAGAATAGCGAATTGAGATATGAACAGAAAGATTATAATGCTTTGTGGATTGCTGCTGGCGGCAGTGCTGCTGGTGGCATGCGCCTCGACGTCGCCACGCACCTTCGAGCGCACGGTGGCCGACGTGGAGCAGAACGGCGAAAAGTATAGCCAGGAGGACTGGGAGCGCGCCGACGTAGACTTCGACCGCTTCTGCCAGTACTACAACTACGACCGCCTGCAGACGATGAGCGAAGAGGAACAGCGCGAGGTGGGACGGCTGATGGCCCGCTACACCAAAGCCCGCGCCAAGTCGGCCCTGAAGGATGTTGACGGCGCGCTGAAGACCGGCGCCGCCCTGTTGCGCGGCTTCCTGGAAGGAATGGGATTGGAAATAGAAGAAGAGAACAAAGAATAGAACAACGATTATGGCAAAAGAGAACATACTGAAACGCTGGCCGTGGCTGCTGCACCTGTTGCTGATGGTTGCCGCTACGGTGGTGATACTGGTGCTGGTGTTCACCTTCATAAAGATTTATGCCCGCCAGGGACAGGAATACGAGCTGCCCGAAGTGGTGGGCAAGAACATCGCGGAGCTGCAGGCCGACAACCAGCTGGAGCTCGACGTGGTGGTGATGGACTCTATTTTCCGTCCCGGACAGGAGGGCGGCCTCATACTGACGCAAGACCCCAAGGCCGGCACGATGGTGAAGAAGGGCCGCAAGCTGTATATCACCATGACGGCCTACACGCCCGAAGATGCCGTGCTGCCCGAACTGGTGGGCCTCACGGTGCGCCAGGCTGTGAGCGAGCTGATGGCCGAAGGCCTCGAGGTGGGCACGCTGAAGTTTGTGGAAGACCCCTACAAGAACATCATAGTGGACCAGACATGCAAGGGCAAGGCTGTGTATGCCGGGCAGCAGATAGAGCGCGGCTCGGTGATAGACCTTGTGGTGGGCCTCGGCGACAGCACGGGGCGCAGCGTGGTGCCCTTCGCCATAGGCAAGACGCGCGACAAGGTGCGGCGCGACATACTGTCGGTGTCGCTCAATGTGGGCCGTGAGCATTTCAACGGCGTGAAGCACCGCGAGACGGCTGTGGTGTATCGCCAGGAGCCCGACTATACCGGCGTGTCGAAGTATCCCTACGGCACCGCCGTGGAGCTGTGGTATATAGACGAAGAGAACACCGACGTGCAGAAGATGGTGAGCGAGTTCAAGGTGGACTCGAGCAAGATAGAAGACCCCGACTTTATCAATGACGGTCGGCCCACCCCCGACGAGATAGAAGAGAGCGAAGACTGGACGTGGTAGCCGTGGTACATAGGATGGCGCGTTTGTGCGGCATGGCGGTGGCCATGTTGGCGGCTGTCGCCATGCAGGCACAGGAGGTGCTGCTGCCTGCCAGCTGGCAGCCCCGCGGGCCGGCGGCAAAGACTGCCGCCACAGCGGTGACGCTGCCGTTCTTCGACGACTTCTCGGACTACTGTGGCGCACCGGCGGCCGACCGATGGGACGGTGGCGGCGCACAGGTGAATACGGGCTTCGGCCAAAAGGCTCCGACGGTGGGCATGCTCACCCTCGACGCCTATGACGCCGACGGACGGCTCTACCGCCAGGCCTCGACATCGCTGTTCCCCGCCGACACGGCTATGTCGCTTCCCCTGCGGCTCGACTCGCTGACGGCCGACGACTCGGTGGTGATGAGCTTCTACTACCTGCCAGGCGGCGGCAGCGGCAACCTGTGGGAGAGGGTGGGCGACACGCCCGACGACAGCGACTCGCTGTTTCTCGAATTCTATGCCGCGGCCGACAGCCAGTGGCACACGGTATGGTGCCGTGGAGGCATAAGCGAGGACAGCCTGCTGGCGCAAACAGGCCGCAGCTGGCAGTATGTTGCGGTGGCGATAAGCGACAGCGCATACTTCGACTCGGCATTCCGCTTCCGCTTCCGCAACTACTGCTCGCTGATGGACAACGGCAAGCCCGGCATGGCAGGCGGCGGCGACCAATGGAATATAGACTATGTGGTGGTGGACCGCGGCAGGGTGCTGTCGGAGGTGCCCGATTTCCGCGATGTGGCTTTCGTGGAACCTGCCCCATCGATGCTGGCGCACTACCAGGCCATGCCTGCACGCCAATACCGCGCTTCGGAGATGGCAGGCAGCATAAAGATGACTATAACAAACCTTTACTCGTCGGCACTGGCGTCGCAATATAAATATGCGGTGGTGGACGATGCCGGCGACACACTGTATCGCTACGACGGCGGCTACGAGAACGCGCCTGTTTTCCTGCCCGGCGGCACCTACCAGACTGCTGCGGCACACGCCGCCCCGACGGTTGGCTATACCTTCGAGACGGGCGATACACCGCGCGAGTACACCATTGTGCACACGGTGCGCGAGGGTGTTGGCGGCGACGCAAGGCAGCAGAACGACACGGTGCGCTACAGGCAGGTGTTTGGCAACTACTATGCCTACGACGACGGCAGCGCCGAGAACGGCTACGGCCTCACCTCGACGGCCAGCCGCATATACCTCGCATGCCGATACGACCTCAACGTTGAGGACACGCTGACGGCCGTGGACATGATGTTCAACCGCACCATGGGGGCGCAGAACGAAGCGATACAGTTCTACCTGACGGTGTGGCAAGCCAATGCCGACGGCACGCCTGGCGCTGTTATCTACCGCGACGAAGAGAGACGCCGTCCGGTGGCAGGAGGCTTCGCGACCTACGTGCTGGAACACGGGGTGCTTGCCGGTGGCAGCATCTTTGTCGGGTTCGAGCAGGTGGGCAATTATTACATAAACATAGGCTTTGACCGCAACAACAACAGTTGCGAGCGGATATATTACCTCACCTCGACCGAATGGCAGCAGAGCATACTGAGCGGGTCGCTGCTGCTGCGTCCACGCTTCGGCAGTGCCGCTACGGAGGGCATTGGGCATCAGGCAGTCACAAAGAGAATGGCTGTGTGTCCCAACCCGGCGACGGATAGGGTGCAGCTGGCAGGTATCGGGGAGGGTTGCATGTGGCAAATATACGACTGCCGTGGAAGCATGTGCATCAACGGCAGAGGCAATACGATAGCGGTAGAGACGCTGCCGTCGGGGATGTACCTTGTAAGGGCTATAACGCCTGACGGCGATGTCTTTACGACCAAGATAATTGTCAAGCACTGATGGCCGACGAAGAACTGGAACTGGAGGAACAACAGCAAGAGCTGTATGAGCACCATCGCATCACGGTAGACCGTGGGCAGGAGATGCTGCGCATAGACAAGTACCTGCAGATGCGGCTCGAGGGTGTGTCGCGCAACAAGGTGCAGGCCGCTGTAAAGGCATGCTGCGTGAGGGTGAACGACAAGGAGGTGAAGTCGAACTACCGCGTGAAGCCTTTGGATGTGATTACGGTGTTGCTGCCCGAGCCACCGCACGAGTTCGAGTTAATCCCCGAGAAGATAGATTTCCCGATAGTGTATGAGGATGATGACGTGCTGGTGATTGACAAGCCTGCGGGCTTGGTGGTGCATCCCGGCGTGGGGAACTGGACGGGTACGCTGATGAACGGCCTGCTGTACTACTTTGGAGTTGACACTGCGGTCGAGACACCGAAAAACGGCAGCTATCCCTATTTGGTGCATCGTATAGACAAGGATACTTCGGGTTTGCTGCTGGTGGCGAAGAACGAGGAGTCACAGGTGGCACTGGCACGGCAGTTCTTCTATCACACCATCGAGCGCAAGTACAACGCTTTGGTGTGGGGCGATTTCGATGAGGATAGCGGTACCATTGAGGGCAACCTTGGCCGCTCGCCGCAGGATCGCCGCGTGATGTGTGTATACCCCCATGAGGAGGGTGTTCCCGAGGAGGAACAGAAGGGCAAGCATGCCGTGACGCACTGGAAGGTGCTGGAGAGGTTTGGATATGTCACGTTGGTGGAGTGCGTGCTCGAGACAGGCCGCACGCACCAGATACGTGCCCACATGCGGCATATAGGGCATCCGTTGTTCAGCGATGCCTCATACGGTGGCGACGCCATACTCAAGGGCACCACCTTCAGTCGCTACCGCCAGTTCGTAGAGAACTGTTTCGAGGTGTGTCCGCGGCAGGCACTGCACGCGCGGGTGCTTGGCTTTGAGCATCCTGTTACGGGTAAGCATCTGCATTTTGAAAGTACGCTGCCGGCAGATATGCAGCAGTTGCTGGAGCGATGGCGCAACTACACCACACAATAAGGTCAGTATTCCCACATATCGTCTCCGATATTGTAGACTCGCTCTTCGATGGCTTCGGCTTCGAGTAGGGCGTCTTGACCGGTAAGATAGTTGCTGATGGTCCGGTTGAAGCGGTTGCTCTCGCGGGTGATGTAAGCGTTGTAAAGTTGATTGACGAAGACGTAGTCCCACGAGGGCTGGCCTACCTCGTTGTTGCCGTCGAAATATGAACTGTTGCGTGCCAGAACATTGCGCACGAAGGGGTTCTGCATTGGAACCCAGAATATCGCGGCACGCCCCATGTAGATGTCGTCGCCCGAGGCTATGGCGCGGTAGACGTCCTTGATGGGTGCCAAGGCTATGCGGCGCGAGTCCTGGCGGGTGTCTTGCTTGCCGATGAACCACACCTCGCGCAGAGAGTATTGCTTTATCTCGTAGCCCTCGAAGTCGTGCGGGCGGATAAATGTTTGGTAGAGTTCGTTGTCGTCTTCGTCGTAGCCTATTTCGAGGGTTATGGTGTCGGCTTTGGTGTAACGTTTGATGAACAGTTCGGCGTCGAGAGGCACCTTCAACTCATCGTCTTCGAAGATGGGCAGTTCACCTGCTTCAAGGGCGTTCCACAGGACGAAGGCGAGGCTTATTTTGCCTGTCGGGTCTTCGCGCTCTATGGGAAAGTAGAAGTACTGGTTGAAGGCTTCGTTGAGGTCGATGGTTTTCCATAATGTGGTTGACCACACCACGTCAGATTCACGCAGAAAAGGGTAGGGGATGGGCCTCTGCTCTGCTTCCAGCCCCTTGGGGTAGAAGTCGTTGGCACCCTGGGCGAGGCTTGTCGCCACCCAGCAGCCAAATAGTATTGTCAGTAGCAGATGCTTCATCGTAATGCAAAAGAAGAGTTAAGAGGCAAGGCTCTTAACTCTTCTCTTATTGTTTACAATAGGTTTCGCGTTGTTTGTAGATTAGTACTCCCACATGTCGCTCTCGATGTCGAAGATACGCTCCTCGATTATCTGCGACTCCACGACTGCATCCTGACCAGTCAGGTAGTCGGTAATCTTGCGGTTGAACTTGTTCGACTCGCGGGTGATGTAACTCTCGAAGAAACGCTGGATGAAGATGTCGTCGTAGGAACGCTCGGCAACCTCGTTGTTCTCTTCGTAGGCGTTGGCGTTGACCAGCACCTGGCGCACGGTCATATAGTCCATAGGCACCCAGAACGACTCGACTATCAGGTTCTCACCGCTTTTGCTGGCACGCTCGAACATGAAGTTCATGCCAACGATGCGCACCTTTTGACGGGTGTCCTGTTTGTCTATATACCAGAACTCCTTAAGGTTGAGTTTCTTTGCCGTGGTGTTAAGGAAGCTGGGGATGATGGTGGTATCTTTCATGACATACTCACCGTCCTCGTCCTCAACAGGCTGGCCGTCTTCACCGATTACGTTGACTTGCTGGGTGTAGGGAGCACCGCTGAGGTTGAGGTAAGCTTTCTCCCATTCCTGCGGTACCTTCATATCGTCGTCCTCATAGACCTCAAAGTCACCATTGGCGGCAGCCTTGATGATGAGGTTGACGATATTGATGCGATTCTGGGTGTTGCCCTCTTCTTCGCGCTCGGTGGGGAAATAGAGATACTGGTTAAAGCTCTCGTTCATGTCGATACGGCGCCAGATGGTGGTTTTCCACACCACGTCGCTTTCGCGGAGGAAAGGATAGGGCATGGCTTTCTTGCCTACGACGATGCCGCGCTGGTAGAAGTCGTTGGGATTACGACCATCTTCGGCGTCGATAATGCTCTGTGCCGTTACCGTAAAAGCAATCATGATTGCCAGTACGCTAAACAAAACCTTCTTCATATTGTGTTAGTTTTTGAGTTTTACAATCCAGTCAATCTCCCTGGGTTTGCCGTCGGGCATCAGCACTTTGGCGGTGACGACGAGGTTGTCGCCACGCGAGGCTTTCTTGATGGCCGACTGTATGTCGGGAGTAAATTTGTTACCCTGGTTGCCAACGAACTGGCGGGTACCGACCGAGAGGTCGAACGACAGCACCTTCATAGAGCCCTTAGGCACGCTGAATTCGAAGGACGGGTTCTTCTGGGCGATAACATAGATGTCGCCGGTGGTGAAGTCCTTGCGTGCTGCGTTGGCAGAACCAGACTTGTGAATGCCAATCATAAGGTCGGGGTTCGGAATATCCTTGACCTTGAATTTGTAGGTTGCCACACGGGTAATCTTCTTGTCGATATTGGCATCGACAAAGACGTTGACGTTCTTGGCTCCGGGGGTGGGTCTGATGATGTAGTGGCCGACACCTTCAGAACTCGGTGTGAGTGTGCCACCTTCAATAGACGCATTAAGGTTCTTGGTATCGACACCCGATGCGGAGACAGTGATGGGGTTCTCAAGACCGGCATACACCACCTGCATCTTGTCGAGCATGACGACGCCGGTAGGTTCGGCAACAGTGTAGGACTCGGTGATTTCCAGTTCGGTGTCGCCGTCAGGTCCTTTGACGATGGCCTTGCCGCTGACCTTCTGGGTACCGATGGTGTTGCAAACTACGCTGTAGTGAGCCGAGCCACTGTCGCTACTGTGAATCTCCTTGCCGCCGATATTGAGGACGAAGTCCTGCTTCGAGTCGTAGGCACCCACATAGATGTCGGTCTCGAAGGTGCCACCCTGCAAAATGTAGGTCGACTTCGGGCGGGAGATAAGGGCAATCTGGTCGAACGAGTGGTCACCTTTGCTCACCTGCTTGTAGAGCATGTTGACGGCGTCGAACTCGGTGTTCATTGTCTCTGCTTTCATGCGGATAAGTGTGATGAGACCAGCACCGGCAACGACTTCGTCGAAGTTTTTCTCTTCCCAAGAGACCTCTTTCTTGTCTTTGTTCAGGAATCGCTTCTCGACGTCGAACGGGTAGTTCACCTTGTTCGAGTCGTCACCCAATATCCGTTTCACCTCTTCGCGGTATGCAATAACTTTCTCTTTCAGCACTTCGGCATATTTGATGCCACCAGTCGAAGCACCGGTAACGAAGAACTTGGGAGCCTCGTGGGTATCGTCAAGACCTTTTTCCATCCATGAGAAACCGCCTATTTGAAGTGCCACTTTCAGGCTGTCGGGGTTTATCGTACCGTCGGCATTCTTGATTTTTACCTTTCTTTTCTCCTTGGGATTTGAAATGTCGGTGATAATCTCGGCTTCGTCGCCCGAAATCTTACCGATGAATTCATATTCCAGACTGTCGATGAAGTTCTCCAGTCCTTTGGAGAGGGTCTTCACGCGCTGGGCTTTGTCATAGGCCTCCTGCACCTTTTCGGGACTGTTGCTGAGGGCTACGTCAAAGTTGGTGTAGGTGTCGTCCAGTTTGGTCTGGAGGTTGATGTTGGAGTTTGTCATAGCTGTACCTACGGAGCGGAAGCCCTCCACCACCTCTGCCGACACGTTAAGTGCCAACATGGCGGTGTACACGAGGTACATCATCGTAATCATCTTTTGTCTCGGGGTTTCCGGACAGTTTGTTGCACCCATTGTCTATTCCTTTCTTTTAGTTACACGTGTTAGTTTTGGTTCTTACGTGTTGTTGGATTAGAGACGGGTCTGCATGGCTGCCAGCATGTTGCCGTAGACGTTGTTCAGCTCGGAGACCTTGCGGGTAAGGGCGTCGACTTGCTCTTTGTATTTGGTGATGCCTTCTGCCGAATCGCTGAAGTTGGTCAGCATGGTGGCCATCTTCTCCTCGAACTCCTTGTTGAGGTTCATCTGCGTGGCGGCGTTGTTTATCTGCATCTCGTACATGGCGTTGATACTGCTCAGGCTTGCCGACATTTTCTTCATCTCCTCGACATAGCTCACCTCGCCGCTGAGCGACTTGGCGGTCTCCTGGTAGATGGTGCTGAGGGTCGAAATAGCCTCCGGGGCACCCTGCATGCTCTCAAGCAGCTTGCCTGCCTGACCGGCCACATTGTCCAGGTTGGTGACAAATTTGTCGCTGGCGGAAGCAACATTGGCCATGTTGTTCATCGAGTTGGCACTGTCGGCAAGGTTCTGCATGCCCTGGCCAAGGCGATCCATAAGTTCGGGGCTGATATTCGCATCTTTGAGCATCTGGTCGAGTTTTGCGCTGAGGGGGTCTTTGCTGACGGCCTCTTCCACCACTTCGATGGGGTTGCCGTTCTCGTCGAGTTCGGGCTCCAGCTCGCTCTCTTCGCTCATGCCTGCCAGTTCAGGATAGACAAGGCTCCAGTCCCACTCTTTGTGAGGCGGCTCGAAGGCCGAGAGGAAGAAGATGACGGTCTCGGTACCCATACCGACGATAAGCATGATATTAGCTCCAGGCCAGTGCATAATCTTGAACAGTGCACCGATGATAACGACTGCTGCACCCCAACCATAGAGTTTTGCCATGAAGTTTTTGTACGCTTTGCTGCGGACCAAGTTGTCTATGAAGCTCATAATTTTATGGATTTTTGTGTTTGCTTATTATGTGTTTTCTATTATCTATTATTAATATTAGCGAGCCACGTTGGAGGCGGTACGGAGATTGTCGCCCTTGACACGGCCAAGGTAAGGCATCACGCAACGGAAGCCGATGTAGCACTTGGCGGTATCCATGAACTCGTAGGTGCGGGTCTGGACCTGGATGAAGTATTTCTGATCCTTCCAGCTGCCGCCACGGACCACTTTGCGCTTCATAGCCAGCGGGTCGTCGTCCTTGGCGTCATAGTTGTAGTAGGGGGTCACAGCGTTGGCCACCTGGTAGGTCGACTCGTTGTAGGCGTCGAGGCACCACTCGCTGACGTTGCCGGCCATGTCATACAGACCGTAGTCGTTGGGGGCATAGTGGCCGACCATGAGGGTCTTCACACCGCCGTCGTCGTCATAGGCACCCTTCAGAGGCTCGTAGTTGGCCAAGAAGCAGCCATTTGGATTACGCACGTAAGGGCCGCCCCACGGGTAGCTCTGGCTGGCGATACCGCCACGGGCTGCAAACTCCCACTCGCTCTCCGTCGGCAGACGGAAATCGTTGAGGATGCTGTAGTTGATATCCTCAAGGTGCTGGTTCAGCATGTTGCTGCGCCACACACAGAAGGCCTTGGCCTGACGCCAGCTGACGCCAACCACGGGATAATTGTCGTAGGCGGGCGACGAGAAGTAGCTGCGGGTGAAGTCCTCGTTCATGCTGTAGGCATAGTCGTGCACCCAGCACAGGGTGTCGGGATAGATGTTGATATACTCGCGCTGAATCTGGCTCGAACGGTTGTTGAGGCCTTTGGGACGCACGGCAAAGCTGGTGCCACGGTGCTCGCTCTTCGAAGCCACGTTGTTCTCCTTCTGGGCAACAGTCTTATAATCTATATAATAATATTCATAATTCATCTTCGACACGTCGACCACGCGGCGGTGGTTGATGTCGATCAGATAGTAGCCGCCGTCAATCAGAGCCTGGCGCACATCGGCATCGGCATAGTTGATTTTGGCCTTGCGGTTCAACTGCGGGGGATCGAGGGGCTCGCCATAGGCATCTTCCTCAATCAGGAAACCGTCGATACCGGCTTCGCCGAGGATGCGGCGGGCCACCGAGTCGCGCACGTCGGCCACGAACTGACGGTACTCGTTGTTGGTGATTTCGGTCTCGTCCATGAAGAACGACTCAATCTGCATCTTGCGGGGCTGGGTGGTAGTCTCGCTGCCATAGGTCACGTTCTGTGTTCCGGCACCCATGGTGTAGTTGCCTTGATTGATGAAGACCATACCTCTGAGGTCGATGTCTTCAAAGTAGGGTCGGTCGTTCACTCCTACCAACTCTCCGTTGTTGGAGGTGCCGCAACTCACCATTAAGGCAGCCGAGGCGGCGAGCATGAAAAACAGCTTCTTCATATTGTCAATGTTTTATTTTGTTCTAGAACGTGTGATTTGTTAAATTTGTTTCAATATTAAATATATTTAACGCAAGTAAAGGGTGTTGCCCGATACCGTGGGAGTGCGTTTCTTCTTGGGAATCTGGAAGTGTATGTTGAGGTAGAGCTCTGCCGAACCAACGCTGCGGCCGTGGGCAAAGCCCAGCTTCGAAGTGGTCAGGTCGTAGGCAACGCCGGCCTGTAGTATCTTCAGGAAGTTCACGCCAGCCATAAAGGTGACGGCGTCGCCCCAGCGGTAGCCCAGTCCTCCCCAGAAGATGTTCTCATAGTCGAGCAGGCAGGCCAGGTCGGCCTGGAACACCGAGAAGTTGGCGGTCTTCAGCAGCAGCGAAGGCTTCAGCTTCAACGAGGGGTTGTAGGGGAAGGTGTATTCGTAGCCGCCCATCAGATACAGTGTGCGGACGTTCTGCAAGCTCAGTTTGTCGCTCTTGGCGCCGAGCAGGTTCTTCACCGAGAGGCTGGCATACAGCTGTCCGGGAATCTGGTAGTAGAGGCCTGTGGCAAGGTCGACCAAGAATTCCGACACGTCCTGGCCGCTCACCAGCGGGTCGCTCGACGAACCGGCCGGATTGCTCGGGTCGCCGCTCATGTCGTCATAGCCTCTCAATTCGCCGGTTTTGAACTGGTAGTTCTGCAGGTCGGCCTCGATGGCTGCCGCCAGGTTGCCGGGGCCCCAGAAGATGCGGAAGGCATAGTCGATGGCAACGGTGGTGTTCTGGTGGAAACCGACTTTCTCGGAGGTGAAGTTGAGGCCTATGCCGCCGTGGAGCCAACGCACCGGCATGTCGAAACTCAACAGGATGTCGATGGGTGTCGAACCGGCCTCGCCGTTGGGCACCGAAGGCTGCAAGGTCAGCCCAAGCCACTGGTTGCGGTAGAGGGCGGTGAATTCAATGTCGCCGGTGCTGCCTGCATAGGCAGGGTTATAGCTGAGGCGGTTGAACATGAAATGAGTGTACTGACCCTCGTTTTGTGCCTGTACGGTGGACAAAAATAGCACAAATACCACCAAAAATGACGTCATTTTTGGCATCGTGCGTTTGTTTATTTGTCTCTTAAGTGTCGCCACAACGGCTTGTTATTTAGTCTACTATAGCGTTATTTGCCCGATTTTACCCCCTCGGGGGCTATTCGGGTTTGAATGTGCAAAGATAATAATATTTATTTAATTAGCGAAAAAAAAGTTTATTTTTTTTATTCTGATGGTATAACTTTCCCTTCTTTGAACGTGCGCCTGAGGGCTCGGCACAGCTCCTCGGCATTGTCTTTCGGCAGTCCTACGTCGAGCGTCAACCGCAGTGTCTCGTCCTCCAAGGTCTCTACCAGCACCTTCTCGCGGTATATCTCCGGCAGTTTTTCTATCATGTTGAATGCGTCGCCGTGTGTCGCCGCCATGCCCAGCAGTATGTCGTAGCGCTCTTCGCTGTGGCTTTGGTTCGCTGTGTGGTGGTGCTTTGCTGTATGTTGCTTTGTCGCGGCCGGCGTTGTGGCGGGCGCGGATTTCGCCACCTCGGGTTTTGGTTCGGTGGTGGCGGTGTCGCTCTTTTGGCGCACTTCCTTGGGCGCCGGGTTCAGGCGCGAGCTTACGCTGTCGAACATCGTCTCCTGTGCCGCCCATCGGTCGTGCCAGTCGCCTTGCAGCAGGCGCACAGTGACGGGCTGCATCCCTTTGATGCCTATGGCGTTGGCGGCACGGTGGCTCATGTCGAACACGCCTCGCTTCGGACAGCGGTCGTTCACCCACACTATCACCTGCATGCCGTTGTTGCGGTTGGTCACCAGGGCATAGGTGCCCAGCTTTATCTTCCAGTGGGCTGCCGTGAATTTGTTCTGGTCGAAAATCTCGCCGTTGGCAGTCTTGCGCCCTTCGAAGCGGTCGTGGTAGTAGGTGCCTTTGTTGGGATATTCGGTGACGGTGTCGTCGGCCGAGTAGTTCTGCGCCGCCGCGGGCCATGCCGCCAGCAGCAGCAACAGCAACGTGTTTATGCACCGTCTGACTACCATATTACAGCGTCTGGGTGGAACCATTGGCCGTGCAGGCGCAACACCTGTTCTATCACGTCGCGCACGCATCCGTGCCCGCCCTCGTAGAGCGACACGTAGTCTACCATCTCTTTTATCTCCACGGCGGCATCGGCCGGGCAGGCGCTGACGCCGGCGCGCCGCAGTATCGGGTAGTCGGGCAGGTCGTCGCCCATCACCAGCACCTCTTCTTCTTTCAGCCCGTTCTCTTTCAGGAAGCGCTCGTAGGTCTCTATCTTGTTGCCGCAACCCGTGAAGCATTGCTCCACGCCAAGCATGGCCATGCGGTTGTCGATGCTCAGCGACGTGGCGCCGCTTATTACGGCAATCGTGTAGCCTTTCTTCACGGCATACTGCACCGCAAAGCCGTCTTTGATGTTGCCGCAGCGCACGGTCTCTTTGTCGGCATATACCCACACTTCGCCGTTGGTCATCACGCCGTCGAAGTCGAATACGAAGGCCTTGATCTTGTGTAGTTTTTCCTTATAGTTTATCATCGCTTTGATTTTCAGCTTTTATCTTGCAGCGTGCAGCTCGCCGCTGTACACTCACTATTGCTTCGCCATGTCGAGCATCTGCTCGTACACTTTGCGCCACCCTTTCCAGCCGAACAGCTCGCCGAGGTTCTGGTTGTGTATTATGCAGCAGAAGTTGCCCCCTACGGCACGCACGTCGTCTATCACCTTGCGGTAGGCCTCGACGGCTTCGTCGGGCGTCAGCCTCATGTATTTCTGCAGCGTGGTGTCCATCACGCAGAAGGGGTGGATTGTCAGTTCTGTCTCATGGTCGCGCTCCAGATTGTAGAAGGGGTAGGGCGAGCTGATGCCGGCACGGAAGCCTATGGCGTCGGCATAGCCCATGGTGTAGTCGTCGGTCAGGCCCGCGTGGAGCAGCGTGTTGTAGCTTGTCGGCAGCCGCAGCCGCAGGAAGTGGTAGCGCGCTTTCGATATGGTGCGGTGCAGTATGTTCTCCAGCCGTCGGGTCTCTACGTCCACGGTCTTGGGCTCTTCCAGGGCGCCATAGCCCGGGTGGATGCCCATGCTGGCATAGTCGTCCAGGTGTTTCAGCAGTTCGCAGGTGTGCGGGTTGTGGTAGTTCGACGGCTTGTCGTATTGGTCATAGTCGGCCACCAGGGCAAAGAATATCAGCTTCGAGCCGGGCCGTTGCCGGTACAGGTCTATGATGTAGTCGAAGGTGTCGAAGGGGTCGTGCTCTCTGTGCATGAGCACGCGCCAGCGGCGCCGCACCTCTGCGATGTCGCGCCGTGCAAAGAGGTCGCGCAGGGTGCCCACCACCGTGCGGAATATCCCTTTGTGGGCATAGCACCAGGCGGCGTCGATGTCCACCGTCTGCACGAAGCGGTAGGTACGTGGCGCTATGCTCAGGTCGGGATAGCGCTCGTTCATCATCTGCCTGAGCATCTCGGCCCACTGGTCCACCACCGGCAGGTGCAGGAATCCTGCCTGTCCGGCCACACTCTGGCTGGCCTCGAAGCGGCCGTGCTCGTCCTGCCTGTGGGGCAGGTATTCTTCGTAGCGGCTCACCATGAAGAAGGTGGCGGCGAAGAGGTCGAACGGCAGGTCTATGTCGCGCCCGTAGACGGGGAAGAGCATCCACTGCCCGTCGTGCTCGAAGGGCCGCGGTTCCTGCTCTTCTATCGAGGTCTCCGTCAGCAGCCGGCAACTCTTTATGTGCAGGCTGTCGCCCACCCGCCGCGGGCCGTAGCACAGCTTGGCACCGTCGTGCGACTCGAAGTAGCCTTCGTCGGTGGTGATGCTGAACTCGGTGTGCAGCAGGTGCTTGAACACCACACCCAGGGTGTAGCCTATGCGGTTGGTCAGTTTTGGTACGTGTATCAGCAGCATATCAGGGTGCAAAGATACGAACTTTTTTTGATTCTGTGGCCTGCAGCCTGACAGGGATGCCCAGCGGCAGTGCCAAGTTGTTGTCGCCCAGGTGGCCGAACGGGGCGCCGAAGGCCACGGGGTAGTCTTTGTCGGCCACGGCTTCCATCACTATCTGCTCTGCCGTGCGGCCGAAGGGGACGCTGTTGTCGTGCATGTCGCTGAGCCCGCCTACCAGCAGGCCCGCCAGCCCGTCGAGCATGCCGGCGCGGCGCAGCGCCTGCATCATGCGGTCTATATGATATAGGTATTCGTCAAGGTCTTCTATCAGCAGTATCTTGCCGCGCGTCTCCACCTGCGAGCGCGAGCCCAGCAGGCTGTAGAGTATCGACAGGTTGCCGCCCACCACCGGCGCGTGGGCCTCGCCCTTGCGGTTCAGCGGCGAGGAGTCCCATTCATAGTCGATGCCGTCGCGGCTCGTGCCGAAGAGGAAGTCGTGCATCGAGCTTGTGGCAGGGGTGGACTGGGACTGGAAGTTTATCGGCATGGTGGCGTGCAGTGTCGGCAGGCCCAGGGTGGCATGTATGTGGCTGTGCAGCACGGTGATGTCGCTGTAGCCCACCACCCACTTGGGATGCTCGGCAAAGCGTGTGAAGTCGAGCCTGTCTATGATGCGCACGGTGCCGTAGCCGCCGCGGCAGCAGAAGATGGCGCTGATGCTTTCGTCGTCGAGCAGTCGCTGCAGCATCTCGGCACGGTGCTTGTCGCTGCCCGCCAGCTGCCCCTCGGCGGCATAAAGCCCTTCGGGCACAACCACTTCGAGGCCCCACGACTCCAGTTCGGCTATGGCCGGAGCCATCTCCTCGGGGCTCACCTTGCGCGCCGGTGCCGCCAGCGCTACACGGTCGCCTTTCGTCAGGTATGGTATCCTGTTCATGCCCTAAATAACGGCTTCGGCCCCGAATTATTGTGCATTGAGGTCAGTTTGTTGTAATACAGTGTGTTACGGCATGTTTCGAAAAATGCATCAAAAACTGGAAGAAGGTTCAAAAAAGCCTAAAAAACGCCCACCTCTAACCCCCTATAAATCAGCCATGACTGGCTACCCTCTCTTACTCAACTCCTACTCATCTCCTTGTCATCGCCTTATCATCTGTTTCTTCAGTAGGAGATAATAGGTTTTTTATTACTTTTTGAATTGCCTTTTATATGGTGCTAATACCTGGTCACCCCCTGTTTCACCCCGTCTTGACCCTTGCCGATGCTACGTTGTCAAATGATTTTAAGTTGTTTTTTCGGTGTCTTTTCCAGGCGGTTGGTGGAGTTTAATAAGGTAAAAACAATATTTTATTATGAAGAGGTTTTCTTTCCTTGCTATTATGTCGATGTCGGTGCCGACAACACAGTGCGACTACCGGGGTGGCTACTGGTTTGGTAAGTGCAATTCCATCACGGGGTTGCATTTTTTTTTGTGTGGATGGAAAATTATTCGTAACTTTGCACTCTCAAAAGTAAACTATAAACAACATCTTAAAATATTATGACTTTAAAGGAAATCGTTGACAAACTCGGCGCCACCGTGGGGCTTGGTGCCGACAAGCTGGATAGGGAAGAGGAGTATTGCTTCGCTTCCGACCTCATGAGCGACGTGCTCACCCTCAAGGACACGCCGGTGCTGGTCACCGGCCTGTGCAACGTGCAGACCATACGCACCTGCGACATGGCCAACCTCGAGGTGGTCATCTTCGTGCGCGGCAAGCGTCCCACCGAGGACATGGTGGAGCTGGCCGACGAGAACGACATGATCCTCATCTGCACCCCCTATTCGATGTTCAAGACCTGCGGCATCCTCTACGGTGCCGGCATGAAACCACTTTATTAGTGTTAAGCTGCGAGCTGTGAGTTTTAAGTGCTTGCGCAATGCTTCGATGCGTCAGCCACTTAAAGCTTAAAACTAAAAACTTAAAACTAAGAATTATATGCATCAGGAATACACAGTTATAGAAGGCGACTTTGTGAACGCCGGCAAGGCTTCGAGCTCGGTGAAGAAGACCTTGAAGCAGCTCAACGTCAACCCGCAGGTGGTGAAGCGTGTCGTCGTGGCCCTCTACGAGGCCGAGGTGAACGCCATCGCCCACGCCTACGGCGGCAAGGTGATTGTCGACATCGACGCCGACAAGATACACATGGTGGTGGCCGACAAGGGCCCCGGCATACCCGACATAGCGCTGGCCATGCAGGAAGGCTACAGCACCGCACGCCCCGAGGTGCGCGACATGGGCTTCGGCGCCGGCATGGGCCTGCCCAACATGCAGAAGAATGTCGACAAGATGAACGTCACCAGCGAGGTGGGCGTAGGCACCACCGTCGAGATGGAAGTCAACTTCAATTAAGAGTTAAGAATTAAGAGTTAAGAGTTTTCCGGGTGTGGCAGCTTTTAACTCATAACTCATAACTCATAACTCACAACTGAAAAAATGTTTTACCACGCATTACAGATTGACGAGGAGCGCTGCATAGGTTGCTCGCGCTGCATGAAGATTTGCCCCACCGAGGCAATACGCATCTTCGGTGGCAAGGCCTCCATACAGGAACACCGCTGCGTCGACTGCGGCAAGTGCTACGAGGTGTGCCCCGTCGAGGCTGTGGCCATCAAGGACGACGACTTCGAGGCTTTCCGCCAGTATCCCCACTCCGTGGCCCTGCTGCCCGCCGTGTTCATGGGCCAGTTCCCCGACGATGTCAGCGTGTCGAAGGTCTACGCCACCCTCTATGAGCTTGGCTTCGCCCATGTGATGGAGGTGGAGAGCGCCGCCATGATCTACCGCGACGCCAAGGAGCGCTACGCCAAGGAGCACCCCGACATCAGGCCCCTCATATCGTCGTTCTGCCCGGCCATCGTGCGCCTCATACAAATCAAGTATCCCTCGCTGGCCGAGAATGTGCTGCCCATCAAGGTGCCGCTCGACCTCAGCGCCCTGTATGCCATCGAAGAGCTGGTAAGCCGCGGCATACCGCGCGAGGAGATAGGCCTCTTCTATATTACCCCCTGCGCCGCCAAGGTGGCCGCCGTCAAGGCCCCCGTGGGCGAGGAGAAGAGCGTCATCGACGGTGTCATCAACATGAACTCGCTCTTCAACCGTGTCTACAAACGCATGAAGGACAACGGCAAGGACCACCAATACAAGCCGCTGACCCGCCAGCGCCTCTCGGCCGATGCCATCCTCAGCACCCTCACCAACGGCGAGCGCCGCATATGCCCCGCCAAGCGCAGCTATTCTATCGACGGCATCCAGAACGTGATGGACTTCCTCGACAAGCTGGAGAACGACGAGGTGGAGGGCGTGGAATTCCTCGAGCTGAGGGCCTGCGACCAGAGCTGCGCCGGCGCCCTGCTCTCGTGCGACAACCGCTTCCTCTGCGGCGAACGCATGTATGCCCGTGCCCGCAAGGCCGCCGAACGCGAGCGCAACGGCGAGATGCCGCGCGACCGCGAGATGGAGAAATACCGCGAGTTCCTGATAGAGCACGCCCGCGTCGACGAGGTGCAGCCACGCTCGATGATGGTGCTCGACAGCGACATTGGCAAGGCCCTCGAGAAGATGGAGAAGATAGAGAAGATGAAAGGCCACTTGCCACAGATAGATTGCGGCGTGTGCGGTGCCCCTACCTGCGAGGCTTTCGCCACCGACGTGGTGTGCGACAGGGCACGGCTCGACCAGTGCGTCTTCTATCGCCTGCACCTCGAGGCCAAGGGCAAGATGACCCTCCACGAAGGCCGCTCGAATATGTACTCTGTGTGGGGCGACGACCGTATAAGTGGCGAGATTGAAGTTTAACAACTACTTGCACAGGAGGTTCTTATGAGAAGTGACAACGACCGCTCAAAGCGGATTATCCGCACGAGCTATATCGGTATTGCCGCCAACGTGCTGCTGGCGGCTTTCAAGGCTGCCGTGGGCCTGCTGGCCAACTCGATAGCCATAGTGATGGACGCGGTGAATAACCTGAGCGACGCTCTGTCGAGCGTCATCACTATCGTGGGCACCAAGCTGTCGGCACGCCCGGCCGACCGCAAACACCCGTTCGGATTCGGCCGCATCGAGTATTTCAGCGCCATAATCATCGCTGTCATTGTGCTGTCGGCGGGTGTCACCTCGCTGATCGAGTCGGTGAAGAAGATTATCGAACCTACCCAGCCTGAATACACCAGGCTGACGTTTGTGGTCATCATCGTGGCTGTCGTGGTGAAACTGCTGTTGGGCCAATATGTGAAGAAGCAGGGCGAACGGCTTAAAAGCGATGCCCTGATAGCCTCGGGGTCCGACGCCGTCTTCGATGCCTTGATTACTTTCACCACGCTTTTCTCGGCAATCATCATGCTGATATGGAATGTCTCTATCGACGGCGTGCTTGGAGCGCTGATTTCCGTGGTCATAATTAAGGCCGGTGTCGAGATGCTGGCATCGCCTGTCAACGAGCTGCTGGGTGCACGTGTGTCGCCCGAACTGGTGCACGCCATCAAGCGCGAGATTATGGGGTTCGACGGCGTGCATGGCGTCAACGACGTTATCCTGCATAATTACGGACCCGATGTGATGATAGGCTCGCTGCATATCAGCGTCGACGACACGATGGATGCCCATCGCATACATCTCCTCACGCGACACATTACGGAGCAGATGTTCGCCCGTTACGACATCGTAATGACGGTGGGCATTTACGCCATAGCCACCGGCAACAACAAGCATGCCGACCTGCAGAGCATAGTCCTGCAGACCCTCGGGCAGCACGATGATATCGAGCAGGTGCACGGATTCTTTTACGACGAGGACGAGAATTTGGTTTCGGTCGATGTCGTCCCCGAACTCTCGGTGCACGACGAACAGGCTTTCTGCGAACGCCTCGTCGCCGAATTGCAACCCCTGATGCCCGACGTGAAGCTGAGCATCGTGATCGACCACAACTATAGTGAATAACAGGCCTCTGTGGCCGTTCCTCCACGACATACCAAGCACTTTGCACCCGTTCGTGTAACGGGTGGTCACCAGAAATGGTGAGAAAAATGAAAAAAAGTGTTTGGTATGTCGTTTTTATTTTGTATATTTGCCAAGTCATATAGGGGTGTATTGTCCGTATATGTAATTGATTATTAATAATAAACAAATAATATTAATCCTAAAAAGTCACATCTATGACAAAAGTAAAATCTTTAGCTGACCTGAAGGCCATGCGCGAGAAACTCCAGTCGAACCTCGACATCCGTGAGAAGGCTGAGAATCCCGATGCGCTTGTCCAAATCAAGGTTGCCATGGCCACTTGCGGTATCGCCGCCGGTGCCAAGCAGGTTATGGAACACATGATGCAGAAGGCCGACGAGCTCCACATCCCCGCCGTCTTCACGCAGACCGGCTGCATGG
>JAFXUY010000058.1 GCA_017524785.1 Bacteroidales bacterium | reverse complement strand
GCACCGTGCCAGGCTTCCAGCTGCCAAAGTACTTGTCGATGATCTTGATGGCCTCGTCGGGGTTGAAGTCGCCGGCCATTGCTATGCACATGTTGTTGGGCACGTAGTAGGCGGCGTGGTACTCGCGGATGTTCTTCATCGAGGGGTTCTTCAGGTGCTCGATGGTGCCGATGGTGGTCTGCTGGCCGTAGGGGTGGTGGGGGAACAGGGCCGCCATCATCGTCTCGTTGACGCGGCGGTTGTCCTGGGCCATGCCGATGTTCTTTTCCTCGTAGACGGCTTCCAGCTCAGTGTGGAACAGGCGCAGCACCAGGTTCGGGAAGCGGTCGCCCTCAACCTTGGCCCAAGTCTCCAACTGGTTGGCCGGGATGTTCTCCACATACATGGTGTAGTCGTTGCTGGTGAAGGCATTGGTGCCCTCGCTGCCGATGGCAGTCATGCTCTTGTCATACTCGTTGGCAATGGCGATGGTCGAGGCCACGTAGCTGATGGAGTCAATCTGGTGGTAGATGGCTGCGCGTGCAGCCTCGTTGGTGGTCTTGCGATACACCTCGTAGAGGTCTTCAATCTTTTGCAGTTCCACTTTCTCGCGCTCCCAGTCGGTGGTGCCCAGCTGGTGGCTGCCCTTGAAGAGCATGTGCTCCAGATAGTGGGCCAGTCCGGTGGTCTCGTGGGGGTCGTTCTTCGAGCCTGCGCGCACGGCGATGTAGGTCTGGATGCGTGGGGCATCCTTATAGACGCTCATGAACACCTTGAGGCCGTTGCCCAGCGTGTACTCTCGCACGCCAAGAGGATCGTTGTCGAAGGTCTTGTACTCGTACTTTTGTGCCATGGTGCTGCCGCCCATCATGAGCAGTACAGCCACAAAGCAAATGATTCTTGCTGTTTTTTTCATGTTGTATTGTGTTTGTTGTTTATTATTCGATGATTACCGTGCGTGAGTATTGATTTTCTGCGGTGATTAGCTTACGTGAATATTGGCCCGATGCGGTGAATGCCCGCAGAGTGTATATTCCTGCGGCAAGTTTCGATGTGTCCAGCGTCAGACGGTCGTTGCCGTCGGCGGCCAGCACAAGCTGTCCATTGGCAGAATAGAGCTCGGCCCGTTTCAGGCCAGAGGCTTCTATTGTCAGGTGTTCGTCGGCGGGGTTGGGATATATTCTTAAAGCGTTGTTGTCGTTGTTGTTGATGCCTTCTTGGCCGGGATCGTCACCGGGGTCGTCACCCTCGTTCTCAATGATAATGTCCACGGTGGCTGTGTCGCGGTGTCCTAGGTCGTCGGTGGCTATGACATGGTATTGCGAGGTGGTGTAGATACAGGCCGACGAGCGTTGGCGGGTGGGGAAGTCGATGCCCGTCTGCGGAACCCAGCGGAAGGTCAGCGGGCGTGTGGCATATTCCACCTCCACGGCCACTTCGCGGCAGGTGTCTTCGCAGCGTATCACGGTGTCGCGCAGGCGCACCATGTCTTCGCCTACAATGATAAGCCTGAGGGTGTCGCGGGTGTTCATCTCAGGATGGCTCTGGCACAGCGAGGTCACCATCGCCAGTTCGATGGTCTTGGGCTCTGTGAAGTTATATCGATAGGGCACGTAGATTTTCAAATGGTGTCCGGGGTTGCTTATATTTACCACATGGTTGAAGATGCTCAATGTGTCACCACCCGAGTCGATGCAGTAGTAGTCTTCGCCATTCACTGCCGTTCCGCCGAACGAGATGTCGGTAAGGCCGTAGCTGTAATATTCGTTGTCGGCCACGCTCAGAGGCATTATCTTTGTGGTGCCGTTGACCACGGTGTCCACACCGTCGTTCGACAGGTTGATGCGTGCCGATGGACTGTTGAAACTGTTCATTTCTAGAAACACGCCGCTGTCGTAGCTGTTGTCGCCTACGTTGCAGATAGAGATGTGCATGTGATACTGCTCGCAGGGCACCACGTTGGCGCTTGCCGACAGTTTCTGTGTGAAGCCGTCGTACTGCACACCCTGGGCGTTGTTGGGGCCGCCGTTGGCTCCGGGCTGGTGGTTGATTACATAGTATTGCGAGTAGTTGTAGTAGCAGTTGGTGCCGCTTGAAGAGGGGGCTACCCCTTGGTTCACCGAATTCACGGCCACGGCAATGCCGTCGGGGTTGGCGGCGGTGGCTGTGCCTGGAATTTTGGCCATGTTCCATGTGCGTGTCTGGTTTGTTACAGGGTCCGGGCCTGTGATGAAGAAAGCAAACACGTCGTTGAAGTTGGAGCATACATATTCGGGATACTCCTCTGATCCGAAGCAGTAGTTCACCGTGATGAATGGTGAAATGCTGACGAAGTCGAAGTCGAGCGTAGAACAGCCGTTGATAGTACCCGAAGCCACGCTGCTCATCTGTTGGTCGGAATAGTAGCCCGTCACACTCTGCGACTGGCTGCCGCTGTTGTTTGGGCCGGGGGCAACGTTTATGTTTCCAGTGGTCATTAACACACCGTCGGTCATGCGTAACAGCGTGTAGCCGTTGGCGTTGAAGGTGCCTATCTGGGGAGTGGTTATATTGCCGGTTGCATTGTTGAACTTGACATTATACACCAATACACCACCTCCCACGAGATTACTCTGCACAAAGGAGTTGATGTTCTGACCTTGAGCGCTTGCAACGGTGATGTTTTGCGCCGCTATGGGCGAGGACGCTACAAAGCATAGAAACATTAATACCAATGTTTTTATCCTGTTGTACAGATTCTTATGCATAATTGGTGTGCTTTTCTGTCTGCAAAGATACGAAAAATTTCTAAATACGCTGCGTGCGCGCGAAAAAAAACAGTTGTTTAGTCGATGATGTTGGCGAGTTCGGCGAAGTCGTCGATGATGTAGGTGGCACCGGCCGAACGTAGTGCGTCGGCCGATTGGTTGCCGTAGGTTACACCGCATGAGCGGCATCCGGCGTCGCGGCCCATCAGGATGTCGAACGTGGTGTCGCCAACGACAATGGCTTCCGAGGGCTTTATGTCCAGTGTGGATAGTATCTTCAGCACAGGCTCTGGATTGGGCTTGGCGTGCTGCACGTCGTTGGCGCTCACAATCACTCCTATATATTCTTCCAGATGGAATGTCTTTACAAAGCCGTCGAGTGTGGGCCGTCCACGGCTGCTGCAGATTGCCAATTGCTGTCCGCGGTCGTGGAGTGCCGCCAGCGTCTCGAGCACATGGGGAAAGAGGGTGACCACGCCGGGGTGGTTCTCCTCGTCGAAGATGCGGCGATACAGCTCTGCGCAGCGTTCGCCCATGGCATCGTCGATAGGCAGCAGAGTGGTGAAGCACTCCTTCAACGGCAGGCCTATCATTGCCTGGCATTCGGCATCGGTGCGCGAAGGCAGATGCAGCGCACCGATGGTGCGCTGCATAGTGTTGACGATAAGCGGCTGGGTGTCGGCCAGCGTGCCGTCAAAATCGAGTATGATTGCACGATTATACATCCATGCAATCAGGCGTTTGCTTTCATGTATTGCTCCAGCAGGCGTTGCACATATTTGCCAAAGACATCGAATTCGATGTTTACCACCGTGCCGGGCTTGAAGTTGTGGAAGTTGGTCACCTTGTAGGTGTAGGGAATAATTGCAACGCTGAACATGCCGGGCTCGCTGTCGACCACTGTTAGGCTGACGCCATTGATGCTGATGCTTCCCTTGGGAACGGTGATGCTGGGGGCGTTTGTGGCATCGTAGCTGAAGTAGAAACGCCAGCTGCCGTTGTCGTCCACCACCTTGGTGCAGGTGGCCGTCTGGTCAACGTGGCCCTGCACGATGTGGCCGTCGAAGCGGCCGTCCATGCGCATCGAGCGCTCCACGTTCACCTCGGTGCCCACCTGCCAGGTGCCGAGGTTGGTCTTCAGCATCGTCTCGTCCATGGCGGTGACCACGTATTGTTTCTTCTCTTTGTCTACCTTCACCACCGTCAGGCAACAGCCGTCGTGGGCCATGCTCTGGTCGATGGCCAGCTCGTCGCCAAAGGGCACTTCAAGCGTGAAGTGGTAGTTGGTGTTCTCTTTCTCTATCTTGACCACACGGGCGGTCGTCTCAACGATTCCTGTAAACATTGTGTGTCGATTCTTTTATTCCACGGTGACAGATTTGGCCAGGTTGCGCGGCTGGTCGACGTTGCGACCCTTGGCGGTGGCTATATAGTAGGCCAGCAGCTGCAGCGGAATGACGGCCAGCAGAGGCACGAAGCAGTCGCGTGTGTCGGGGATGGTGAACACGTAGTCGCTCATGTTCTTCACCGTTGTGTCGCCTTCGGTCACAACGCTTATTATTTTGCCCTTGCGGCTCTTGATTTCCTGTATGTTGCTCACTATCTTGTCGTACATGCCGCGTTTGGGGGCAATGAAGACAACGGGCATCTCCTCGTCGACCAGGGCTATGGGGCCGTGCTTCATCTCGGCGGCGGGATAGCCTTCGGCGTGCAGGTAGGATATTTCTTTCAGCTTCAGGGCGCCTTCCAGTGCCACCGGGTAGTTGTAGCCACGGCCCAGGAAGATGAAGTTGCGGCAGTAGGTGAACATCTGGGCAAACTGGTCGATGTTCTTGTTGTTCTCAAGCGTCCACTGCATCTTGTCGGGAATCTTGTAGAGTTCGTCGACCAGCATGTGGTACATTTCGTCGCTCAGGGTGTGCTTCTCCTTGGCTATGGCCAAGCCCAGCAGGCAGAGTGTTATCACCTGTCCGGTGAAGGCTTTGGTCGATGCCACGCCGATTTCGGGGCCTACGTGCAGGTAGGTGCCGCTATGGGTGGCGCGGGCTATGCTGCTGCCGATAACGTTGCAGATGCCATAGAGGAAGGCACCCTTCTGCTCGGCCAGCTGGATAGCGGCCAATGTGTCGGCAGTCTCGCCGCTCTGGCTCACTGCTATAACCACATCGTCGGGATAGATGACAGGGTTGCGGTAGCGGAACTCCGAGGCATATTCGACTTCGACGGGTATCTGGGCCGCCTCTTCGATGAAGTATTTGCCTATGAGGGCCGAGTGCCAGCTGGTGCCGCAAGCGCAGATGATGATGCGGCGGGCGTTGATGAACTTGTCCTTGTGGTCGATGATGCCGCTGAGGGTCACCTCTTTACGCCTGGGGTGCAGGCGCCCTTTGATGCAGGTGCGCAGGGCGTTGGGCTGTTCCCATATTTCCTTGAGCATGAAGTGCGGGAAGCCGCCTTTCTCCAGCTCGTCGAGGCTCAGGCTCAGCGTGTGCATCTCGGGAGTCTGGTGCACGTTGGCAAGGTTCACGATGTCAATCTTGCCGCTGCGATCCATATATGCAATCTCCTCGTCCTTGAGGTATATCACTTGCTTGGTGTATTCCACTATCGGGGTGGCGTCGCTGCCCAGGTAGAACTCCTTCTTGCCGCGTGCGTCGGTGCCGACGCCTATCACCAGCGGCGAACCCTTGCGGGCGCACACCAGCTGGTCGGGGTGGTCTTTCTGCAGGATGGCTATGGCATAGGCGCCAATGACGCTCTTCAGTGCGCGCTGCACGGCGGTGAAGAGATCGCATTTCTCGCTTTTCTGTGTGAATTCGATAAACTGCACCAGCACTTCGGTGTCGGTCTCGGAGCAGAATTTGTAGCCCTTCTTCTCCAGCATGGCACGCAGGGTCTTGTAGTTCTCGATGATGCCGTTGTGCACCAGCGAGAGGTTGCCGCTCTGCGAAAGGTGTGGATGCGCGTTGACGGTGTTGGGCTCGCCGTGTGTTGCCCAGCGGGTGTGGGCGATGCCGATGCTGCCGGTGATGTCCTCGCTGGCACACTTGTCTTCCAACGCCGCCACCTTGCCGGTGGCCTTGTATATGTTAAGGTCGCCCTTGGCATTGATCATACTTACGCCGGCCGAGTCGTAGCCGCGGTATTCCAGTCGATGAAGACCCTTTATCAGAATGGGGTAAGCCTGCTGCTCACCGATGTATCCTACTATTCCACACATAATAAATTGATGTTTAAAATAATTTGCAAAATTACGCAAAATAATTGAACCGACAAAAATTATTTTGCCCATGACGATTTTTTTCCGTTCCCGTCGCCCCGGTACCCAGGGGTGAACCGGGGCATGACAAGCCATTGAAAATG
>JAFXUY010000057.1 GCA_017524785.1 Bacteroidales bacterium | reverse complement strand
CGCGCTCGCTTTCAATCTCTTTCTGGTCGAAGAGGATGTTGCCGGCCCAGCCGTCGAGGATCTCGATGCCCATCTTAACCATCTCGGCATCGTCGGCGGGCATGTTCACGTAGTACACCGTCTGGTCGAAGCTGGTGTAGGCGTTGATGTCGCGGCCGAACTCCACACCGTGCTCCTGAAGTTTCTGGATCATGGTGTTGTGGGGATAGCCCTTGATGCCGTTGAAGGCCATGTGCTCACAGAAGTGGGCGAGGCCCTGCTGGTCGTCGCGCTCCATGATGGAACCGGCGTTGCTGACCAGGCGGAACTGGATCATGTTCTCCGGCTTCTTGTTGGCACGGACGTAGTAGGTGAAGCCGTTGTCGAGCTTACCATAGCGCACCTTCTTGTCGAGGGGCACATTCTCTGTCAGGTCGCTCTTCTTGGCTGGTTTCTCGCCGCCAAGCTGGGCGAATGCTGTACCGCCCATGACGACGGCAATCAGCAGAATCCAAAATGATTTCTTCATTGTTGTGATGTTTTAAAATGTTTGTTATTTGTATTGTTTATTGTTTCAAATCTAAACTCTAAACTCAAAACTCTTACCTCTAACCTTCTAATCCTCCCTGTATTCCAGCAGGTCGGCAGGCTGGCAGTCGAGCACCTGGCACAGGCGCTCGAGGGTGCTGAAGCGCACGGCGCGGGCTTTGCCGGTCTTGAAGATGGAGAGGTTCGCTGGCGTGATGTCCACCTTCTCCGCCAGTTCGCCCAGCGATATCTTCCGCTTGGCCATCATCATATCCAGGTTAACTACAATCATTCCCGTAACTCTTAATTCTTAATTCTTAACTCAAATAGTCAGTTCCTGTTCTTCCTGTATGTCGCGCCCAATCTTGAATATCTCGGCCATGAAGATTATTGTCAGGCCGAAGAGTATGCGGGTGATGTGTATCGACACCTTTGCTGCGGGAGCCCACTGGCTCTGCTGTAGCAGGTCGAAGGCAATGCTGCGCTCCAGGTAGGTGCCTATGTCCATGCCCAGCGACATGAGGATCATAAGCACACCGGCCCAGGTGAGCCAGGTGATGTTCTTTTTGGGGAATATCTTGCCGCGGCGCGTATATATATAAAATGATATAAGGGCCATTACCACGAGCACCGTCATTGCCGTTCCGGCGAGCACGCAGACAATCTGCAGCCACATGCACCAGGCTGCCTTGCCGGTTGGCAGGGCCTCCATGTCGTCGGCGACGATGCCTATGTCGTAGCGGCTCACCTTGGCGTTGGCGCTGAGGCCTTCGGGCAGGCCGTCGACGTCGAAGTTCTGCTGGTAGAGCTTCGGTCCGCTCTGCAGGTCGGTGATAAGCATGCCGTAGTCGCTCTTGTTTTCGCCCAGGTTGGCCACCTCGATGGGGTCGGCCGAGGTGAAAACATTGAGGAAAAAGAGCGCTATGCACAATGCAATCACGCCTATGAAAATAGCGTAAAGTGTTCTTATTCGTGTTATTGTAGCTTTCTTTGCCATCGTTTTATCTACTCTTATCGACGGCAAAGATACAACTTTTTTCTAACATACAAGAAAAATTTTACGAAAAACGAAAAAAAATTATCGTTTCTCAATAAATAATATATGTAAAACAAGAAATGGGGCGCTTCTCCAAACCGTTAGAAGATTTTGAAGAAGAAGAACAGTACAGCGTACTGTTGCGGCACTCCTTTGGCGGTGCCGAGGGTGTGGTTGTTGCTGTCCCTTACGGTGCCGTCGCTTTCAACCTTGCCAAGCAGGTGATTGTTGCAGTCGCGTACTTTGCCGTCGCTTTCTATCTTCCCGAGGCAGGAGTTGTTTCTGTCTCTTATCCTGCCATCGCTCTCTATTTTGCCGAGGTAACTGTTGTTGCGGTCGCGGATCACGCCGTTGCTTTCAATTTTAGCCACGAAGGAGTTGCCGTCGTTGCGTACAACGCCTTTCTCGTCGATGGTGGCAATGGCCGAATTGCTGGTGTTGCGGATGGTCTGCGCGTTGCCGGTGGCTATGACGCACAGGATGAGGACTATTGCAAGTAGGACTTTTTTCATTTACCTATTAATATTTAACCATTAACGCATTAACCATTGTCAGCACTCGTATTTCTCGAGGGCTTGGCGGAGCTCTACGGGGCTGATGTCGTGGTGGATGGTGCCGCCGATGGCGTAGCTGATGGCGCCGGTCTCCTCGCTGACGATGACGCTCAGCACGTCGAGCTGTTCGGTGACGCCGATGGCGCTGCGGTGGCGCAGGCCTAGGTTGGGGTCGATGTCGAGGCGCGAGGTGACGGGCAGTATGCAGCGTGCTGCCAGCAGCTTGTTGCCGTGGGCGATGACGGCGCCGTCGTGCAGGGGCGAGTTCTTGAAGAACAGGGCCTCTATCAGCGCGCTTGAGGCCAGTGCGTCGATGCGCTCGCCGGTGTCGATGAGTTCCTCCACCTCGTTGCTGCGCTTGAAGACTATCAGGGCGCCGGTCTTGCTCTGCGACATGTGCATGCAGGCGTTGACGTAGGCTTCGTAGCTCACGTTGCTGGTGTTCTGTATGTTGCGGCGCCAGAACTGGATTCTCTTCCACAGCGATTCGTTGAGCTGTGTCTTGGTGCCGAGGAAAAGCAGGAACTTGCGAATCTCGGGTTGGAATATGACGACAAGGGCAATGAGACCCACGCCTGCCACGGCACCGAGCAGCGCGCCGAGCAGCCGCATTCCCAAGGCGTTGGCCACACGCCACACTATGAGCAATATGAGCAGTGCCCAGAAGATGAGCATCACGTTGGTGCCGCGCGCCATGCGGTAGATGTAGAAGAACAGCGCCGCCACAATGAGGATGTCGAAGATGTCGACTATGCGCAGGGCAGGCAATCCGAGTATTTCCAGTGGTATCATTGTAAGTTGAAAATTGAAAGTTTAAAATTGAAATTAATCTTTAACCAACCCAAGCAGATTGATGGTTTGGACGGCAGGCTTTACGTCGTGGACGCGGACAATGCGGGCGCCACGGTCGAGGGCTATGGCGTCGAGGGCTATGGTGCCGTCGAGGGCCTCGTCGGGGGTTATGCCCAGCGGACGGTAGATCATGCTCTTGCGACTCAAGGCTGCCAGCAGAGGCTCGCGGAAGAGGGTGGTCAGCTCGTCGAGGCGGTCGAGCAGCATGTGGTTCTGCTCCACTGTCTTGCCGAAGCCGAAGCCCGGGTCGATCCACACGTCCTTGACGCCAAGGCGGTAGAGAGTGTCGAGCCGCCGGGAGAAGAACTGTACCATGCTGTCTATCAGTCGGTCGTCCTCCATGTAAGGCTCGTGGTTCACATGCTCGCGGCCGCCGTGCATCATTATATATGGCACCTGCAGCTCGGCCACGGTGGCGAACATCTTGGAAACGCCGCCTTGTGCATCGTTTGCTCCCTTGCGGTCGCAGTCCAGCTCGCCGCCGCCGATGTCGTTTATGATGTCGGCGCCAGCCTCGATGGCGGCACGTGCGGGAGCGGCGAAGCAGGTGTCGACTGAGATGATGCAGTCGGGCATCTCGCGGCGCAGCAGCCCTACGGCCTCCGTCAGGCGGCGTGCCTCCTCGTCCTGCGGTATGAGGGTGGCTCCGGGGCGCGACGACGAGGCGCCGATGTCGATGATGTCAGCACCGTCGGCCAGCAGTTTGCGGGCCTGTGCCAGCATGGCTTCGGGCTCGCGGTAGCGGCCGCCGTCGTAGAACGAGTCGTCGGTGACATTGAGTATGCCCATCACCGCCGGCCGGCTGAATTCCACCAGCCGTCCTTGCACCGTGATGCTGAAACTATTAAAGGTGTTTTTTTCCATTCTTCCCCACTAACGCAGGAAAGCCTTTTTTATTGTGCCGCCGCGAAAAACACTATTGCACCACGAGCTTCTTCGTCGCCGTGCCCGTCGCCGTGCTTACGCGCACCAGATAGATGCCCGAGGCAAGGCCTGCGAGGTCGAGGGTCAGAGGCAAGGTGGTGTTGTCGTGGCGCAGCACTTCTATCCCGTCGACGGTCGTCACGCTCACCGTGGCGGCACCGTCGTAGCCCTCGGACGAAACTGTTGCCTTGCCCATGGCTGGGTTGGGCTTCAGGGTGAAACCAAACGCCGCGGCCTCGTCGATGGAACCGGTGGTGTTGCCAATCCATATCGTCTCGCCCCAGCCCGACCATATGTTGTACTTCGATTGGTAGCATTGGGCGTTGACTTTCACCGAATAGGCCTGGTTGGGATAGAGACCGCTGTAGTGCTTGTGGCACGAGGTGACGGTGTCGGTCTCCATCACCCCGGGGCCTGTGAAATGCACCACCCATTTCGTCTGGTCATCCAGGCTGTCCCACGATATATCCACATTCCCCAGCGAGTCCATCGTCCCCGTCAGCCCTGTAACATTTGGGCAATTGGGCTCGACGATTACAAATAGCTCCGGAATAGACCCAGACATTGTGTCCTCCAACCACGTTTCGCCTTCAAGCACCTTATAGCGTACATTGGTGATATGGTATGGCGGTTCATGGTTTTCCCAAAAGAAAGTTGTTGACTCAATATGAATGGTTTGATTATCTGGATTATATACAGAGGTGCCTATCCAAAAGTCACCCGTGAGCTCAATTGTGTTTTTTGTCGAGAAACGTTTCATTTTCAAAAACATTTCCTCATCCGGCAATATCTCATGCTGGTCAATGCCACTATGGTCCAATCTGGGAACCTTAAGTATTTTGTATGTTGTTGTATCTGTAAAAATAACAGGCCAGTATCCCGGCATCCCTCTTGTAGTATCGCGGGCAATCACATTCATGGCAGAATCATATAAACTCAATACAACATAATGATCATATCCACAATCGTTAAAGGCAATTCCAGTCACTTTGAGAGGAATATCTGCGTGCTGGTACACAGCATATTCCTTTAGGGCGTGGCCTTCCCACCTGGTATAATCCCTCCCATAATTGCAAGAATATTCAAAAACAGAACACTGCACCGAATCGGAATAGTCAAATATTCCTGGCCAGTTGTAGTAGTGCAGGTAGGGCCATTTCAGAATGGTGTCGTAAGATTGCGCATGGGATACACCGCCAATACAGAAAAAAACAATCAAAAGTGAAAGAAGTCGTATTATTCGCATTTTATTTTCATTTTATGATTAAACACTTCGGGAATTAGAGAAGAAGGAAGTGAAGAGATCCTATTTATTTTTTGCATCTGAGAGTCTTCCAGCTCATATACTCTGTGCATGCCCTGATTCCGCACAAAACAGGCCGTTGATTGCAATAAAGCACAGGATAAAAACGGAAGGAAATAATCTTTTCATATTCTTGTTTGTTTTAACTGGTTTATTTTCAAATACCAAATGGCATTTCTACGATGGTTTGATGCTGCAAATTTAGAAAAAATAATTCACCTGTGCAAATTTATTTT
>JAFXUY010000056.1 GCA_017524785.1 Bacteroidales bacterium | reverse complement strand
ATGACCTGGCCGGTGATGTACTCGGAGAGGTCGCTGGCGAGGAACAGCGAGGTACGTGCGATGTCGAGGTCGGTGCCGCCGCGGCGCAGCGGTATCTCGGCGAGCCATTTGTCGTGGGCTTCCTTGGGCATGGCCTGGGTCATGGCCGACTCGATGAGGCCGGGGGCTATGGCGTTGCAGCGGATGCCGCGCGAGCCAAGTTCTTTGGCAAGGCTCTTGCTGAAGCCGATGATGCCCGACTTGGAGGCCGAGTAGTTGCACTGGCCGGCATTGCCGTTGACGCCCACCACCGACGAGGTGTTGATGATGGAGCCCGAGCGCTGCTTAAGCATCATGGGTGCAAAGGCCTTGCAGTAGTTGAACACCGAGCGGAGGTTGACCTCGAGCACGAGGTCCCAGTCTTTGGGGCTCATGCGCAGCAGCAAGCCGTCGCGGGTGATGCCGGCATTGTTGACGAGGGCATCGAGGCGGCCGTATTCTTTCTGCACCTGTTCGGCGACGGCCATGGTCTGGTCGTAGTCGGCGGCATTGCTGGCTATGAAGGTGCTCTTGGGGCTCATCTGCTGCAGCTCGGCGAGCAGCTCGCGGCTAGCGTCGTTCTCCTGCAGGTCGGTGAATATCACGGTGGCACCGTGCTCGGCGAAGAGTTGGGCGGTGCGTTTGCCGATGCCGCGCGAGGCACCGGTGACGAGGGCTATCTTGTTCTCTAAAAGTTTCATTGTTTTACGGGATTATCGATTAGTGCAAATGTTAATTCTCCTTGGCAGCACACTTTGCCGTTGACGTATGCCTTGGCATCTACGAAGAAAATCATGCCGCGGCGGCTAGTGATGTGGGCGCGAAGCTCCATGACGTCGCCGGGTTTTACGGGCTGGCGGAAGCGCACGTTGTTGATGCCGCTGTAGAGCGGTGTGCGGCCAATCAGTTCGTCGCGCACCAGAATGCACGAGGCCTGCGCCATGATTTCGCATTGTATCACGCCGGGAACCACAGGGTTGCCGGGGAAGTGGCCTTGCAGGAAGAATTCGTCGCCGCGCACATGGTAGTGGGCGATGGCTTCCTCGCCTTCCATCACTACGTCGTCGATGAGCAGCATGGGCTCGCGGTGCGGCAGGAAGGTCTTGATGTCGTCACGATTAAGTACGTTCATGGTATTGTGCTTTTATGTGTTTTATACTCTACGCAATGCCACGGTGGCGTTGTTGCCGCCGAAGCCGAAGGTGTTGCTGATGGCCACGTCGGCCTGCCACTGACGGGCGGTGTGCGGCGTGTAGTCTAAGTCGCACTCGGGGTCGGGCTGATCGAGGTGGATGGTGGGCGGAATGATGCCGTGTTTCAGTGCCATGGCGCTGATGATGAGCTCTACGGCACCCGTGGCGCCGAGCATGTGGCCGTGCATCGACTTGGTGCTGCTGATCATGGCCTTGCGGGCACCGTCCTCGCCGAGGGCTGCTTTGATGCCCTTGGTCTCGCCTTTGTCGTTGAGGGGCGTGCCGGTGCCGTGGGCATTGATATACAGATGTTCGTCGCTCTTGAAACCGGCCTCTTCCAATGCCAGACGCATCGATTGGGCGCCGCCGCGGCATTCGGGGTGGGGCGCGGTGTAGTGGTGGGCGTCGCAGGTGTTGCCATAGCCCGCCACTTCGGCGTATATCTTCGCGCCGCGCTTCTTGGCAAGGGCTTCGCTCTCAAGCACCAGGATGCCGCAGCCTTCTCCTAGCACGAATCCTTTGCGGCGTGCGTCGAAGGGCAGCGAGGCGGCCATGGGGTCTTCGGATTGTGTGAGGGCTTTCATGTTATTGAAGCCGCCGACGGCCATCTCGCAGATGGCTGCCTCGGTACCGCCGGTGATGACAGCGTCGGCACGGCCCTCATGGATGAGACGGTAGGCTTCGCCAACGCTGTGGGTGCCTGTGGCACAGGCTGTGACCACGGGGATATTGGGGCCTTGGGCGTTGTAGGTGATGGCCACGTTGCCGCCGGCGATGTTGCTGATCATCTCGGGGATGAAGAGCGGCGAGATGCGGCGCAGGCCGTTTTGCAGCTTGTTGGCATGTTCACGCTCGAAGGTCTTGATGCCGCCGATACCGCTTCCGATGGCAGTGCCGAAACGGGTGGGGTCGATGTCCTCGCCGACGCGCAGGCCGCTGTCGGCCATGGCTTGTGCCGCGGCGGCAAGAGCGAAGAGGGCGAAGCGGTCGTTGTGTCGGATCATCGTTTTATCGATGCCGAATGCTTCGGGATTGAACTCTTTGACTTCGGCAGCTATTTTCACCGGCAGGTTCTCGCGGTCAATCTGCTGGATGAAGTCGATGCCGCAAACTCCGTTTATCACGCTGTTCCACAGCGTATCGATATCGTTTCCAAGTGGGGTTATGCAGCCCACGCCTGTAATGTATACTCTATTCATGTTTATAATATATATTGTTACAATGTTATTAATAACGCATCACGGCGGCGCTGGTGACGAATCCGGCGCCGAAACCGTTGAATACCATCATGTCGCCGCGTTTGATTACGCCTTCGCGCACTTTCTCGTCGAGCAGCACGGGGATACTGGCCGAGCTGGTGTTGCCGCGGCGCTCTATGTTGTGCAGGAAGCGTTCCTGTGGCAAGTCGAAGTTCTGTTTGATGGCATCTACGATGCGCATATTGGCTTGATGCAGAAGGAAATGGTCTATATCCTCCAGCTGTAGGCCCGCTTTTGCCACCACGTCTTTGATGTCGCGCTGGGCCGAGGTGACTGCCATGCGGAACACCTCGCGGCCTTTAAGCTGCATGGCCATGTGGGTGTCGATGCCTTCTCCGGTCTCGAATGGGGTGGGCTCGCAAGGAAGACGGTAGTATATGACGTCGGGCATGGGGGTCGAAGTAAGCTTGCTGGCCAGATAGTTGTCGCCTTTGCCAAGCACCAATGCTCCGGCGGCATCTCCAAATAGCACGCAGGTTTCACGCTGGGTCCAGTCGACCATGCGGGTCACCTCTTCGGCACAGATGTAGAGGATATGCGAGGCGCGTCCCGTTTCCAGGAAGGCGTCGCAAATGTCTAGGCCATAGGTAAATCCGGCGCAGGCCGAGTTGAGGTCCATCGTGGGACAGTTGGGACCCTTGATGCCCAGGATGTGCTGCACAAGTGCTGCCAACGAGGGTGTTACATAGACATTGCAGACGTTGTGGCAGATGATGAAATCAATGTCGTCGGGTACCAGTCCTGCAGCCTCGATGGCCCGCTGTCCGGCCAGGGCTGCCATTTCTTCAAATCGTTCCGTTGTGATAATCTGGCGTGACTTGATGCCAGTTCGTGTCGTAATCCATTCGTCACTTGTGTCGACGTATTCCGACAGCATGTCGTTGGTGACAGTGTGTTTTGGTACGGCACTTCCAGTTCCGAGTATCTTCATTCTTTTTTATTCTTTTTCGGGCGTCGTGTGCTTGCTGGTTTGCCCGTGTTATTATTCTTAAATTCTATTAAAAAGCGGTGCAAAGAAACGCCCTTTTACTAGATTGTAAATGTTAAAATCTGTAAAAATGACAATATCCTTGGCGAATGTGCGTTATTTTGGGTGAAATTACGTTATTTTGGGTGAAAAATGAACGATATATACATTGACCAACAGATAAACATAAGGTCTATCCGCACTTTTTTGGCTCGCAAGGAGTCTATTTTCTTGTTTTTGGTACTGACCGGTGTGGTCGCTGTTTTGCTGGTTGTTTTCGGTCAGCCGACCTCGCTGACCGACTATACCGAACAGTTGTCGCGACTTACCCCGCTGGGCCAGGTTTCCATTTGTTTCATCTCCGGATATGGTACCCTGATATTGAGCAGGGTGATACTGTTTTTTGTAAATAGGGCACATGAGATATCTCCTGCCGGTTTGGTAATATGGGTTGTGGCCGAACTGCTAATATGTGTGTCGGTTATAACGCTGGTATTGTGGGCTGTGAGTGGGGCAGGCAAGGTCGATTTGACGCCGCTCGTCGGCACTGTGGTGCTGGGCTTTGCAGGACTGCTTCTGGTGCCTACGGTTGTCACATATCTTATTTTGCGCCTGCACGAAACACACGACGAGCTGATGCGTGTGCGTCAACAGCTTGCCCATCAGGACCCTGCCCTGCAGCAGGCCGACACCAATGTCAACTTCTATGCCAAGGGCGGCCGTATGTCTTTTGCCACAAAGCTCAGCAACATATTATATATAGAGTCGGCCGACAACTATGTCAACATTCATTATATCAATGGCGACAAAGAGGATACCTTTATACTCTTCAACTCAATGAAGAACATTGAGAAGAATTTCAAGGGCACCAGCCTTATGCGTTGTCACCGTGGCTATATGGTCAATGCCGAGAATGTCAAGCTGATGCGCAAGGACGGCATGGGTCTGCTGCTCGAACTCAACCAGACCGACAAGGTGGTACCGGTCTCCAAAAGCTATGCCGAGCCTATTACGCAGTATTTTGCCTACAATACCAGTATGCCGCTCCCCGACGAACAAAAATAAACTAACATGGAAATCAGACTCACTTATCAGGAAATCAGTGAACTTATAGAGAAAAAGGCTGGCCGGGCCTTGCCGGTCTTCTATGGCGGCGACCCACACACCGTGCGGGTGTCCTACGATGTCAACGTGCTCTTCAAAAGCGCCAGCGTTGGCCTCGACCTCACTGTCGAAGATGTCACAGACGGCAATATAACCATCTCATACAACGGTGGTATGGGCATCGACTTCATGGTGCGTCAGGCTATAGGCATGGCCAAGAACCGTCCTGGGGGAGAACTGATAGAGCCCCTCGACGGCAACCGTATCCTCTTGGCCTTGAGCAAGAACCAGCAGGCGGGCTCGCTGCTCGACCATGTGACGCTACGCGACATACGCTTCGACGAGCAGTATGCCATCATCGACTTTGTGCCGAAGTCACTCTAACTAAGCATTGTGATATTTTTCGTGCCGCAGGATGGTGTGGGCGCGATATAGCTGTTCCAGGAAGAACAGCCTCACCATCTGGTGGTTGAAAGTCATCTGCGACAGCGAAATCTTGTGCTGTGCGGCGGCGTAGACCGCCGGCGAGAAGCCGTAGGCGCCGCCGATGACGAAAGCCAGCGTGCGCACTCCGGCGTTCATCTGTTTCTGAAGGTATTCCGAGAAGCCTACCGAGGTGTACTCCTTGCCGTGTTCGTCGAGCAGCACCGTGCAGTCCACCTTTGCTAGTTGCTTCAGTATCATTTCTCCCTCCCTTTCTTTCACCTCGTCGGCCGTGGCCTTACCAAGTCCCTTGAGGGCGGGAATTGTCACCAGCTCGAAGTCGCAGTAGTGCTTCAGGCGGCTTACGTACTCGTCTATGCCCGTCTGGATATACGGCACATCGGTCTTCGCGACAACTATCAGCTTGATATTCATAGGTGCAGCAGTCTTTTGGCGAAAGGAATCTGTGAGCGGTATATGCAGCAGAGCTCCGTCTCTGTGGAGCCGAACGAGCTGTAGAAATGGCCCACTCCAGCGTCCATGCCGCCCTCGAAGTCGAAGGCTTTGGTGCGCCCGTAGAGGTCTGTCAGCTGTTCCCACACCAGCACCGACATGCTGTTTCGCAATGCGTCGGGGCGCATGGCCGACATCAGTGCGTATGCACAGTGGCTGTCGTATGCCACGAAGCGTGCCGCCATCAGTGTGCCTTTCTCGTCGCGCAGGCCGTACAGTAGCGCCTGTCCGCGGTCTAGGGCTGTGGAGCACACCCTATTGATGAATTCATGGCTCAGCAGGTCGTGTCCGCTGCGGCGCTCCCAGTATTCAACATGCAGTCCGGCGAACTCGTCGGGTTTGACGGCTCGGTCAATCTCGTAGGCTTTGCGCACCTCGTCCACACCGCGGCGGCGTCCGCGGTCGGCCAGCTGTTCCAGCTGCGAAGGTTCGGGCAACGGGTCGAAGCGGTAGGTGTGGCGTGTCGTAATGTCGAAGCCATATTCCGCAAACCGTTGGCAGTCGCCGGCGGCGATTCCCGGCGCGAAGCGTTGCATGCAGAGCAAGGCCTTCTGCTCGCGCAGGCCGTAGGCCAAGGCTCCGAGGGTCGCCTCGCGCCCCGGGGCGTCCATACCGTCGCGCAGCCACGGGCCGCTCCACGGCGTCAACTGAGGCAGCAGAATGTATTTAAGGCCAAGCTTCTTCCCGTAGAGGAACGGCAGGGCGCCGCTGTAGCGGCCGTCGTCGCCGACCAGTATCACATCCCACCGTTTGCCCTTGCACACCGTCTCCATCCACCAATATTGCAGAAACAGAGGGATATTGTCTCCCTCTGTTTCGCATAGTTGGCGGTAAATATCCTTATTATTGGATCTTGATCTTGACACGGTTGTTCATTATGCGGCCTTCGTAGGTCTCGTTGTCGCCTATGGGGTCGTTGCTGCCCATGGCTTCCACCTCGATGCGGGTGGCGTCGATGCCGCGCATCTGCAGGGCTTTCTTCACCTCTACGGCTCTCTGGCGCGAGAGGCCTGTGCAGTATTCGTCGGTACCCTGGTTGTCGGTGTAGCCGCTCAGCAGCACACCCTTGCGGTCGTTCTCCTTCAGGTAGTCGCTAAGCTCGTCGAGCATCGGGTACCACGACTCCACGATGGTGGCATCGTGCGGGAAGAACTTGATGTCCTTGAAGGTACGGCTCGTGGTGTCGGCGGTGATGATAGCCTTCTTCTTGCTGCCGAAGTAGAGCAGCAGGCCTGTGTGGATAATCTCGTCGCTGCTCTGCTCATTATAGTAGTTGGCACCTTTGAAGTAGCGGTAGTCCACTTCGGCCACCTTGTACTGCACCTTGTTGCGCCATTCCTTCTTCTTCATCCATGCCGCGAAGGCGTCGAGGCATTCCAGGGCCTCCTTGCGGCCTTGCGCTGCCAGCTTGTCGTGTTCCTTGCCCTCGATGTCGGGGTTCACGGCATAGATGGCGCACATCGTCATCGTGGCGCGCGACACCTTCTCCAGGTAGTTCATCACAGGCTGCATCTCGCCCCATGCCGGGACGGGCTTCTTCGTCAGCTCGGGAATCTTGCTGTAGTCGAAGGGACTGTAGTACAGGTCGGTCTTCTTCGAGCTGAAGGTGGTGAACTTGTCGAACGTCAGGTAGTCGGTCTGGCGAATCTTCTGCTTTCCGGTAATCACCGGCGAGTCTTTCTTCTTGCCGCTGCTTTTTGCCTTGTTGCTTTGGGCTTCTACGGTGCCCGCCACAAGCAGCAGGCTCAACGCTATCAGCAGTATCTTTTTCATTGCTTGAATGTTTGTTTGCTTGGTTCTTTACCTTTTTAGTATCGCTTTAACGCTTTTTCTTTCGTTTTATTGCGTCGGGGTGTCATTCTGTGTCGTGGGCCGTGCCGTTTTCGCACACTATGACGCGTGCCGGGAAGCGTTCTATCGTCATGAAGTCGTGTGTCGAGATGAGCATCGTGGTGCGTGTCTGGCGGTTGATGTCGACCAGCAGCTGCATAATCTCGGCCGAGGTCACGGGGTCGAGGTTGCCCGTGGGCTCGTCGGCCAGTATCAGCTGCGGCGAGTTGATGAGGGCGCGGGCAATGCCCACCCTCTGGCGTTCGCCTTCCGAAAGGCGCTGCGGCATGGCCCCGGCCTTGTCGGCAATGCCCACGGCGGCCAGGGTCTTCTCTATCTGGTTCTTTATCTCGTTGCGTTTCTTCCAGCCTGTGGCGCGCAGCACGAATTCTAGGTTGGCCTCCACGCTTCGGTCGTCGAGCAGGCGGAAGCTCTGGAACACAATGCCTATCTTCCTCCGCAGCTGCGGCACCTTGCGGCGGCGCAGGTTCACCACGTCGAATCCGCACACCTTTGCCACGCCGCTCTCAATCTCCATGTCGGCATACAGCGAGCGCAGCAGCGACGTCTTGCCGGCACCGCTCTTGCCTATGAGGTACACAAATTCGCCTTCGTCGAGCTTGAGGCTGACATCCTTCAGCAGCGGCTCGCCGTCGAGGTTGATAGTTACATTGTCAAGCTCCACTATGGGGTTGGCAGTGTTCGTGTTATCGTTGTTTTCCATCGTGTCGGACTATATATAATGCGCTGCAAAAGTACACAAAAAATCCGACATGCAGGAAGTTTTTTTCAACCGCCCTTTGCCTACTGCACCACGAGCCTCTTCGTTGCCGTGCCCCGTGCCGTGCCGACGCGCACCATGTAGACGCCCGAGGCAAGGCCTGCGAGGTCGAGGGTCAGAGGCAAGGTGGTGTTGTCGTGGCGCAGCACTTCTATCCCGTCGACGGTCGTCACGCTCACCGTGGCGGCACCGTCGTAGCCCTCGGACGAAACTGATGCCTTGCCCATGGCTGGGTTGGGCTTCAGGGTGAAACCGAACGCCGCGGCCTCGTCGATGGAACCGGTGGTGTTGCCAATCCATATCGTCTCGCCCCAGCCCGACCATATGTTGTACTTCGATTGGTAGCACCGAGCGTTGACTTTCACCGAATAGGCCTGGTTGGGATAGAGGCCGCTGTAGTGCTTGTGGCACGAGGTGACAGTGTCGGTCTCCATCACCCCGGGGCCTGTGAAATGCACAACCCACTTCGTTTGGTTATCCGTGCTGTCCCACGAAATATCCACATTCCCCAGCGAGTCCATCGTTCCCGTCAGCCCTGTCACGTTCGGACAGTTGGGCTCGATGAGGACAAACAGCTCAGGAATCGTGCCTTCCATCGTGTCATCAAGCCAAACACCATTCTCAAGAACCCTGAAACGAACGTCAGTAATATGGTATGGAGGTTCAAAATCTTCAAAAACATAATAAGGGCTATTAATTGCGTCAGGATTGCCATCTCTTTGAGGCTGAGATATACCTATCCAGAAATCCCCATTCACCACAATCGATTCTTTTGCAGGGAGGTAGTATTCCTTCAAGACAATCACATCGTCACCAAGGTTTCCATGATGCCATTCACTGTGACTAATTCCGGGAAGAGCAAACATTTGATAAACCAACGTGTCTGTATACCAGTCGGGCCAATAATTTGTCATGCCAGATGTGGTGTCACTGAACAGTATTCCCATTGTCGAATCGTACAAACTTAATCTCGCAGTGCATTCATAACAATTAGCACTTGTAAATGCAAAACCAACAATTTTTATTGGGGAATCGGCATGTTGATACAATGCAAGTTCTCGCAAACGGTGCCCCCGCCATTTTTGCCAGTTGTTACCGACGGCACAACAATATTCCCGAACAGTTGGCAGTGATGTGCCAACACCAGTCATCGGCCAGTTGTAGCAATAAATATATGGACTTGTCTGCAGAGTATCATACTGTGCATTGACTGTTATGCAGGCTCCCATAAGAAAGCTCCAAAAAACAACAATTCTTTTCATTCCGGACATTTTATTTCGATTTTGTATGTATTCAATTGTGG
Organism: Bacteroidales bacterium; assembly: GCA_017524785.1. Taxonomy (GTDB): domain Bacteria; phylum Bacteroidota; class Bacteroidia; order Bacteroidales; family P3; genus Colimorpha. The sequence goes on along the minus strand of JAFXUY010000056.1, from coordinate 1,442 downwards.
ATTAAATGTTCTTGGACTCGCTTGTCCGTATTTTACATATTGTATTTGACTCGATACGATATAATCTTTGCCCAATTCAATATTTGTTTTAGTACCATATGTTATGCAGGTATTGATAGTCGATTCGTCGAACCTCCATAGTTTCTTTTGGAAAGTACCGTCATCGTATCCGGACAATATCTCATACATGTTGTTGTCGGCATTGTCAATGGAACGCCACTTGTATCCAGCCGTAGATATCTTGGCGGTTGTAACAAATGGCGCTTTTACTCCATAAATAAAATTATAGTCGCCAGAAAGCATATAAAGCGTTTTGTAAACAGGATTATAAACCATTTCGTGGCAGTATTCCTCATAAGGAAGGGCATACCTGGCAGTAGGCAACACCGAAGGCGCAGTGTATATTGATACTGTCAAAGAGTTAATGCCGGAAACGTCGTATTTATGGCATACTGTTGCGAAGTTGTCTTGTTCAAGTTTTGTAACATGTACGACATCACCGGATGGCAGCAGTAATGAAGATGGGTCTGCAATTCCCATGGGAACGTAAGCATAGGGTGACGGATTATAATATAATGGGGCAAAATAACATTCCCCCAAAGCCGCAGGGTTTGTGTAGCACAGAACGACATGTTTCTCGGGTGTTCCATTCGTAACCGTGTGCGCCGAAACTATTGCATATTTGTTGGAAATCGTTACATCGTCATACAAATATTCAAACCCTTCATTTACATAGTAGCACACGTTGTCGTTTCCAGATGTATTTATCAGCACATCAACAATGGCACCCGGATAGTAGTAATGACTGCCATAATAAAAATTGTTGGCATCATAGCAATAACCCAGACCTGTCATAAAAAGGTGAGTCTCACCTAATGCGGTTGTCATTACATCCAATTTCTGAAGAGTTGATATTACACTATAATTTGGATCGAACAATGTCGGTATAAATAGATTGACGTATGTTATACTGCCTCAACTGAAAAAGACATCATTAATATCAAAATAACCATAAACTGCATAATTGCCACTGCCACTCCCACAAAAATAAACCGTATCATTATAAATTACGAAATCCAAAACCGCAAACAATCCCACCACAGGTGCACTGTAGACCGTCATGTTGTTTCTGTCAATATAATTAAAGCTATGAGACTCACCTGCAATAATGTTATAGGTAATATCCACGTCTCGTTTGTAGTTACGTATTATGGAATACTCCGAATTAGGATTAGCGTCGTAAATAATACTCTGTGCCTGCATGGTTTTTGCACAAAACAATTCGCCAATTGCAATAAAGAACAGGATAAAAACGGAAGGAAATAATCTTTTCATATTCTTGTTTGTTTTAACTGGTTTATTTTCAAATACCAAATGGCATTTCTACGATGGTTTGATGCTGCAAATTTAGAAAAAATAATTCACCTGTGCAAATTTATTTT
>JAFXUY010000055.1 GCA_017524785.1 Bacteroidales bacterium | reverse complement strand
TGGGGTCTGAGCTGGAACCTGCCGCTCGACGAGATGATGGAGGTCTTTGACTATGCCATCGACAACGGCTACACCGTGGCATGGGGCGCCGACGTCAGCGAGCCCGGCTTCCGCTACACCCGCAAGGGCTTCGCCGTCCTGCCCGCCACCGAGGCTCCGAAGAGCGGTGTCGGCAGCGACCAGGCCAAATGGAGCGGCATGAAGGCCGGCGACATCGCCGACGAGGCCGCCAAGCACCCCACGCCGCAGCGCTGGGTGACCCAGGAGGAGCGCCAGCAGGCCTACGACAACTGGGAGACCACCGACGACCACGGCATGCTTATCTATGGCAAGGCAAAAGACCAGATGGGCAACGAATACTACATGGTGAAGAACAGCTGGGGCAAGTACAACGGCGAGTTCGGCGGCAACTTCTTCTGCAGCAAGGCCTTCGTCCGCTACAAAACCATGAACATCGTGGTCCACAAGGATGCCATCCCCGCCCACATCAAGGCCAAACTCGGCATCGAGGACAAGAACGCCAACAACACCAAGAAAGGCAAAAAGAAATAATCATTTCAAATGATAGAAAAGCCCTCCGTAGGCTCGGAGGGCTTTTTTAATATTATGCGCATACTGCTCATCACCCCACCGCTGACGCAACTGAACACCCCCTACCCTGCCACAGCCTACCTGAAGGGCTACTATATGGCGCAGGGCCACGAGTGCCATCAGGTGGACCTCGGCATCGAGGTGGCCGACCGCGTGCTTTCGCAGGAGTTTCTGGAAAGCATAGGTCTGGCGGAGCAGGCACGCATGATAGAGCCTGTGAAGCGCTTCCTGCGGGGACAGGACGACACCCTTGGCCCTCGCATAGCCAACCGGAGCCTGCTGCCGGAGGTGCCGCCGGAGGGCGGCAATCGCGCTAAAGGCGCGGGACGCTTCGAACAGCTCGACGAGGACAATCTAGAGTGGTCGTTCGGCGTGGCTGGTACAACCGACAAGGCCATGCACCTGGCCACCCTATTCATCGAGGACATAGCCGACCACATCCGCGAAAACATCGACCCCCACTTCGACCTCGTGCGCTATGCCGAATACCTGAGCAACGACGCACCGACCTTCGACCCTCTCTATGCCGAACTGCAGCAGGCACCCTCCCCTATCGACCGTCTGATGTTGCAGATACTGGAAGAGAAACTTTCAACTTTAGACAAGGTCTGCCTCACCGTGCCCTTCCCCGGCTGCCTCTACGGTGCACTGCGTTGCGGCCAGTGGATTAAGTCAAACTCAAGGGCTACAATAGAAATAGGCGGCGGCTTCCCAAATACCGAATGGCGACAGCTGTCCGACCGGCGCATCTACGAGTTCTGCGACGAGGTGGCCATCGACGGGCACAAAGATGCCGACCAGTATTGTCCCGACTTCAGCGACCTGCCGCTCGACAAATACCTCTCGCTCACCGAGATGACCAACCCCATGCACCGCCTGTGGAGCCAAGGCCAGTGGAACAAGATGGTGATGGCTCACGGCTGCTACTGGCATCGCTGCGCTTTCTGCGACACCACGCTCGACTATATCGGCAACTATCACGCTCCCACGGCCGCCACGGTGGTCGATCACATGGAGCGCATCGTGGCGCAGACCGGCCGCACGGGATTCCATTTTGTCGACGAGGCGCTGCCACCCAAGCTCCTCAAAGAGGTGGCCGAGGAGATACTGCGGCGAGGCCTGGCCGTCAGCTTCTGGGGCAACATACGCTTCGAACGGGCCTACACCGCCGAGCTGTGCGACCTGCTGGCCGAGGCCGGCATGGTGGCCGTCAGCGGCGGACTGGAGGTGGCCAGCGACCGCCTGCTGAAACTCATCGACAAGGGAGTCACCATACACCAGACCGTCGAGGCCTGCCGCCACCTGCGCGACGCCGGCATCATGGTGCACACCTACCTGATGTATGGCTTCCCCACCGAGACCCTGCAGGAGAGCGTCGACGCCCTGGAGACGGTGCGCCGCATGTTCGACGAAGGCATCGTGCAGAGCGCCTTCTGGCACCGCTACGCCATGACCTGCCACAGTCCCAGCGGCCTCAACCCCGAACGCTATGGCGCCCGTCGCACCACATTGGAGCCAAACCCCTTCTGCAACAACGAGGTCGACTGGGAGCCGCAATTCGACTATGACATCGAAGCCGTGGGTGCGGCGCTACGCCTTGCTACCTACAACTACATGAACGGCCTCGGGCTCGACCAGCCTGTGCGGTCGTGGTTCCCCATCAGGGTACCGAAACCTTCCGTAAATCAATTATAAGGGCACGCCAGCTGACAGATGTCGCAGCCCTGTGTGTAGCCATGCGCGTCGATGTCGGGCGGAATGGCCTGGGGGTGATGCGTGGTGTAGTATGCCGTGCAGCGGCGCACATCAATCATGTATGGCGAATCTGGAGTGTCGAGTGGTGCAATAGCCTTGTTTGGGCAGGCGTCGACGCAGAGGTTGCAGTCGTAGCATCCGCTGGCCACGGGGCTGTCGTAAGTGTCGCATATCTCGGTGGTGACAATCTCGCCCAGGTTCACCCACGAACCCCATTGCGGTGTGACAAGCAGCGTGTGACGGCCAATCCAGCCCAGTCCGGCGCGTGCTGCCCAGTGCTTGTCGCTGATAGGCACCGTGTCGCAGCACACCTTGCCGTCTATCCCCAGCCGTTCTCTGAGCGCATGGAGCATGTTCTTCACCACCTCGTGGTATTCGCGCCGCTGCGCGTATGCCGCCACGCCATCGTTGCGTGTTGCGTCGGGCGGCCCGTAGGCGCTGACGCAACAGATTACAGACCTTGCTCCCGGCAGCAACAGGCGGGGGTCCATACGCTTGTCGGCATTGCGTTCCATGTAGGCCAGGTCGCCGTGCCACCCGCGGGCAAGCCAGCGGCGCAGCGGGTATTCCTCGTCGGTGAGGGCTTCGGCACGGGCCACGCCGCAGGCATCGAAACCAACTTCAAGGGCAATGCGCTTCAGCTCGTCGCTATTCAGCATCCTGCTGATACTTGACTTTCTTTGAGCCTTCGTAGAGTTCGAACTTGAGGAAGCGGCAGTCGAGCGAACCATTCTGCACCGGTATCTTGCGCGAGGGGCGCAAGCCGATGTGTTTCATAGCCTCGAAGTCGCTGGTGATGAGCCACACCTCGCAGTTCTCGCCATAGAGGCGCTTGAAGGTGTCGCCCAGCTTCTCGTACATGGCGTTGAGGTCTTCCACCTTGATGCGCTCGCCGTAGGGCGGGTTGGTGACAATGAGGGTGCGGCCCTCGGGAGGCTCCTGGTCTTCGAACGAGCCCACGTGCAGCATCACATCGTGGTGCAGCTTGGTGTATTCGAGGTTCTTCTCGCACTGCTCGATAACCTGAGGGTCGATATCGTTGCCCCATATCTCGCCTTCGTAGTCGAGACTGCCTATCTTGCGGTCTTCCTCGGCCTTGACGCTTTTCCACTCGCCGAGGTTGAACTCTTTCCAACGCATGAAGCCGAAACGGTTGCCGCGGTAGTACTGTGCCGGCACGTTGTTGGCCATCATGGCGGCCTCGATGAGCAGGGTGCCCGAGCCGCACATGGGGTCGTAGAAGTTGCAGTCGCACTTCCAGCCTGCCAGACGCAGCAGGCCGGCGGCAAGCACCTCGTTGATGGGCGCAATGCCCACGCCCTGGCGGTAGCCGCGCTTGTGCAGCGAATCGCCGCTGGCGTTCATCAGCAGGGTGACATGGTTGTCGCGGATATGCAGGTTGAACTTATAGTCGGGTTCCTCGGTGTCGATAGAGGGGCGTTTGCCGAAGTTGCGGCGGAAACGGTCGACGATGGCGTCCTTGGTCTTGAGGGCGGCATAGTAGCTGTGGGTGAACACCTCGCCGCTGGTGGTGCTGTCGATCATGAAGGTGCAGTCCACATCGAGTATCTTCTCCCAGCGGATTTTGTACACCTGGTCGTAGAGCTCCTGCTCGTCGTTGGCGTCGAACTCGGCGAAGGGCTTCAGTATGGCCAGAGCCGTGCGGCAGCAATAGTTGGCACGGTAGAGCAGGCGCATGTCGCCTTCGAACTCCACGGCGCGATTGCCCACCACGACATTTTCGGCGCCCAGGGCCGTCAGCTCGTCGGCAAGCACCTCTTCGAGGCTCACCATCGTTTTGGCGATCATCTTAAACTTCTCGCGCGGCGTCGACGTCGGTGACACCACTTTTCCTCGTTCTTTCTGTATTATCATTGCGTATGGATTGTATGCGTTGTCTTATCTGCCGGCGGCTGTCGCGATTCTTTTTCACGATGCTGCCGTTGTAAATGCTTATGTTCAACTCGTAGCCCATCAGCAGCACGATGCAGTTGAAGTAAATCCAGAACATCAGCATCAGCAGTGTGCCTATGGAGCCATAGAGCAGGTTGTAGTTGTTGAAATTGTTGAGGTAGATGCCCAGCGCCCAGCTCAACACGAAGAACATCACCGTCGCCAGCACGCTGCCGGCCGAGAAAAAGCCAACCCTCTGCCGCTTGACGGGGGCCCAATAATAGATGAAGGACACGGCAAAGAGGGTGGCGAAGGTCAGCAGCAGCCACCGGCCGACGTTGAACAGCACGGTGTTGGTCTTGGAATAGACTATCCAGCCCTGGGCATAGATTATCTGCAGCAGGAACTTGTGACCGATGAACAGCGCCAGCGTCAGCACAATGACAACATAGAGGACAAACACCATGCCGATGCTCAGCAGGTAGCGCTGCAGATAAGGGCGCGTCTCGATGCTCTGGTTGGCGAAGTTGAGCGACGAGATGACACCCATAAGACCCGTGGCCGCCAGCATGATAGACGAGATGAAGCCCACCGACAGCAGCGTGGTGTGGCGGTGGCCCATGATGTCGTTGATGGTGTCCGACAGGGGCGTCATAACCTTCTCGGGCACAATGCCGCCAAGCTGCATCAGCAGTTCGTCCTGCAGTCCGTCGACCGGGAAGAAGGCTACCAGCGTGAAAAAGAATATCAGCAACGGCGGCAAAGCCGTGAGGAAGCTGTAGGCAAGTCCTTTGGCACGCTTGCTGATGTCGCCGTTGAATATACCCACCAGGAAGAATCTCAACACATCGTAGAGCGGCACCCCCTTGTTGCCGGGCAGCGACACGTGCTGCAGGAAATAGAGCGTAGAGCGCACCGGCCTCCAATACAGGACCTTGCGGCGCAGCTGACGCAGTTTGAGGACGCCCAGACGTGTGTATGTCTTCAGGCTTTTCACTTCTTTACCAGCGAGATATCCATGCTTTTTATATGGTGGGTCAGTGCACCTACCGAGATGAAGTCGACGCCCGTCTCGGCATACTTGCGGAGGGTGGCTTCGGTGATGCCGCCGCTGGCCTCGGTCTCGTAGCGGTGGTCGATGCGGCGAACAGCCTCGCGAAGGGTGTCGGTGTCGAAGTTGTCGAGCATGATGCGGTCTACACCGCCGTGGTCGAGCACACGCTGCAGCTCGTCGAGGTCGCGCACCTCAATCTCAATCTTGAGGTTCTTGCCCTTTGCGGCAAGGTATTTGCGAGTGCGGTCGATGGCCTGTTCGATGCCGCCGGCAAAGTCGATATGGTTGTCCTTGAGCATCACCATGTCGTAGAGGCCGATGCGGTGGTTGGTGCCGCCGCCGCAGGCAACGGCATATTTCTCCAGCAGGCGCATGTTGGGGGTGGTCTTGCGGGTGTCGAGCAGCTTGGTGTCGAGGCCGTTGAGCATGGCAACCATGCGGTTGGTCTCGGTGGCTATGCCCGACATGCGCTGCATGAAATTCAGCGCGGTGCGCTCGGCAGTGAGAATGCTGCCGGCGTGACCCTCGACGGTCATCAGCACATCGCCCTTTGCCACATGCTCGCAGTCGTGCTTAAGTATGTTTACTATCAGACTATTATCAACCAATTCGAAGACTCGTCGGCCCACCTCTATTCCACACAACACGCCATCGGCTTTGGCCACCATCTTGGCGGCATTGACCGCGTCGGGCGGAATACATGCCAAAGTAGAGTGGTCGCCGTCGCCCACATCCTCGCGAAGGGCGGAAACAATCAGTTCGTCAAGGTTCTCAATCTTATTCATAACAGTCTGGTTCTATGATTTATAAAACAGATTTTGCAGCCATCTGTCGACTGCTTACAAATTGCAAATATACGATTTTTTTTCCAAATGGCTCATTTATATTTAAAAAGTGGCCAAAAACACCACTTCAGCAACTCAATGCCAACAAAAAACACAACTAGCTGAATATCAAACACAGCACAATATCATATATCATAGAATGAGGCACTTACACCAGCAAACAATCGACCACACACAACCATCTGATAGCATGATATATGACCCAAAACAAAGGCAAAACGCGAACCACACTTAAGGGGGAATGCCAGACGGAGGCAAACCGGGCATCAAAAGTTAGCTTTTCCGCCATTTTTCCCGACTGAAAATTTTCTTCAAAACAGGTCATTTTTAGCTCTGGAAGCCAAAATTGGAAATCAACAAGTTACAGCGGCAAAAACAGACTTAACCAACTATATATCCGATACTTACCTATTTAACATACACCTAACAGCCTATAAACCAGGGATGAAGAGCCACCCTCTCTTACTCAACTCCTACTCATCGCCTACTCAACACCTACTCATCACCTACCAGAGTAAGAGGTGGTCAGTTGATGAATAGAAGTTGGTAATATTTTAACAACTCGTCAGTACCGCCTCATGGGCTGGCGGCCCGCACCTTTACCGCAAGAGCCCCACTGCACTCGCGGCAGAAAAAATGCATGAAACATGACTTTTTTTTATAAAATTCAAAAATATTACGTATATTTGCGGATTGATTTTCACGACCTAAATTTAGGTATACCTTTCATTCTCAATGTTAAAGGCATACAAATAGAATATTAGAAACATATGCAGATAGCAATTTCGGGCAATATAGGGGCAGGTAAGACCGAACTGACAAGGCTTCTTGCCAAGCACTATGGCTACCGTGCCATCCACGGACCGTCGGAAGAGAATCCCTATTTGAGCAGTTTCTCCGAGGACATGCGCCGCTGGTCGTTCAACATGATGGTGCATTCGCTCTACGCAAACATCAAGCAACTGTCTGAGATGCAGGCCTCGGGCGAGAGTTTTGTGCGCGACCGTTCGCTCTACGACGACGCCTATGTCTTCGCACCCAACCTGCAGAGCATGGGCCTTATGACCACACGCGACCTGAACACCTACACCAAGTTGTTCGAAATGATCTACTCGCTGCTGCCAAAGCCCGACCTGCTGATTTACCTGCGCGGCGACGTGCCCAGCCTGGTGCGCCACATCCAGAAGCGCGGCCGTGAGCTGGAAAGCAGCATCCGCCTCGACTATCTGACCAACCTCAACAACCGCTACGAGACCTGGGCCGAAAACTATGAAGGCAAGATGCTTGTGGTGGACATCGACGAATACGACTTTGTCGAGGACCGTGAAGACCTCGGCCTGATTATCAACCGCATAGACGCAGAATTCAACAGCCTCTTCAAGCAATAGGACAATGAGCGTACTAGTAGTCATACCAGCCCGTTACGCATCTACGCGCTTCCCCGGCAAGCCACTGGCAATGCTGGGCGGCGAGAGCATCGTTGGTCGGGTGTGGCATGCCGCAAGCGCCATTGAAGGGGTTGATAAAGTGCTGGTTGCCACCGACGACGAGCGAATCTACACCCATGTGAACCAGCTGGCCGGCCACGAGGCCGCCATGATGACCTCGGCTGACCACCAGAGCGGCACCGACCGTTGCGGCGAAGTGCAGAACCGACTGAAAGCCAACGGCGAACACTACGACATAGTAATCAACTTGCAGGGCGACGAGCCTTTCGTGGAAGAGAGCCAGATAAAAGCATTGATAGCCAGCTTCGAAGGCTCCGACAACAAAGTCAGCATCGCCACCCTCCGCACACCAATAACGAGCACCGACGAACTGCTGTCGCCCAACAACGTGAAGGTTGTGTGTGCCAGCGACGGGAAAGCCCTCTATTTCAGCCGTCAGCCCATCCCCTACCAACGCGGCGTCGCGCAGGAGGACTGGACGGCCGGCACAACCTACTATAAACATGTGGGAATCTACGCTTTCCGTGCCAACGTGCTGGAAGAGGTGTGCCACCTGAAGCCATCGACGCTGGAGCGCTGCGAGAAGCTTGAGCAGCTGCGCTGGCTCGAGGCAGGATATACCATCAAGGTGTGCGACACCGTACACGCCAACATCGGCATCGACACACCCGACGACCTTGCAGCCGCCGAGCGCCACCTTGCCGAAATGAACAAGAGAACAAAGTATTAGTATTATGAATATTACAGATTTAATTGTCGAACAGCTGGAAAAGGGACAGAAAGTAGAGCTCCCTGGCATCGGAACGCTTGACAGCGTCAACCACAACGCCCACCACGACCCTGCCACAGGCACCTTCTACCCCGCCAGCCGCACAATAGCCTATAGCGGCGAAACCACCGGCGACATGGCCCTCGTCGGCATCATCGCCGAACGCGAGTGTGTCAATGAAGATGTCGCAAAACAGATGTGGCTCAACTACATAGACGCCCTTACCGACAAGCTGCGCCGTTCTGGCGAGCACAAGCTCGGCCGTCTGGGCACGTTGAGCTGCGTCAACAAGAAAAACTTCGGTTTTGCAATGACCGAAGGTCTTGTGCTCGAAGCCGACAACAAGGGCGAAGTGCCAATTGAAGAAGTAAAGATATATTCGCACGAAGGCGAGGAAGACCCCTTCGCCCAGTTCGAAGAGGAGGAGACTCCCGTCGAGATTGTCAGCCCCGAGCCGGAGCCGGAACCTGCTCCGATGCCGGAACCTGCTCCGATGCCGGAACCTGCTCCGATGCCGGAACCCGAGCCTATGCCCGAGCCCATCGACGACAAGAACTGGCAGAACGAGCTTGAGAAGCTTGAGGACATGCCGAAGAGCGAAGCCGAGCTCAGGGCAGAAGCCAAGGCCCAGGCCAAGGCAGAGAAGGAGCGCCTGAAGGCCGAGAAGAAGGCCGAAGAGGAGCGTATCCGTCTGGAGAAGATTGCCGAAGAAGCGAAGCGCAAAGCTGAAGAGCGCATCGCCAAGGAGCGTGCCGCTGCCGAGAAGAAGGCCGAAGAGGAACGTCGCAAAGCCGAAGAGGAGATGCGCCGCGCCGAGAAGAAGGCCGAAGAAGAGCGCCGTCGTGCCGAGAAGGAAGCCGAGGCTGCCCGCATCAAAGCAGAGAAGAGCGCCGAGAAGGAGCGCATCAATGCCGAGAAGAAGGCTGCCGCCCTCGCTGCCATAGCAGCACGCGAAGCTGCCAAGGCCGAAGAGGAACGCCGCAAAGCCGAAGAGGAGCAACGCCGCGCCGAGAAGAAGGCCGAAGAGGAACGCCGCCGCATGGAAGAGGAAGCCGAAGCCGCCCGCATCAAGGCCGAGAAGAGAGCCGAAGAGGAACGCATCAAAGCCGAGAAGCTTGCCGAGAAGGAACGCATCAGAGTCGAAGAAGAGCGCCGCCGTGCCGAGGAAGAGCAACGCCGCGCCGAGATTAGGGCCGAAGAGGAACGCCGTCGCGCTGAAGAGGAGGCCGAAGCCGCCCGCATCAAGGCCGAGAAGAGAGCCGAAGAGGAACGCATCAAGGCCGAGAAG
>JAFXUY010000054.1 GCA_017524785.1 Bacteroidales bacterium | reverse complement strand
GCCCTGTTCTTCGTCTGTTCTTCGATTGTTCTTCGATTGTTCTTCGATAGGCTATCGAAGAACAATCGAAGAACAATCGGTAAACAATTGAAGATGAGGGGTGCTTTTCGGCACCCTAGGTAAAACCACGGTGAGACTGTTTTAGCCTTGGCTTTCGTCTACTGCTACAATAAAACCATCAGCATTCCGTTAACATTGCATGTCCGAACATTGGGAGATATACGCCGACTGGAACCCGTGGCACGGGTGCACCAAAATCAGCCCTGGGTGCAAGTACTGCTATGTCTACCGACAGGATGAAATGTATGGCAGCGAGCGGTCGAGCAGCGAGTGCCGCAAGACCGCCAACTTCAACCTGCCCGTCAAGCGGCGGCGCGACAAGTCGTGGAAGATAGAGAGCGGGAAGCTAGTCTTCACCTGCTTCACTTCCGATTTCCTGCTCGAAGATGCCGATGCATGGCGGCCTGAATGCTGGGATATGATGCGGTTGCGGAGCGACCTCTGGTTTTTCTTCTTCACCAAGCGCATCGACCGCTTCATGGAGTGTGTGCCCGACGACTGGGGCGATGGCTACCCCAACGTCCTGGTGGGCTGCACCGTGGAGAACCAGGAGATGGCCGACTACCGCCTGTCCATCTTCCGCTCGCTGCCCATCCGCCACAAGAGCATTATCGCTTCGCCGTTGCTGACGGCAATAGATCTCACCCCCTACCTCGACGAAACGATAGAGGAGGTGTCAGTAGGTGGCGAGTCGGGCGTCGACGCGCGGCCCTGCGACTACGACTGGGTGCTTTCGCTCCGTGAGCAATGCGTCGCTCACGGCATCCCCTTCCGCTTCCACCAGACGGGTGCCCATTTCATCAAGGACGGAAAAATATACCGTGTGCGCCGCTGCCACCAACTCAGTCAGGCCCACAAAGCCAACATCGACTACAAGATAGGCAAATATCTGGTGCCGGAAACAGTGAAATTTGAATGGAAAGTCAGTGATTATCATGACTAATATGGAAACAGAAAGAATATTGTTGCGCCCGTGGCGCGACGATGACGCTGAGGCGCTCTACAAATACGCATCGGACCCCGAGGTGGGGCCACGCGCCGGCTGGCCGCCACACAAGAGTGTGGAGGAAAGCCGCGAGATAATACGCACGCTTTTCCATAGCGACCACATGTGGGCCATGGTGCTCAAAGCAACAGGCGAACCCATCGGCTGCATGGGCTATTTCGTGCACGGTGAGAGCAACATCGACATCGGCGAGAACGATGCCGAGGTAGGCTACTGGATAGCACGTCCCTACTGGAACCAAGGACTCTGTACCGAGACGTTGCAGATGCTTATAGACTACTGCTTCCGTGATAAAGGCTTCAATACCCTCTGGGCTGACTATTTCCCTGAGAACCCCGCCAGTGGCCGTGTGATGGAGAAGTGTGGCTTCCAGGACACTGGCGAAACCAACCGCTGCAGCCGCCTGCAATTAGGCAGCGACAAACCCGTACGCATCATGCGACTTGACAATCCCAATAAAAATGCATTGCATGGGCAATAAAACAGCTCTTGACGGCGTTACAAAATAAAAGTGAATAACATGAAGAAGAACATAGCACTTGTCATGGGTGGCTACAGCGGCGAGCATGATATCAGCATCGCCAGCGGTAACCAAGTGTACGGCCAACTCGACCACACAGAATATAACGTTTACAAGATTGTCATCGACCGTGCCGGCTGGTACTGGGAGCACGATGGCGAACACCGTCCCGTCGACCGCGGCAACTTCACCATTACCGACAACGGCCAGACTGTCCGCTTCGACCTGGCTTTCATCATCGTCCACGGCAACCCCGGCGAGAATGGCGTGCTGCAAGGCTACTTCGACATGCTGGGCATCCGATACACCACCTGCGGCTTCTACACCTCTGCCCTCACCTTCCAGAAAGGCTACTGCAACCCTGTGGTGAAGAGCTTTGGCATCGTCAAGGTTGCTGAGTCGGTACTTTTGTATAGCATGGATGACATTAAAAAAGTAGAATCCCTTACACTGCCTGTTTTTGTGAAGCCCGCCGCTGGCGGCAGCAGCGTTGCCACCACCAAGGTGAAGACCGCCGAGCAACTAATGCCCGCCATACGCGAAGCCTTCTCCGAAGACCACGCAGTCCTCGTCGAGGAATGTATCGTGGGACGCGAGTTCGACTGCGGTGTGTTCCGCAAGGTCGATGGCGAGAAGTTGGTGTTCCCAATCACAGAGATTATCCCCAAAGGGGGACATGAATTCTTCGACTACGAGGCCAAATACCAAGGTTTCAGCAACGAGGTGACGCCTGCCGAGGTCGAGGATCGTATTTCCAAACACATACAAGAGGTTTCCAGCAAGCTCTACGACCTTCTGGGCTGCCGTGGTATCGTACGCTTCGACTACATACACGACACGGCTGCCGACGAGCTATACTTCCTCGAAGTAAACACCATTCCTGGCCAAAGTGCAGAGAGCATAGTGCCCAAACAGGCACGTGCCGTGGGCATCACGCCAGCCGAACTCTACGAGATGAGCATCCAGGCGGCGCTGGAATAAAAACAACGAGAGGCTCCTCGATTGAGGAGCCTCTCTGTTTTACTTCGCCAATGATTTATTTTTTCTTCTTGGCGGCTTTCTTAACGAGCAGATTGCTGCCAGCTTTGAACTTGGCAACCTTCTTGGCGGGAACCTTAACGGTGGCGCCAGTCTGCGGGTTCTTGGCGGTGCGAGCCTTGCGGTTGGTCACGCTGAAGGTGCCGAAGCCGATGAGGCTGACCTTCTCGCCTTTGTTCAGCTGCTCTTTGATAGCATCAAAGCAAGCGTTCATGGCGCCTTTGGCAGCCACTTTCGTCATGCCGGTCTTGGCGGCGATGGCGTTAACAAGTTCGGTTTTGTTCATAATGTTTTTTGTTTTAATTGTTTGAAATGGTTATCCTTATTTCTCGCTGCAAATGTATGAATTTTTTTTAATGTGAACCAAATTTTTTTTCACATTTTTTTAAAGTTTTTTCAACTCCAAGCATTACTTTACTAATTCCCAGCCATTTAGAGAATTGCCGCGAAGAAAATCTTCTATGTTATTTTTCCGTTTTCCAGCGATTTGCAATTCCAAAACGTTCACAAATCCAGCACTTACAGCAACTTTTAGCACCTTTTTCCCATCACAAAAAACACTTCCAGGCTTGGTATTTTCGGCCTTTTCGGTCTTCACACGATACACTTTGAAGGGTATTTCTACACCTTCTGGCGAGCGCATCACCATAACCGCGGCAGGGTAAGGGGAGAGTCCACGCACAAAACGGTCGACCTCCTCGGGCATACGTGTGAAATCGATACGACAGTCGTCTTTGAATATTTTCGGAGCCGGGCAAGCATCACCCTCTTGCTGCAGCGGCATTACCGAGCCATCGGCGATAGCATCTAGAGTGCGCACCACAAGGCCACGTCCCATGGCGGCCAGACGGTCGTGCAAAGTCTCTGCCGTCTCGTCAGCAGCAATGGGCGTCCGTTCTTGCAGCAGGATGGCTCCTTCGTCAATCTTATGGTTCAGCATGAAGGTGGTGACACCGGTCTCCTTCTCGCCGTTGATGATAGCCCAGTTGATAGGTGCGGCGCCACGGTAGCGTGGCAGCAGCGAGGCATGCAGGTTGAATGTGCCGTGAGGCGGCATATTCCACACCGCCTCGGGCAGCATGCGGAAGGCCACCACCACGAAGATGTCGGCATTATATGCGCTCAAAGCCGCGAGGAACTCCTCATCGCGCAGCTTTTCGGGTTGCAGCAAAGGGAGGTCGTGGTCTATGGCGTACTGCTTCACAGCGCTGAACACCACCTTCTGTCCCCTGCCAGCCTGCCTGTCGGGCACGGTGACTACAGCCACCACCTCGTGGCTGCTGTTCACTATGGCGTCGAGACTCTCGACGGCAAAGTCGGGAGTGCCAAAGAATACTACACGCATAGGCTCTTACGGTAAGCAACCATTTTCAAAGCTGTGACGGCACCCTCGACACCTTTGTTGCCGTGCTTGCCGCCGGCGCGGTCGAGGGCCTGTTCCATGGTGTTGGTGGTGAGGACGCTGAAGATGACAGGACGCTCGCGTTTGATGGCCACATTGGTGATGCCCTGCGACACCGCCTGACAGATGAACTCGAAGTGGCGTGTCTCGCCTTGTATCACACAGCCGATACAGATGACAGCGTCGAGGTTGTGATAGTGCAGCATCATGTCGGCTGCCGAGCTAAGCTCGAAGGTCCCCGGCACACGACGCACGATGAGGTTCTCCTCCGTCACGCCATGTTCCAGCAAGGTGTCCACGGCGCCTTGCATCAGCGCGTCGGTCACCTGCGGGTTCCATTCTGCGGCTATGACACCTATTTTATATTCTTTCCCGTCGGGCACCGCCTGCGGGTCGTAGTCAGAAAGGTTGGTCTTTTTCATCAGAAGTCTTTTAGGTTGATATCCGTCGTCACGGTCTTGCGTTTCTTCTTGCTTTCCTTGATAATGCTCTTGTCGGCCTTGTATTCAAGCTGCTCGCCTTTCCTCGGCTGGCGTATGCCGAAGTAGCTCTTGTCGAGGTGCAGGCGCCGTGTGCGGAGTGAATAATTCTCGAAGTCGAGTATCCATTCGGGGTCGAAGGTCTGGTATAGGAAGCGGCACTCGAAATGCAGATGCGGTCCGGTGGAGCGTCCGGTGCTGCCGCCCAGACCTATCACTTCGCCGGCAGCCACCTCCTGTCCGTGTTTTACATGTATCTTCGACAGGTGGCCGTATAGTGTTTCCAATCCGTTGGGATGGCGCACCACTATGCAGTTGCCATAGCCGCCCATGCGGCCTGCCACGCGCACCGTGCCGCCGAAAGCAGCTCTCACCGGGTCGCCGGTGTTCAGACGTATATCCACGCCGTGGTGGCCACGCTTCCACCGCCAGCCATAAGGACTGGTCTTCATGTTGCGCACGGGGAAGCAGAAGTCGCTACTGTCCTTTGCCAGCAGCAGGTTTATCTCGTCGGGAAGCAGCGCGGTCATCGTGCGTCCATGTGGATTCACACGGCTGCTTGGAAAGCCGTCGTACCACAACGGTACGATATAGGCATCCAACGCCTCTGCCGACGCATGTGTTTTTTCGGCAGCAGTGGTTGTGGCAACTACAGGCTTGGCCGGTTTGGCCGACTTTTTGGCAGGCTCGGGCTTCGCCGCCTTTCGTTCCTCGCGTGCCGCCAGGCGTTTCTCGTCCTTTGCAGCCTTCTCCAGACGCACGGCTATGATGCTGTCGTAGTACGACATCTGGGCTTGTCCCTTGCCGGCAAAGGCAAGCAACAGCAGTATCAGCAATGCGCGGCGCAACCGTGCCACCGGTATGCCCAGTTGTTCGCGGTATTTCGCCACGGTGCGTCGTGCCAACGGCAGCCCTTGTGCATTGAGCATCTTGGTAAGGGCATCGTCCGACAGCGGAGCCTGCTTGTCTTCCGACTCTATTATTTCAGACAGCCGCTGCTTTACTGTCTCCACAGCGACCTCGACGCCGTCGTCGGTGGCCATACCCTTCGAGAAACACTCCTTGAGCGGTATTGTGCCGAAGTCGGTCTGCAGGTATTTGCTGTTGGCCATGCGCGACACCGTGCTTATGTCCAGCCCCGTGGCCTCGGCCACTTCGCGCTGGCGCAAAGGCTGAAGCTTGTCGGGGTCGCCTGTAAGCAGGAACTGGCGCTGGTGGCGCACAATGTAGCGCATCACGCGCACTATGGTGTCGTGGCGCTGTTGCAGCAGGTCTATGAATCCTTGTGCGTCGGCCTGCTTGCTCTTGAGGAATGCCACCGTCTCGCGGTCGCCCTTGCGCTGCTCCATCTCGTGGAGCATATCTACATAATAGCTGCTGAGGCTCAACTGCGGCAGGTGACTGTCGTTGAGGTAAAAGCCCAGCTGGCCGTCGTGCTGCGTGAGCACTATGTCGGGAGTGACTATTGCCGCCGTGTCGGTGTCGGCATCGGTCGAGCCGGCCGGCTTGGGATTCAAATGGCGTATCACGTCGGCGGCAGCCTCGAAGTCTTCGTCGTCGATATCGAGGGCTTCGCAGATGCGCTCGTAGCGATGGTTGGCGAAGTCGTCGAAATGATCGCGCACCACGGCCGTTGCCGTCACCGTGGTGGCGTCGGCAGGCAACCGCTGCAGCTGTAGCAGCAGGCACTCTCTGAGGTTGCGGGCACCGATGCCTGCGGGTTCAAGGCTTTGCACCACACGGAGCACCTCCTCAACCTCTTGTTGCGAAGCCTCAACGCCTTGGCGGAAAGCCATATCGTTGGTGATAAGGGCAAGGTCGCGACCGAGATAGCCTGCGTCGTCGAGGCTGCCCACAAGCTCGGTGGCTAT
Source organism: Bacteroidales bacterium (assembly GCA_017524785.1). Lineage (GTDB taxonomy): Bacteria > Bacteroidota > Bacteroidia > Bacteroidales > P3 > Colimorpha. The sequence continues at coordinate 3,148 of JAFXUY010000054.1, read as the reverse complement.
CAGCATCTGACGCTCTGTGAGGTGACGCAGCGAGAGCTGCTGCATAAGCCGTTCTACCGGCGACTGGCTGTCGCCCAGCACGAACTCGCGACGCACGTCGTTGGGGTCACGCTCCAGCTGCTCGCGGTAGTCATAGTCGAAGTCGTCCTCGTCGCTGTCCCAGTCCGAGCGGTCGTTGTCGCCTGTGGGCAGCGGTTCCTCGTCCTGCACCTCGGCCTCGAGCAGCGGGTTCTTCTCCACCTCCTCCTTTATGGCCGACTCAAGGTCAGTGACAGGCAATTGCAGCAGACGCATCAGCTGTATCTGCTGAGGCGAGAACTTCTGCTGCAATTGCTGTCGCTGTACCTGTTTCATGTGTATTTTTTCGTAGTTCAAGGAGTCCAAGAAGTTCAAGGAGTTCAAGACAAATGTGCTATACGAGGTATTGTCCTGAACTACCTGAACTACCCGACCTACCCGAACTACCTGAACTCCTTATCTCACGATATCCATTTCTTCAATCAAATTCTTGGCACCGGCATATACGTCGATGACCCAGAGCATATAGCGGCTGTCGAGGCAGATGCAACGCTGCAGGTTCTCCTCGAAGTCGATGTCGCCGCTCATAGCCTCGCTGTTGCCGTCGAAGGCCAGGCCGATAAGCACACCCTTGCCGTTGATGACAGGCGAGCCGCTGTTGCCACCGGTGATGTCGTTGTTGGTGATGAAGCAGGTGGGCATCTCGCCACGCTTGTTGGCATAGCTGCCGAAATTCTTTTCGTTGTAGAGCTTCTTCAGACGCTCGGGCACGGCAAACTCACTGCTCTCGGGGTCTTCTTTCTCGAGGATACCCTTCATGGTGGTGTAGTGTTTGGCGATGAGGCCGTCCTTGGGCTCGTAGCTCATCACGTTGCCATAGGTGAGGCGGATGGTCGAGTTGGCGTCGGGCGACATCAGCTTGCCGTTCTTCTCGTTGATCTGGAGGATACCGTCGGTGAAGTCGCGTATGCCGCGCTGCAGGTTGTCCTTGCTCTCCTGCGACACCGATTCGTCACACGTCAAGTAGGCATCCAGAGCCTCCTGTCCGGCAGCGGCCAAGGGGTCTTTCTCCAGCTGCTTGGCATCGGGCTTGAGCATGAACTTGCCAAGGCTAGCCTCGTTGGCGAAGATGCTCTTGCTGTAGAGGTCGGCCACATACTTGTTCCAGTCGCCTTTGTATTTCTTCTCGGCTTTCTTCAGGAACTCGGGGCACTGGTCGGGGTCCATGTGCGAGTAGACATAGGCGAAGAGTGCTGCCGCGAGGCGGCGGTCGACATTCTCGTCATAGTCCTTGAAGAAGCTGTTGACACGAGCCTCGTAGCGACCCAGGTCGGCGTTCTTGTCCTGTTCCAGGTCGCGCTTGAACGCGCGGCACAGTCCAGAAGCAAACAACGGAGCCTCAGGGCCCGTCAGCAAGCCTTCCATCAGGTACATATAGGCTTCCTCCGACTTGGCGCGGTCGGCATAGCCCTTGCGGATAAGGTCGAGAGCCTTGCCGTACTTGGGCGACGACTGGAAGCGGGCCCAGTCGCTGTACTCTTTCTCCACTTCTTTCTTCACGCCCATGGTGTTCAGGGCCTTCAGGGCCTTGTTCTGCTCGTTGCTGTACTTCCAGTAGTTCGAGCAGCTGGCATACTTCGAGGCGTATTTGATGCGGGTCTTCTGGCTGGCGGCCATCTCCTCGCGCAGGATGTTAATCTTCACGGTGCGGATCTTATAGCGCAGGTCGTTGACGATGTTCATAGCCTCTTCAAGGCCGTAGCTGGTCAGGAAGTGGTCGGTGGTGCCGGGGAAGCCCATCACCATGGCGAAGTCGCCGTCCTTCAGCTCACCGGCGCTCACGGGCAGGTGGTGCTTCGGGGTCAGGGGGATGTTGTCCTTGCTGTAGTCGGCGGGGCTGCCGTCGGGGGCGGTGTAGATGCGGAACATCGAGAAGTCGCAGGTGTGGCGCGGCCAGCTCCAGTTGTCGGTGTCGCCGCCGAACTTACCCATCGACGAGGGGGGAGCACCCACCAGACGCACGTCGCGGTAGATGATGTGCACGAAGAGGAAGAACTGGTTGCCGTTGAACATAGGCTTCACCTGGGCCTGGTACTGCGTGCCCTCGACAGCCTCTTTCTCAATCTGAGCGCACACCTTCTTGATGGCTGCCTCGCGGTCGCCCTCGCTCATGTCGTCGCTCAAGGCTTCTTTCACCTTGGCGGTGACATCCTCCATGCGGACGAGGATGGAAGCCGTCAGGCCCGGGTTGGGCAGTTCCTGCTCTTTGGTGTAGGCCCAGAAGCCGTCGCGCAGGTAGTCGTGCTCAACGGTCGAATGCTCCTGCAGCTTGCCGTAGCCGCAGTGGTGATTGGTGGAGACAAGGCCCTGGTTCGAGATAATCTCGCCGGTGCAGAAATGCCAGAAGGGGCGGCCGGCGTTGCCGAGGCCCACGATGGCGTCTTTCAGACAGCTCTGGTTGACGCTGTAGATATCTTCGGGCGAGAGCTTGAAGCCCGCCTTCTGCATGTCGCTGTAGTTCTTGCCAATCAGCGACAGAAGCCACATGCCCTCGTCGGCGCGTGCCGCCGTCGGCAGCATCAGCGCAAGGGCCATCATAACAACTAATGTACGAATTTTCATTGTTTTATTTGTATTTAATTAATAATTATATCCATATATATGGAAATGCAAAGATAGTAAAAAATCGGGACATGGCAAAATCTTTTTTCCTCAGCCATGTCCCGCCATATGGGTATCGATGCCCGCCTACTGCACCGCGAGTCTCTTCGTCGCCGTGCCAGACGGCGTGCTTACGCGCACCATGTAGACGCCCGCCGCCAGGCCGCGCAGGTCGAGCACGCATGTGTTGCGGCACTCGCGGCGCTGCAGCACCGCGCCGTCGGTGCCTATCAGCTCCACGCTCTCCAGTCCTTCGGCGGCCACCGTCACGCGGTCGGCCGCGGGGTTGGGCGTCAGGGTTATGTCGGTTGCCCCGGCCTCGTCGATGCCGTCGATGCCGCCGTTGAGGCAGAAGTCCAGCGGGGCGCTCCACGGGCCGTACTCGTAGCGCGCGAAGCGGCAGCGTGCGCGCACATAGGCCACATAGTGCGAGTCGGGGTCGAACTCGATGTTGCCCGTCATCCTCTGG
>JAFXUY010000053.1 GCA_017524785.1 Bacteroidales bacterium | reverse complement strand
GGGGTTGTGGCTGAAGTCGGCATCCATCTCAATCATATAGTCGTAGCCGTGCTCATTGCCCCAGCGCATACCCTCCAGGTAGGCGGTGCCGAGGCCCAGTTTGCCTTTGCGCTCCACGATGAAAAGACGGTTGGGGAACTCCTGCATCAGCCGTTTCACGATGTCGGCAGTGCCGTCGGGCGAGTTGTCCTCTATGATGAGCATATCGAACTCTTTAGGCAGCGAGAACACCTTGCGTATGATAGCCTCTATGTTCTCCTTTTCGTTGTAAGTAGGGGTGATAACCAGTGTGTCGGACATATCTTGTATAATTATAATCGAATTGCAAAGATACAACTTTTTTTCGAAACCGCGTGAAAAAAGTTTCACCTGCCGCCGCCGCCAACCACCGCAGCTGGCCGGCAGCCCCCCGCAAGGCAGGGGATGAAGCGACATGAAAAACGTATGAAAAACATACCAAAACCAAATGTTAAATTTAACATCTCCTACTGGAGTAAGTGTTGATAAGGGGATGACTAGGTTATGAGTAGGAGTTGATAAGGAGTTGGTGCTGGCTCATAGGCACTTAGGTGTTCGTTTGAGGGCTACCGCACACCTACACAGCGTATTGAGTGCATTTTAACGGCTGTAACTCATTGATTTTCATTAGAGGCTCCGACGCCGGAAAATGCGACTGTTTTAACAGTTTTTATGTTAATTGAAAAACGAGAAAACCATGTTCCAGACCATAGCTGCCAGGGGGGCGCCAAGACGCGGAGGCCGAAACATTTTTAAACTACATACAATAAAAAGGGCTTTCTGGCGTTTAGGACAGCAACAAGAACTATAGGGATGAAGCATATTTTTGTGGTAAACCCCATGGCCGGGGGACACGATAGCAGCGATGAGATAGCCGATGCGTTAGTCAACATTCAGGCCGACATAGAGATATATCGCACCCGTGGCACCCGCGACGCCACCCGTCATGTGGCCGAACGGCTGCGGCAGGCCGACAGCGAGCCGCTGCGTTTCTATGCCTGTGGCGGCGACGGCACGCTGAACGAGGTGGTGAGCGGTGTGATGGCAGCGGGCGACGGCGAACAACGAGTGAGGAACGTGGAGGTGGCCTGCTACCCCTGCGGCAGCGGCGACGACTTTGTGCGCTACTGGCAGGGAGCCGATTTCAGGGACATTGAAGCCCTTGTGGCCGGCACGGCCGTGCCGGTCGACGTGATGCGGCTGGGCGACCGCTATTGTATCAACACCCTCAACTTCGGCTTCGAGGCCGCCGTGTGCCACACCATGGCCCGTATGCGGCGGGTGCCGCTGATAGGCGGCGCCATGGCCTACACCACTGGCATCGTGGCAAGCCTGGCCACCGGACGCCACAACCGCTGCCGCGTGACGGTAGACGGCGAGGTGTGGCTCGACGGCGAAGTGCTGCTGCTCTCGGTAGCCAACGGCCAGTATGCCGGCGGCGGCTACCACTGCGCCCCACGCGCCAAGAACGACGACGGGCTGCTCGAGGTGATGGCTGTGAAGCCTATGTCGGTGACACGCTTCGCACAGCTGATAAAATACTATAAGAACGGCGAGTTGCTCGACCGCGAGGAACTGCGCCCGCTGCTGAGCTACCGCCGAGGAAAACACATAACCATCGACCCGCTGACCGATTCGTACGTGGCCACCGACGGCGAGATTGTGCCCGGCAGCCGCTTCGACGTGCAATGCATACACCACGCCATAAACTTCGTCGTGCCCAACAAACACTAATCACCTAACAGAATACACCAACCACCAAACACCGAACATGGAAAGTCTACCTGCAATCTTCATGGACCTGGCGCTTATCCTCATCACCGCCGGAGTCATCACCGTCATATTCAAATGGCTCAAACAGCCGCTTGTGCTAGGCTACATCCTGGCAGGCTTCTTCATAGGCCCCTACTTCAAATGGTTCCCCGTAATCACCGACCCCGGCAACGTGCACGTGTGGAGCGACATCGGCATTGTGTTCCTGATGTTCGCCTTGGGTCTCGAGTTCAGCATCAAGAAGCTGAAGAAAGTAGGTGCCACAGGAGCAATCACGGCCCTCACCGAGCTGGCCATCATGTTCCTCATAGGCAACACCGTAGGCCACCTGATAGGCTTCTCGTCGATGGACTGCATCTTCCTCGGATGCATGCTCTCCATCTCGTCCACAGCCACCATCATCAAGAGCTTCGACGACCTGAAACTCAAGCAGCAGAAGTTCACCTCGACGGTCACCGCCGTGCTCGTCGTCGAGGACCTCATTGCAGTGCTTCTGTTGGTGGTGTTGAGCACCATATCGGTCAGCAAGACCTTCGACGGAGGGCAGCTGGCCATGAGCATGGTGAAGCTGGTGTTCTTCCTCATCGTATGGTTCGTCTTCGGTATCTACTTGATACCGACATTCCTGCGTTGGATGCGCAAATACATGACCGAGGAGACGCTGCTCCTCGTGGCCGTGGGCCTCTGCTTCGCCATGGTGGTGCTTGCCGCCAAGGCCGGTTTCTCCACCGCCCTCGGAGCCTTCGTCATGGGCGCCATCCTGGCCGAGACCATCGAGGCAGACGTAATCCACCGTCTCATCACCCCGTTGAAGAACCTTTTCAGCGCCGTCTTCTTCGTATCGGTGGGCATGCTGATACAGCCTGCCGTGCTGGGCCAGCACTGGCTCACAGTGCTCATCATAGCTGCCAGCATCATCGTCTTCAAAAGCATGGCCGCCACAATGGGCGTGCTGCTCAGCGGCAAACCGCTGAAGACGGCAGTGCAGAGCGGCTTCTGCTTCTGCCAGATTGGTGAGTTCTCGTTCATCATTGCCGGACTGGGTTTGAGCTACGGCGTCATCGACCAGAACCTCTACCCCATCATCGTCTCCGTCTCCATCCTCACCACTTTCGTCACTCCCTATATGATCAAGGGTGCCACGCCGTTCTACAACTGGCTCGAGCCCAAGCTCCCGGCACGCGTCAAGAAGCACCTCACCCACTATAGCGAGCACGCCTTCGGCGACGACGCCGACAAGGCCGCGCTGCCCCTCTTCATCCGCAAGCAGCTCACCGGCATCCTGCTGCACGGCGCCATCATTGCCGCCATAGTGCTGCTCTCGCTGGGCCTGCTGCGTCCCTTCCTCGACGGCATCTTCGCCGACATCGGCATCCCACAGATATGGAGCCGACTGATTGGACTCGTCGGCACGCTGGTCATCATGGCGCCATTCCTGTGGGCAGTGTCGGTGAAGAACGTGAGCCGCAAGAAGATACGCGAACTGTTCGACACCTACCGCTTCTCGCAGGCCGTCATCATCCCCATGTTCGTGCTCCGCTACTTCGTGGCCCTCTTCGCCGTGGGCGCCGTGATAGCAGGCTACGTCGACATCGCCGTGGGCTTCCTTCTGGTGCTGGCCATCATCGTCGTCGCCGTGGTGCTCTTCTCGCGCAAGGCCGACGGTTTCTACAGCCGCATCGAAGAGAGCTTCACCAAGAACTTCAACATCCGTCAGGCGCAAGCCTCGTTCCACATCCCCAAAGGCATGGAGAACGAATTCGCCATGGAGCGCATACGCATGACGGCAGCATCGCCGCTTGCCGGCAAGACGCTTGCACAGAACCAGCTGCGCGAACGCTACGGCGCCAATATCGTCACCATCGAGCGTGGCGAGAACATCATCGACATGCCCGACAAAGACCAGATACTGATGCCTGCCGACGTGCTCACCGTCATTGGCACCGAAGACCAGGTGAGCGCCATACGCGCCGACATAGAGAAAGAGGCCGACATGCTGGTGCACGACCATTCGGACCACGAAATGCACATGTACCGCTACCATGTCGAGGCCGGCGGCCCCCTGTGCGGCCTGCCCATAGCCACCTCGGCCCTGGCCACCAGGCACCATGCCATGGTCATTGCCATTGAACGCGGCGGACAGCGCATTGTCAACCCCAACCGCCACATCGTCTTCGAGCACGACGACATCATATGGTTCGTCAGCCCGGACGAACTGACACTTACGGGATTCGAGAAAAAGATGGTGGAGATATAATCTACACTACACAATAAAAGAGACAAATCGGTGTTTACTAAAGTCACAAACAAAATAACACGATGAAAAAGACATTCATAATAGTGCTTTGCGCCGTGGTGGCGCTGGCGACAAGCGGTGTACAGGCACAGAGAGACGGGCAGGTGAGCTCGCAATCGGTGGCCGACCGCAGCTTCGAGATTGCCAAGAACCTGGAGATTTTCTCGGCAGTGTACAAGAACCTGAACCTGAACTACGTCGACGACGTGGACCCCGGCAAGACCATCAAGGTGGCCATCGATGCTATGCTGGCCTCGCTCGACCCCTACACCAACTACTTCCCCGAAAGCCAGATGGAAGATGTGAAGCTGCAGCTGCTTGGCCAGTACGGCGGCGTGGGAGCCCTAATCATGCAAAGAGGCGACTCGGTGTATGTCAGCGAACCCTATAAAGGACTTCCTGCCGACGAGGCTGGCCTAAAGGCCGGCGACCGCATACTGGCAGTCGACGGACAGAGCACCAGCGGCAAGACCACCGCAGACGTGAGCGCCGCCATGCGCGGACAGGCTGGCACCGAGGTGACCTTGCGACTGGAGCGTGCCGGCAAAGAGTTTGAGCGCACACTGACACGCCGCGAGATAAAGCTGCCCAATGTGCCATACTACGGCTATGTGGGCAAAGACAACGACTACGGCTACATAAAGCTCGACGAGTTCACAACCGATGCCGCCAAACATGTGCGCGAGGCCTTCGTGGAACTGAAGAAAGGCAAACCTGGCATGAAAGGCATAGTGCTCGACCTGCGCGGCAACGGCGGCGGACTGATGAACGAGGCGGTGGACATCGTCAACATCTGGGTGCCCAAAGGCACGCTGGTGGTGGAGACCAAAGGCAAGGTGGCCAGCAAGAACACCAAGAGCTACACACGCATGGCACCGGAAGACACCGAGATACCGGTGGCAGTGCTTATCGACAACAGCTCGGCATCGGCCAGCGAGATTGTCAGCGGAAGCCTACAAGACCTGGACCGAGCCGTAATAGTTGGCCAGCGCAGCTACGGCAAAGGCCTGGTACAGAACATACTGCCCATGGCCTATAACAGCCAGATGAAGGTGACAGTGAGCAAATACTACATTCCCAGCGGCCGCTGCATACAGGCCATCGACTACAGTCACCGCGACGAAAACGGCAAAGCTGTGAAGGTGCCCGACTCGCTGAAGACAGCCTTCAAGACCAAGGGAGGACGCACCGTCTATGATGGCTTCGGCATAGAGCCCGACGTGGAGGTGGAGCCTGAGTATATGTCGAACCTCGGGATAGCACTGGCACAGAAGATGCTGGTGTTCGACTATGCCACCGACTACTACCGCAGCCACAAAGAGCTGGCTTCGCCCGCAAGCTTCGAAGTCGACGATGCCATGTATGCCGACTTCTGCCGCTACCTGAAAGAGAAGAAGCTCACCTACAGCACTGTCACAGAACGCATGATTACACAGCTGCGCGACATTGCCAAGGAAGAGAAATACGACACAGCCATCGCCGACCAGCTGAAAGCCATGGAGGCAGCTCTGGAGAAGGAGAAAGAGGGCGACCTGCAGAAGCACCGCACCGAGGTGTGCGAGATGCTGAAGAGCGAGCTGTTGGTGCGCTACTACTACGACCAAGGTCGCATCGAGGGTGCCCTGCGGAGCGACAAGGTGCTGGCACGAGCCATAGACGAGATGAAGAAATAGCATGCTCCCCGCCAAAGTACATAGACGGATATACATAGTGCTGCTCACGCTGTTGGGCGGATGCATGGTGACGTCGACCTGGGCGTCGAACCTGATATGGGTGCTGCTTGGAGCCAATTGGGTGTTCGAAGGGCGCTGGCGCGAAAAATGGCAAATGGCCCGCGAGAGCCGTCCGCTGCACGTATACCTGGGCCTGTACCTGCTGCTTCTCATTGGCATGATATGGACAGAGAACCAACCCTATGGATGGTCGATAATGCAGGTGAAGCTGCCATTGCTGGTGGTTCCGTTGGTGGTGCTCACCTCGCAACCCCTGCGTGGCCGCCTGCGCCACTGGGTGCTGTGGGCCTACGCCACAACGGTGCTGGTGGTATCGATAATCGGACTGGTACGCCTGCTCACCATCCCAGGTCTCCCCTATCGCGACACCGTGCCCTATATATCGCACATACGCTTTGCGCTCAACTGCTGCATGGTGGTGTGCCTCTGCGCCGGTGTGGCGATACGTCACCCAAGCCTGCTACATAAGGTAGTGGCATTGGTGGCGATGCTATGGTTGCTTGCCTTCACCGTGTTGTTGCACTCCTACACCGCCATTGCCATTCTCGCCGTAGTGTCGCTGGTGATGCTTCTTGCCTACTACCGCCGCTGGCCCCTGATAGCACTGTGGATGCTGGCGGTAGGCACGCTGGCATTCTTCGTGGCACGCGACGTGAAAGCCTACTACCACATGGTGCCTATGGCCACAGAGCCTCTGCGCAGCCACACCTCCGCAGGCAACCCTTACCTCCATGCCCGCGACGGGATAATAGAAAACGGCAACTATGTAAACAACTACATCTGTGCCGACGAGCTGCGGCAGCAATGGTCGCTGCGCAGCGACATGCCTTTCGACTCAAACACCTCGACAGGCTACAGCGTGGCACCCACGCTGGTGCGCTACATGAACTGTCTGGGTCTGACCAAGGACAGCGCAGGGATGGCGGCCATGAGCGACGAGCAGATTGCCGCCGTGGAACGTGGCGTGGCAAACCCTGTCTATGAAAGCGGCAACCCGCTGAAGAAGATGGTCTATGTGATGCTGTTGGAGCGAGAGTTTTACGTCCATACACATTCCGTCAAAGGATTCTCCATGTTGCAACGCTTGGAGCTCTGGGAAGCCACGCTGGATGTGATTGCCGACAACCTATGGACCGGCGTAGGCACCGGCGACGTGGTAGATGCCATGCAGGAATATCTTGCCGCCAGCGATTCGGAACTTTCGGGACGCGGCATGCGCAGCCACGACCAATACCTTGGTCTTACGGCCGCAGTGGGAATACTGGGCTTGGCTCTCATATTGGCACTCGTCGTGCGCACCTTTACAGGTCGCCGGCACAAGAAATTGTCTCCAATAATGCTTGCCTGGGTGCTAATCATCTTCATCTCAATGCTCACCGAAGACACGCTCGACACACTGGCAGGCATACTCTTCTGCACATGGTTCCTGCCTTTCCGCCAAAAAGATTGCAATGTACGAATACCACACACTGCCTAACGGCATCAAAATAATATTCAGCCACACCCCTTCACGGGTGGTATACTCGGGCGTATACGTCAACGTTGGCTCACGCGATGAAGTGGGCGGCGACGAAGGTATGGCCCATTTCATAGAGCACTCAATATTCAAAGGCACAGAGCACCGCAAAGCATATCACATACTGAACCGCATCGACGGTGTGGGCGGCGAACTCAATGCTTTCACCACCAAAGAGGAGACCTGCGTATACGCCACCTCGCTGGCCGAGCACCTGCCGCGCTGCCTTGAGCTTTTCGCCGACATACTGTTCCATAGCACCTTCCCCGAGAACGAAATAGAGAAAGAGAAAGATGTGGTGCTAGAGGAGATAAACAGCTACAACGACACCCCCGCGGAACTGATATACGACCAGTATGAAGAGCTGGCCTATGAAGGACACCCATTGGCGCACAACATACTGGGTAGTAAGCGCAACGTGCGTCATTTCACCCCCCAACGACTGCGGCGGCACCTGGAATGCAACTACACACCCGACAGGATGGTTGTGACGGTGAGCGGCGACGTAAAGTTCGACCGTCTGGTACGCCTATGCGAACGCTATTTCGGCAGCTACAGACGACAGGCCAGCGACAACGAGTGGCGCAAACAAAAACCTGTGTTCCACACCTTCGAACGCCATGTGAACCGCCGCACACACCAGGCGCATCTGCTGCTTGGCTGCGAAGCTCCCGACCTATACAATACCGACAAGACCGCCTTCACGCTGATAAACAACATCCTTGGCGGCCCCGCAATGAACTCGCGACTGAACGTGGCCATACGAGAACGCTACGGTTTCTGCTACACCATCGAGTCGCAGTATGTGCCATTCAGCGACACAGGCCTTTTCTATGTATATGCCGGTGTCGACCTCGATGCCGAAGAGCGCGCCCTGCAACTGATACGCACCGAGCTGGAACGCATCGCCACAACCACATTGACACCGCAACAGCTGCGCCAAGCCCAGCGCCAGTTTATAGGCCAGATGGCCATCAACAACGACAACGGCAGCAACGAGATGCAAAGCATCGGCAAAGCACGCCTATGCTTCGACCATGTAGATACCCTTGAAGAGATGAATGCTGATATCATGCGGCTAACCGCCGACGACCTCTGCCATGTGGCACAACATTATTTTAAACCCAACAAATTCAGCACGCTCATTTACGGAAACTAACCATTGACTACTATGATTATCGACTACCCATGGTATCACGTTCTGTTCTGCCTGCTGGCAGGTGCCGCCTATGCCGGCATACTGTATTTTGCGGGGCACCGCAAATTCGGCAAAGGCATCAACGCCCTGCTGGCAACACTTCGTTTCGTGGCCGTAAGTATCATTGCGTTGCTGCTGCTGGCACCCGTATCGCGACAGACCGTCAACGAACGGCAGCAACCTCATGTAGTTTTGATGGAAGATGCGTCGCTGTCGGTAGGTCTAAGCGCCGACTCGGCATTTAGCCTTACCGAACTGGCCGATGATATCGGCGACAACCTACGCGTCACCCTCGAGACATTCGGGAACGCAGGCACCACCGATATCGGCGAGGCTCTTACGCGCCATCGTCACGACGATGTTGCAGCCATAATAATGGCAACAGACGGCATCTACAACCGTGGCAGCAACCCAACCACAATAGCCGAGCAGCTGGGATGCCCCGTATACACGGTGGCTCTAGGCGACACAACCCAACGGCGCGATGCAACGCTGTCGGACCTGCGCGTGAGCCGCATAGCAATGCAAAACAGCGAATTCCCGCTGGAGCTCACCATCAATGCATCACTGCTAAAAGGCGTCGGTGCCACGCTAACCGTCGACAATGCTATGGGGCAAACACTATATACTCAAAAGATAACCTACGACGACGATCAATACAGCACAACGATAACCGCAGCCTTGCCTGCCGACAAACCTGGTCTGCAACGCTATACGGTGCGCTTGTCGGTTGCCGAGGGTGAGATATCGTCAGCCAACAACATTATGGCTTTCTATGTCGACGTCATCGACACCCGACGTCATGTGGCCATCTTTGCCAACGCCCCGCACCCCGACCTGGCGGCCCTCAAACACGCCATAGAGAGTAACCCAACCTACAAAGCCACCATAATCATGGCCGACGAGGCGCAAAACAGTCGCTTCCACCCGCAAGACTCAAACTTCAGCCTAGCCATACTGCACAACCTGCCCTCGCGCACTCACACCGACATACGCTATGCCGACGGTCTGCCTCAAATGTTCATCATCGGCACACAGACCGACCTGCCACGCTTCAACGCGCTGCATACTGGCCTTGAGATAGTAGCACGCACCAACCGCAACAACGAAGTGACAGCACTACATCAAAACCAATTTGCCCTGTTCCACTTCGACGATGCCGACGCCGAAGCTATCGAAGCCATGCCACCGCTTACAGCGCCCTTTGGCGAAGCACGCATGTCGGCCGACATACAGATGCTCTTCACCGCACGTATTGGTCCTGTCGACAGCCGACAGCCACTGGTGGCAGCAACAACACAAGGCGAATGGCGCCGCTCGTTCGTATGGGGCGAAGGGTTGTGGCATTGGAGGCTGGCCGACTATCAGTCGGGTAACAGTCACGAGCACTTCGACCGGCTGACGACCCAGCTTGTAGCCTTCACAGCCATGCAGCAACAACGCGAGCGCCTGCAAGTGGAAGCCGAACGTAGCTATGCACAAGGCGAGACTCCAATAATACGCGCCCAACTATACAACGAAGCCTACGAATTGACAAACACGCCAGATGTGCTGTTAAGCATACAGGGCGACTCGGTGAAGGCCGACTTCCAGTTTGCCCGCGACGGACAGGCCTACCGCCTCGCTTTGCCCGACCTGCCACAGGGACTCTACCACTACACTGCCACCTCTGACGGACTCACCACCACGGGCTCCTTCGCCATAGAGGCTCTAAACCTAGAGCAACGACGGCTTGTCGCCGATCATAACTTGCTGCGCACGATATCGGCAACCACGGGCGGCGAGATGTACTATCCCACCGACCTGGCAACCCTCGCTTCGCGTCTTTCCGCCCTCAAACCCACCATCTACACACACACACGTTACGCCGAGTTCCTGCGGCTGCCACTGGTATTGGCTTTGATATTATTGTTGCTGGCAGCCGAATGGGTGCTACGCAAATATCACGGAGAGATATGAAGACATGGGGCATAGCAGGCGAAGCAGCGACATTGGTCGGTGGCAAAGTGGCAGCACAAGGCATTGCGCTGGCTGCCTATTTCGCACTGACACGCCTCTTCTCGCCAGATGACTACGGCCTATACAACATCTTCTACTCCTATATCGAAGTTCTCATAATATTGAGCACCTGCAAATACGAATTGGCTGCCATTGTCGCATCCGACGAGCGTGAAGCATCTGCAGTGGAACGCTTCGCCCTACGGCTTAATACTATTGTATCTCTTACTCTTCTCACCGTAGCACTTATACTGTGGCTCACCGGGGCACTGCCAGGCAACTTCGATCAATTGGGGTGGATGGTGCTGCTAATACCTCCCATGGTGTTCTTCGGTGGTACCTCGCGCATTTACAGCAACCTCTACAACCGATTCTACCGCTACACCCAGATAGCCATATCAGACAACGTGGGTGCTGGAACAGGCGCACTGACAAAGATTGTCTTCGGATTGTTAGGTATAACATCAGCAGGACTACCATTAGGCGCTGTGCTTGGCCAGGCAGCCACCAATATCAACTATCGCCTGCATCTGGGGCGCCTAGGCCTGCCTGACACCACAAAAGCAGAAAGCAAGGCTGCCGCACACAAACACTTCAATTTCCCGCTTTATGTAGCCACCAAAGACTTCATGAACACCTTCTCGGCAAACCTTCCCTTCCTGTGGGCCTCTGCCTATTTTGACAGAGCAGAGATTGGCCTCTTCGGGCTTGCCCTGACATTCACCATGCAGCCTGTCAGCCTGTTGAGTTCGGCGTTCGAGCGTGTTCTGTATGCCCGCACAGCAGAGGCTGTCCGAGAGCGTCGTTCCATTGCTCACACAATCTCAAGGTTCTGTCTGTTGCTTGCTGTGACAGCAATGGCTGCTTGTGTACTGGCGTGGTTCTTTGCCGAGCCAATATTCACCTTCTGCTTTGGCGAACGCTGGCAAGGCAGCGGTATTTACGTTCGTTCATTGCTGCCCTGGGCTTTCATAGGGCTGTGCTCCACATCCCTGATGTTTGTCTCCAACGTCTTCTCCACCCAACGTATCGAACTATATTTCAATATTGCCATGCTGCTCCTCCGAGCGGCAGCCATATATACAGGCATACGGATGGGCAGCTTCCTGCTGGCCATCCGTATGTATGCATTGGCGTCAGCCATTACGCATGCCGCCTTGACGGCATGGTATCTGTGGCAGACGCTGCGTTACGAGCGCTCGCTTAAAGTTTGATTACACGTGCCGAGCCACCTTCGACGGGCAGATAGTAGACACCGGCCGAACGGCCGCTGAGGTCGTACTCTTTGTCGCCAACCGTAACCTTGCCGCGTGTGGGGTTGGGATATACCTTCACAGCTTCGGCATTGTCGGCACTGTTGATTCCGCTATTTGCGGTGATATTTACACGAATATACACCGTGACGCCGTTCTCCAGATTACGACCTTCACCAACGGTTACACGATACAAGATGTGCTGTCCGCCATATTCCGGTTTCAGGTGAGGTTCAAGGGTGAAGGGCATGTCGGGATTGTCGCCGGGCACCAGCGTATACTCGCCCTGCTGCGGACAGTTGCCGCCGGCGCACACCTCTGTCTCCAGATCCGCCGGACCCTCAAGCACCTCGTAGTCGTTGTCGGTCACCAGATTGCTATCGGTGAGGTTCTCGATGTAGATATAGAGGTATGCCATGTGCATGACGTTCATATCGATGTCGGTCGTGGTGTATTCAACCGTGTCGCCGGCGACAACAACAGGAGCGTCAGTACTGCCAAAATGCAGCGCATACTTCTGGGCGCTTAGGCTCATAGTGGCCACGATGGCCAGAAAAAGGATAATGCTTTTTTTCATAATGATATATGCTTTTTAATGTTTAATCAAGTTTCAATACCGCGAGGAAGGCACTCTGCGGCACCTCTACGTTGCCCACCTGGCGCATGCGCTTCTTACCCTCCTTCTGCTTCTCGAGCAGCTTGCGCTTACGCGTGATGTCGCCGCCGTAGCATTTGGCCGTAACATCCTTGCGCACCTGACGCACTGTCTCGCGGGCGATAATCTTGCTGCCTATGGCGGCTTGGATGGCCACATCGAACTGCTGGCGCGGGATGAGGTCCTTCAGCTTCTCACACATCTTCCGTCCGATGGGATAGGCATTGTCAACGTAGGTCAGCGTGCTCAAAGCGTCCACGGGGTCGCCGTTGAGCAGTATCTCCAGTTTGACGAGTTTCGAAGGCTGGTAGCCGTTGACGTAGTAGTCGAACGAGGCGTAGCCCTTCGAGATGCTCTTCAGTTTGTCGTAGAAATCAAATACCACCTCGCCGAGCGGCAGGTCGAAGGTAATCTCGATGCGGTCGGTGGTCAGGTAGTTCTGGTTTTTCAGTATGCCGCGCTTGTCCATGCAGAGCTTGATGACCGGCCCGATGAAGTCGGCCTTGGTGATGATCTGAGCATGGATGTAAGGCTCGTAGACCTCGGCGATATTGTTCGGTTCGGGCATTCCCGAGGGATTGTAGACGTCTATCTCGCTGCCGTTGGTGAGTTTCACCTTGTACTGCACGTTGGGCACGGTGGTGATGACATCCATGTTGAACTCGCGAGTGAGGCGTTCCTGCACAATCTCCATGTGCAGCAAGCCGAGGAAACCGCAGCGAAAGCCGAACCCCAGAGCCAGCGAACTCTCGGGTTCGAAGGTGAGGCTGGCATCGTTGAGCTGCAGCTTCTCGATGCTGGCGCGCAGTTCCTCGTAGTCGTCGGTGTCGACGGGATAGACGCCGGCGAAGACCATAGGCTTCACTGCCTCGAAGCCCTCGATGGGCTTGTCGCAAGGCTCAGCGACATGGGTGATGGTGTCGCCCACGCGCACCTCCTTGCTGCTCTTGATGCCGCTGATGATATAGCCCACATTGCCGGCGCTGATTTCCTTGCAGGGTTCCATGTTGAGTCGCAGCACGCCCACCTCGTCGGCATCATATTCCTTGCCCGTTGAGTAGAACTTCACGTGGTCGCCGGTCTTCAGCGTGCCGTTGACAATGCGGAAATAGCTTATGATGCCGCGGAAGGGGTTGAACACAGAGTCGAACACCAAGGCCTGCAGCGGCGCCTTGGGGTCGCCTTCGGGGGCGGGGATGCGGTCGACGATGGCGTCCAATATCTCAGGCACACCCATGCCGGTCTTTGCCGAGCAGCGCAGTATGTCGTCGTGCGAGCAACCCAGAAGGTCGACAATCTCGTCGGCCACCTCTTCGGGCATGGCGCTGTCGAGGTCAATCTTGTTCATCACGGGAATGATTTCAAGGTCGTTCTCGAGGGCGAGGTAAAGGTTGGAGATGGTCTGTGCCTGTATGCCCTGTGTGGCATCGACAACCAACAGCGCGCCTTCGCAGGCGGCTATGGCGCGCGAGACCTCGTAGCTGAAGTCCACATGGCCCGGGGTGTCGATGAGGTTCAACACATAGTCCTTGTAGTTCATCTGGATGGCGTGGCTCTTGATGGTGATGCCGCGCTCCTTCTCCAACTCCATGTCGTCGAGCACCTGGTCCTGCATCTCGCGCTGCGAAACGGTATTGGTAACCTCCAGCAGACGGTCGGCCAGAGTGCTCTTACCGTGGTCAATATGAGCTATTATACAAAAATTGCGGATATTTTTCATCGGTGCAAAGTTACAACTTTTTTTAGAGCTGTGAGCTTTAAGTTGTAAGTTTTTAGTATTTCTTCAAGCACACTATAGTTTCTCCAATGCGGCCTGGACGCTTTGGATAACGGCACGGCTGGTGAAGGTGGCGCCTGTTACAGTGTCGACCTGTTTCTTCTTGGCCTGCTTCACGGTGAGGCCGTTCCAGCTGTTGAAGAAACCATTCTCTTCGATATGCTTCACGAAGTTGGGGGTCTCGACATTGGGAAGTATGTACACTCCGACAATCACCTGTTTCTTGCTCATGGCTATCAGCACCGGTGTCTCGGCAGCATAGCCTTTGATGCCGTCGCTGGCGGGCTTGCTGTAGACGGCATAGCCGATAAGTTTCTTTTTGGCGTTGTACACTTCGGTCCATTTGTCAGTCTTCTTCACACTTTTGGCTTCGGGGAACGCCTTCAGGATAGTGGTCTCGATGCCGTCGGCATTGTACTGCAACGGTGCGGGTTTCATGCACTGCTGCTGTGCCTGATGCTGTTTGTGGCGCGGGCAGTTGCCGCAGTTGCCGTGGCCGTGCTGTGCGCTAGCTGTGCCACAGGCGAAGATGGCCGCAATGGCCAGTACGAGTATTTTCTTCATAGTATATTGATTTTTCTATTTTAGTACTTCTCGGTGTTTATTTCTTGTTCCGACGTTCAAGCCAAACCGATAGCGTCTGATTGCCACGCAGCGGCACCACACCGCCTGCGGCGGGGTGGAAAGGCAGAGTGTTGCGGTAGAAGCCTACTTCCTCTATGTTGCTACCGTCCTTCAGGCGGCAGGCCTCGAGGCGTTGGCGTGTGTTCTTGTCGAAGAGTTGCAACGCCTTCAGGTCGGCACCGGTTATCTGGTAGCTGTCGGGGTTGGCAACGGCGTCGGTCGACGGAACGATGTAGTACTGGTAGAGGCCGTCAACCGTGCCGCGATGCACCCAGTAGGGCATATAACGGCAGCTTTGACCTATAGCTGACGATTCTTGTGTCTTGGTGAGGGTGAGTTCAATCATGATGCCGCCGTCGGTGTTCACGTCGCGCTGGTTGCTGACGAGGTTGCCCATCGAGTAGACCACAATCTCAGGGTAGCGGTCGTTCTTGGGGTTGGCGTCGAGGGTGAAGTTCTGCACCACATGAGGGTGACCGCCAATGACGGCGTCGCTGCCATGCTCCAGCAGCCAGCGTGCCGTCTGTTCCTGCTCGCGGTTGGCCTTTACAGCATATTCTATGCCCCAGTGGATAAGTGTAATCACATAGTCGGCGCCTTTCTCTTTCGCCACACACAGGTCGCGGGCCATCTCGGCGGTGTCGATAAGGTTAACGATGTTGGGTTCCACGGCGGGGATGCCGTTGGTGCCGTAGGTGTAGGTGAGCAGTGCCAGTCGAAGACCTTTAACGTCGACCATCAGCGGATGTTCGGCATCGTGTTGGGCACGGTCGGCGTATGTGCCGAGATGCGGTATTCCCATTCGGTCGAGCGCCTGCAGGGTGCGCTGCAAGCCGTGCTTGCCACGATCCATGCAGTGGTTGTTGGCGGTGGTCATGATGTCGAAGCCTGCATTGCGGGCATCTTCGGCAAGTGCGTCGGGGGCCGAGAACTGCGGATAGCCGCTGTATGGCTTGCCGTCGAGCGGCACCTCGAGGTTCAGAATGGCTAGGTCGGCGCTCTTCACATAGTCTTTCACATATCGGAAGCAGGGCGAGTAGTCGTAGCTGCCGTCTTTCTGCAATGCGGCGTTATGCTGAGGCATGTGACCCATCAGGTCTCCCGCGAAGATGAGCTTCACGCTCTGCGCTTGGGAGAACGTTGCTGCAAGCAGCAGCAACACAACAAAGGGGATGCGTTTCATAGGTTAATATTCAATGATTAGGGTGCCGCTGACAGCCCAGTGGCTGAACATGCCCTCTACCGGCTTACCTTGCGGGATGGCGACAGTGAGAGTGTGCTCTTTGCCGTCGGCCCAGGGACTCATGTCGAAGTAGACGGGCTGCGTGGCGGTGCCGGGACACCAGCCGCTGCGCGAGAAGTCGGAACTGCTGAGGCCGTTCCAGAAGTTGCCGCTCACAGGGTTGAGGTCGCGGTAGCAGCCGCAGTCCTGCCGCCAGGGGGTGTGGGTGAAGGCAGGCTTGCCGTCGATGAGGATGGTGTTCTGCTTGGGCACAAACTCGTCGCCCTCGCCCCAGCCGCCGTGGCCGGTGCTGATGTAGCGCAGG
The DNA here is from genome assembly GCA_017524785.1 of Bacteroidales bacterium. GTDB lineage: Bacteria > Bacteroidota > Bacteroidia > Bacteroidales > P3 > Colimorpha. The sequence continues at coordinate 8,656 of JAFXUY010000053.1, read as the reverse complement.
CGGGCCGACGTCAATTTGCCATCGCTCATCTCGGGAAGTATCTTGAACCGCACCGTCAGCGAGTCGGTGCCGAACAGCTTGCCGTAGTTCTGCCCCGCCATCTCGAGCACGTTGCAGGTGTTGAAGAGGGGTTCGACAAGTCCCGACCATTCGGCGCTGTCCTCCAGTTCGGTGTAGTCGTTGGGGTACGACTTGATGTCGACCGTCAGCAGGTGGCCGCCGCCGTCGTAGTTGCCTATCCACGCCCCGATGATCACGTCGCCGCCGAAGTGGTAGAGGTCGGTGATTTCCTGGCGGTAGTAGGCTTCGTTGCGCCAGTCGATGCCGTAGCCTTTCATACGCTCGTTAAACTTGCCCACGCCGAAGGGGGTGAAGAAGCGCACCAGCTCGAGCGGTGCATCGTAGCCCGTCTGCGAGATCATCCCCTGGTAGCGTTGGCCGTCACGGCCCACGAAGGTGGGGAGCGAGTCGGGGTGCTGGTTGATGCCGTCGAAGAAGTTGTGCTGCACCCATCCGTTGGTCTTCAGCAGGAAGATGCTGCCCGTGCGATCGTAGGCGTCGCCGTTGCTCTGCTGGTGCACCTCGATGAAGTGCTGGTAGTGGCTGGTGAGCCACGGCAGCCGGACACGTTTCAGTATCAGCGTACCGCCGGCATAGTGCAGCACGGTGTCACGGGGAATGTAGTTTGTCCAAGGCTTCTTCAGGTTGTCGCAGTCGACATGGGCGTTCTGCTTGCCCCAGCATATCTGCTCGTGGTCGAAGATGCGGGTGGTGACGACGAGGCGCTCCTTCATGATGCGGTCCAGCTCACGGGGCGAAACGCGGCGCGACGGGAGCAGCGCCTTTGACGGGCCACAGAACCCCCAGTCGACCTTCTGGGCTTTGGCCAGCACCAGCCGCTTTTGCCCGTTGCGGGTGAAGGAGCGCAGCACACCCTTGTTCAGGCCGTAGTAAGGAAGGGGTGTGACATTGACGGGTACGTTTTCGTCCATCTCGAACTCCAGCGTGTTGCTGTTGACGGAGCAGATGCGCTTCTTGCCGTCTCGGCGCCACTCAATGTCGCTGCGCGAGAACCCCGTGCGGTAGAAGTAGACGCTGTCGTCATAGTAGGCGCTGACCATGATGCTGTCCTGTGCATAGTCCACCTCGGTGACGGTCTGAGCATAGCCGGGGATGAGTTTGCCCTTGGGCTGCTGCGTGACGATGGTGATGACATCGCCGTCGCGGTGTACATAGACTTCCGTGGTGTCGTTCTGTTCGCTGTACTCAATCTGCCAGTAAGTGAACTCGTTGGCACCTTTCGGTATCTTCACATTCTGCGCTCCCACCATCATCGGCAGCAGCAAAAGCACTAACGCACTGAAACATTTACACATTAACATAACTCTTATCTCTTAACTCAAAACTCTTAACTAATCAGAATCCCATGCCGAACATGTGCCAGTACTGTGCCTCGAGGTCGTTCCATGCGGCCACGGTGTTGTCGTATATCTGCTGTGTGTAGGCGTTGAGCTGCTTGCTGATGTCTTTAGCCTTCTTGGTGGCCTTGACGTTGTCCTCAAGGCTCTTCAATCCGCTGAAGGCGGTACCCTCGTGGTGCAGCACGGCGTTCATGTGCTGCTTCTTGGTGCGCTGCCAAGCCACGGTGGCCAGCTTGTTGGCGCGGCGGTACTGCCACAGCCAGGCGTTGGGGTCGTAGCTCTTCTGTCCGCAGTGTTTGAAGGCTTCGGGCAGTTCGGTGGTGCCGCAGAAGATGGGTATGCGGGGGCTTTGGCCGGGGTTGTCGACGGCCATCCAGCAGATGCCGCCCACCTCGTCGGGCAGCCAGTCGCGCAGCTGCGCCACAAAGCTGTAGCTGCACCAGGCCACGCTGACGGTGCGCTTGAAGTCGATGGTGCCAGGGGCTATGAAGTTCAGCGTCTGCTGCATGGTGCTTGTGGGCCAGGGGTTGGCCACAGGGCTGACAACGGTGTCTTTGTAGCTGCTGCCGTCGTCGCGCTTGCGGTTGACGACTACCTTGAGGTTCTTGCACATATCCATGTCGGTGCCTTCGTAGGTGGAGCGCAGCAGGCGCATCACATCGGTGACGTCGACGGGCGAGTCGGGCTTGATGCTGAAGGGCAGCTCGGGCATGTCGTAGGTGAAGCCCTGCGAGGGTGCAAGGGCGTTGAAGATGAAGAACTCGCGCTCACGGAAGTTGCGGCCGTTGGCCCACGAGGTGTTGTAGGCTTTCCAGAAGACGAACTCGCCTTCGCCATCCCACAGGCCGTACATCTTGGCCACCTCCTCAACGTTGTCGGAGCACATGAAGTAGTCGGGGTTGTTCCTCTGCAGCTTGCCTATGCGCGGGATGTTGCAGCTCACGGCCACGTGGTCGTCGGGCACGCGCTGTGCCACCCACACGCCGCCGATGCGGCCGCGGCCTTCGCCTATAATCTCCATCTGCCACACCTCGCGGCGGTCGGCTATGGTGATGCACTCGCCGCCGTCAGCATAGCCGTATTTGGCCACAAGCTTGCATATGAGCTGTATGGCCGCACGTGCCGTGGAGCAGCGCTGCAGGGCTATGCGCTCCAGCTCCTCGATGAGAAACATGGCGTCGGGGTTCACCAGCGTGTCGGGGCCGCCGAAAGTGCTCTCGCCAATGGCCAGCTGCTTTTCGTTGAGGCAGGGATAGGAACTGTTGAGATAGGCGTAGGTATGCTCTACCTCGGCCACTGTGCCAGCCACGCGGACACCCGTGGTGTCGTCGGGACTGACGGTATGCATAGTGCCCTTGCGCACTTCGTGTTTGTCGCCTTTCTTGTGGTCGGCGGCAGGCTCTATGGTCATCCACGTGCGGTAGCGGCCGTCGCAGGTGTGCGACGTGATGACGCTGCCGTCGGTCGAAGCCCGCTTACCCACCATGATAGAGGTACAGCTCTCCTTGGTATTGACTTGGCCCATTGCCACCAACGGCAACAGCAATAAAACTAACGCACTAACGCATTTGCGCATTAACACATTCTGAAACAGTATCTTCTTCATAACAGATTATTTCTTTTTCCATTTGCAAATTTACACAAATATCTTGACATAAACACAAAGGTATAATAAAAAACGGCGAATTACGCGAATTATACGAAACAAGACAGTCGTTATCAGACAGATAACCTGCAAATTACTCTAATCTGGCGCTGGCGGACAAACCTATTCCGCCAATTCGGCGGCTTTGGGTAGTGGCGTTTCCTCTTCCGTAGCAAACGGTACAGGCTTGTGCTTCTTGTAGAGCGAAAGCAGGTTGTTGTTCAGCAGCAGCTCCACCTCGCGCATGGTGTGCTCGATGACCGACGGCTTCAGCTGGCATTCCCAGATGACTATTACCTGCCACCCGTTCTCCTGCAGCACGCGGTAGTTCTCCTGGTCGCGCTCCTGGTTCCGCTTGATTTTAGATACCCAAAACTCGCGGTTCGTCGTCGGAATCTTGCTGCAATCAGAGTTTGTCACTTTCCACTTTCCGCTTTCCACTTTCCACTCGACATCGTGTCCATGCCAGAAACACCCATTGACAAATATGGCCGTCCTATAACTCCTCAATACGATATCCGGCTTCCCCGGCACACTCTTGACGTTTAATCTATACCGATACCCATGACTCCACAGCCACCTCCGCACCTTCAGCTCCGGCTTCGTCCCCTTCGAGTGAATGTGCGACATGCAGTGATGCCGCTGCTCCGGTGTCATTGTTTAAACTAATTACAAATGGACATTATCTAAACTATTAAGCATTTCTTAATAGTTGCTATAATACTAAAGTCTGACAAGTTGTGAAAGGTTCCTTATTGTTTCTTCTAAATCCGATTTCTTCAAGGGTATACCGACAAGGTATGCTTTTGCAGTATAGCCATTGATGCCGCTAAGCACATCTAATTCTCGAGAAACAAAGTGGTCAGACGGATAAATGAGCATAACATGTTTTTGTTTGTTTCCACAAAATGATGAATATGCCAAAATTTGGTGAAAGTCTTCACGGAAGGTCTCTCTTAGTTGCTCGCTATCACCATTCACTTGATAAATATGTGACTTGTACTTTGCATCAATAATGTACTGAACGTCAGATTTGTCAATGATAATATCAGGCTCAATATATTTCAAGCTCCATTCTGGTCGATTACCAAAAATCGGAAAATGAGGGTTGCATGTAATCCTTGCACCTTTAGTTCTTGCCACTTCCTTTAGCAAATATTGAACGTAGCACTCGAAGAATTTTGCAAAATCCAACCGCCACGCATTTTGAGAACTAGATGCATTTTGAAGTACTCTGTTTGCCACATCCTTAAGTTTCTTTATGACAACAGGGTCTGACATGTGAGTCTTAACTTCGGATACGGCATGAACAGAATGACGATCATAAGTATTCAACAGATTAGTAATTTTACTCATGTATGCCATCCGAGAACGAATAGGTGTTCTGGTTGACATGATTTCATCCATGCACAAACCTAGTACATAGTTCAACTCTTCCCACTCTCTATGGTTTTTGGAAAGGACATTACTGCTATTGGGATATCTCAATGTATTACGAGGTTCATAACTCTTCAATGCATATTTATCCCATTTCGTTGAGTTCGTTGGTCTTGTTTCTATTTTCTCAACATTATCAAACTTACGCCATTTGTATCTCTTTGCCTCAATATATCGGTCGACAAAATTTTGACATTCAAAATACAACGGAGGCTTTACATAACTGCCTAAAGATAGTTTCAAACCGTCGTCAAACTCTGGTTCTACAAATTCTCCGATAACAGACAATAATTCAGAAACGTCCTCACCAAACCGTCCCGTAATAATAAGATTCCCAGAAGGCAAGCCTGTACTGGGCGACAATAAAGGTACACAACCAATATATTTAGAGGTAGTTAGTTCCAACACATACTTTCCGCTATCAGCATATTCACCAACGGCATTTACCTCCAAAAACTTAAACGACACAGCATTTCGAAGCAGAAATTTTTGAACGGCTGTTTCTGGATAACGCTTATCTTCATCCCATGCTTCATTAAGGGATGAAAAAGAGATAGCATTAGTCTGAAGTACGGGGAAAGTGAATGTTGAGAACAACTTCTTACTCATACATCAACACTCCAAGTTTATTGTAGAAATAGTTGCTAAATTCATCCTTGGCTTTCAACAAATACCCTTCGTTAAAATATTCTTTCATCAATGGCATTATCTCGTATTCGAGGCGTGTCTTCATCTCGTCTTCATTTTTTGCAATAAAATACGATTGCCCAGGCTGAAGATTCAGCTCGTCGTCTGTAGCGTATTTCTGGAAGAGAGAGTCAAAATCATCATAATAATCTTCCTGGAAATCTGGTTTTTGTATCTTATGGGGCCTAAGTGTAAGCCAAGTAAATCTTCTGCGTAGGGCAAAATCCACGACGGCCAAACTTCTATCGGCAGTATTCATTGTGGCAATAACAAACAGATTCTCTGGAATAGAAGTCAGTGGGATATCACCAATATTTATCGTATAATTATGGTTAGATTGATTCTTTTCAAACAGGTAGAAAACTGGTCCCAATACATTTGATAAATTTGCTCGATTGATCTCATCAATAATCAATAACACTTTCTTATTTGAATTGTCTTGAGCAGCTTTGATAGCACGATATAGGACGCCCTTATTTGGTTCGTATAATAATTTATCTACACCTAAAACAGGACGTATTCCGTAAACAAAATCTGAGAATGTTGTCTCTGCATGGAATTGCTCAAATTGTACAATTTCATATTTCTTAGCCACCTCCAATGCAGAATATGTTTTACCTGTGCCCGGTGCACCTTGTAAAACAACAAATTTATCGTGTCGCAAGATATAATCAATCTGCTTTGGCTCCAATTGCTTTCTATTATCCTGGGGCAAAAACTTCTTAACTGTTTTCATCTGAGTTTTGTTTGCCCAGTTTCGTATCAGCGCGTATGTTGCAATCCATCGTTTTATCGTCAGAAGATTCTCTTCGTCTTTAGTCTCTTCTGAGAAGTCCAATACCTGTGAGGCAGGTAGCACCTTTTTATATGTGTCAATAACCTTCTTTAATTGGGGATAGTTCTCTTTTATCTCAGCCATCAAATCCAAAGACGAATTTTCTATATCGCTAAAGTCGTTTTTGAAATATGCCTTACTGCCCTCTTGCCGTAGCTTAGAGAATTGACGTCTAACCCACGGTAAAGTCGCGATATCATAGTCGTTTGCAAAGCCAAGAGAACCTACTCCAAATGCAACGACGCACGCTTTGTCATCTATTTGTGGGAAAAAGACAAGCGAGTAATCGTGGTAGCCACCACTATATTCTTCTTCGTCGCGTATAAAACCGAAGTATGCTCCTTTTAGAAAATCTTCTTGATTGTTCTGTTTACCGGTAGCATTGTCTCTTATTATGGTATTTCCTTTAGGATTTCCACTCGTCTTTTGCTCCATCCCACATTCCTGGGCAAAAGCGATAACTTGATCAAAAAGATTCTGTAGTTTCATTTTTTTCTAAAATTTTCTATAAAAAAAGCCCTCTTTCTTTTAAAAGGGCGTGATGGGGTTGATGATACCAGGGTTTAGGACCACCCACATCAGACACAACTCTCATTCACGCCCATTTCTTTAATTGGTGCGTGAACATCCGTTGCCTTGCTTGACTGATGTGTTACAAGATGTCCTAATTCTGGTATCTCAGCTTAATCAAGGATGTTCTACTTTACTATTTCTCTGTTTTTCTTATTTATACGTATCTATTTCTGCTATATTTACACCTGCAAATATACAAAACATTTTCTTATCTACCAAATTGCGGCTATCAAATAAGATGAAAGAGCACACAAAGAAGGGACAAAGAAGGCAACACCGTCGAAAGGTCGTCGAAAGGTCGTCGAAGGATCACCGAAGAATGGGCTTAAAAAAGCACCGCGGTGGCGGTGCTCGGTGGATGGTTGTCGTTGTTTTGTACTCCCGCAGAGAATCGAACTCTGATCAAAGGTTTAGGAAACCTCTATTCTATCCATTGAACTACAGGAGCTGTTGTTATTGCGTTATTGTGTGATTGTGTTATTGCGTTAGTATGATTTAAACGCCATTATTTGTGTTTTATTGTATGGCGGGAAGTTTCTTTAATGCTTCGCTGGCGGGTATGCGGTGGATGTTGTTGTCGGCATCGCAGACGACAATGTCCTCTCCATGCAGGGCTTTCTCTTCGAGCATGCGACGCTCGGAGAGTTTCAATCCATATAACAATTTCTCGGTTAGCAGTTTTTCATCTTTCTCTGACATAACTCTTGATTTTGTTAAGTTTATTCTCGTCGTAGATTGTTGTGGTCAGGGTGGCTTTACCTTGTGCAACAGGGAGGCACGGCGATTCGCTGTTGTCGTATATCATCCAATAATCAACGGCGGGGATGAAAAGGTCGAAGAGGTTGTTGATTCCGGCAACATAGCGACGGCGTGCTGTCTGTTCGGGTATGTCATGGCCTCCGTTTCTGACACGTGCTGCAATGCGCTGAAGGGCTAATTCCGGTTTGTTGAGCCAGAAGAACACAAGAGTGACAAGGTACCCCTTCCCCTGCGCCTGATGTACAAGGTTGACATAAGAGCGTGTGGCGAGGGTAGTTTCTATGGCAAAGGATTCATCGCGGCTGAGCAGCTCCTTTATGCGTTTCAGCATTAGTTTACCGGCCTCTATGGCCATGCTGTTGGGATTGAACGGCGACAGGCCGCGGGCAATCTCGTCGGCGTTGACGAACTCGCGGCAGTCAAGAATCTCAGGCAGTATGGTGTAGGAAGCTGTCGTCTTGCCAGCTCCGTTGCAACCTGCTATTATGTAGAGATTCTTTGTCAATTTGTTAATTCGTTAATTTGTTAATTCGTAAGTCTCTTGAAGGTGTTAATTCGTCATTCTTTCTTGAGTCGTTGTTTGACGGTTATCACCGAGGAGTTGAGCATCTTGAAGAGTTCTTCCACTTGCGATCTTAATCGGTCGTGTCTTTTTTCGTCAATATATTTGCTGTCGTGCAATAGGTCGAGCCAGAAGTAGGTTTCGTTTGCCTCTTTTAAGGAGATGGATACCTTGTGGATGACTCGGCACAAACGGCTTCGCAATAGTTTGCTCCAATACTTGTGGCAGACCTGAGAATCTGTTTGGACATCACAAATTCGTTTTTGTCGCGAAGTTCGTTGCACATGGCAATCACGTCCAAAGCAAATGCCTTGCTTTTGTCGTACAAAATCCCTTGTGCTCTCATGACTAACGAATTAACAAATTCACGAATTCTATTCTGACTAACAAATTCACGAATTAACAAATTCACGAATTCTATAGTTTGCGCTTGATTTCGATGACCTCGTAGGCTTCGACGATGTCGCCGACCTTGATGTCGTTGTAGTTTTCGATGTTCAAGCCGCAGTCCTGGCCGCTGACAACTTCCTTGACGTCGTCTTTGAAGCGCTTGAGGGAGGCGAGCTTGCCGGTGTAGACCACGATGCCGTCGCGGATGATGCGGATGTTGCTCTGGCGGTTGATTTTGCCGTCGAGGCACATACAGCCGGCGATGGTGCCGACTTTCGATATCTTGAAGGTCTCGCGGATCTCGAGGTTGGCCACGATCTTCTCCTGCGTCTCGGGGGCGAGCATGC
>JAFXUY010000052.1 GCA_017524785.1 Bacteroidales bacterium | reverse complement strand
GCCCCGCGTCGCGCAGTGAAACGCCTCACCAGCGACCCCGGCGATATTATCATCCTGCTAGGCGGCCGCACCGGTCGTGACGGCATTGGCGGTGCCACGGGTGCCTCGAAGAGCCATACCACCAAGTCGCTGACCACATGCGGTGCAGAGGTGCAGAAAGGCAACGCCCCCACCGAGCGCAAAATCCAGCGTCTCTTCCGCCGCGAGGAAGTCTCATCCATCATCAAAAAGTGCAACGACTTCGGAGCAGGCGGTGTCAGCGTGGCCATCGGTGAGCTCGCCGACGGACTGCAGATTAATCTGGACAAAGTTCCCAAGAAATATGCCGGCCTCGACGGCACCGAACTCGCCATCAGCGAGAGCCAGGAGCGTATGGCCGTGGTGGTCGACCCCAAGGATGTCGACCTCATGCTGAAATATGCCGACGAGGAGAACCTTGAGGCTACCGTGGTGGCCACCGTCACCGAGGAGCCTCGCATGGTCATCAGCTGGCGTGGCAAGGAGGTGGTCAACCTCAGCCGCCGTTTCATCGACACTAACGGCGCCCACCAGGAGACCACGGTCTCGGTCACTATGCCTGGTAAGCCCACAGAGCCCGCCAAGCCCAACAACACCAAAGAGCTCTGGCTGCAGACCCTTGCCGACCTCAACGTCTGCTCGCAGAAGGGACTGGTCGAGATGTTCGACAGTTCGATTGGTGCAGGCAGCGTGGTGATGCCCTACGGCGGCAAGTACCAGTTGACACCCACGCAGAGCATGATTGGCAAGCTGCCGTTGCTCGACGGCAAATGCGACACCGTGACCATCATGAGCTACGGCATTGACCCCTACCAGACCAGCTGGAGCCCCTTCCACGGCGCCGTGTATGCGGTGCTGTCGTCGGTGGCGAAGATTGCCGCCGCCGGTGGCGACGCCAGCAAGGTGCGCCTCACCTTCCAGGAATACTTCAAGAAACTGGGCAACGACCCCTACCGTTGGGGCGAACCCTTCAGCGCACTCCTCGGCGCATACAACGCCCAGATGGGTCTCAAGCTGCCCGCCATCGGCGGCAAAGACTCGATGAGCGGCACCTTCAACGACATCGACGTTCCCCCTACCCTTTGCTCGTTCGCCGTAGGCATCAGCGACCTAAAGCATGTGGTCACCCCCGAGTTGAAGCAGGCAGGCAACAAGCTTGTGCTGCTCGACGTCAAGGAGAAGGAATTCGGCATGCCCGACTATGAGGATGCCCTTTGCCAGTATGCCGCCCTGCGCAAAGCCATCGAGGCCGGACAGGCGAAAAGTGCCTACGCCCTCGGCTTCGGCGGCATAGTCGAGGCTGTCAGCAAGATGGCTTTCGGCAACAAGCTTGGCGTGAAACTCACCACAGCCTCCGACCTTGCAGCCTGCTGTGGCGTCGGCTTGGCCGACAAACACTATGGGTGGATTGTCGTAGAGGTTAAGAGCACCGGCAATCTGCCATTCCATTGCACCGAGATTGGCGAGGTCACCGCCGAGCCTGTGTTCGAGGTGGCAGGAGAGAAGATTGACCTCGAAGAAGCCCTCGCCGCATGGCAGAAGACCCTCGAAGGGGTCTTCCCGACACGTACCGCCTCGCCTGTTCAGCCCCTTCAGCCCATCAAGCCCACCGACTTCAAGGAGATATACCTCTGCAAGCACAAAGCCGCCACTCCATACGTGTTTATTCCGGCCTTCCCCGGCACCAACTGTGAGTATGACAGTGCCCGAGCTTTCAACCGCGCCAGTGCCGAGAGCGAGATTATCGTCTTCCGCAACCAGAACGGCCAGCAGATTCGCGAGAGCGTCGACGCCTACGTCGACGCCATCAAGCGCAGCCAGATTGTTATGATACCTGGCGGTTTCAGTGCCGGCGACGAGCCTGAAGGCAGTGCCAAGTTCATCACCAGCGTCTTCCGCAACCAGCGGATTACCGACGCTGTGATGGAGCTGCTCCAGAAGCGCGACGGTCTGATGCTTGGCATCTGCAACGGCTTCCAGGCTTTAGTGAAACTCGGCCTTGTGCCCTATGGCGAGATTCGTCCGCAGGCTGCCGACGCACCCACGCTGACCTTCAACACCATCGGTCGCCACCAGAGCAAGATGGCCTACACCCGCATCACCAGCAACCTCAGCCCCTGGTTGCGCAAAGCCGAGCTGGGCGCCACTTATGTCATCCCCATTTCGCACGGCGAGGGTCGCTTCGTGGCTCCGCAGGAGTGGATCGACCGCCTCTTCAAGAATGGTCAAGTAGCCACCCAGTATGTCGACCTCAACGGCAACCCCACCATGGACGAGGAGTACAACATGAACGGCAGCTACATGGCCATCGAGGGCATCACAAGTCCCGACGGACGCGTGTTCGGCAAGATGGGTCACTCGGAGCGCCGCAGCAAAGGCAGCGCCATGAATATCTTCGGCAACGACGACCAGCTTATCTTCGAGTCGGGCGTGGAATACTTCAAATAATGGCGAGCAACCCCGACTTTGTGCAGTATATCGTCGACCAATGTGGCGGCGCGGGAGAAATTACCGTCCGCAAGATGTTTGGCGACTGGTGCGTCTACGGCGGAGGAAAGCCCTTCGGCCTGGTGTGCGACAACGGTTTCTACGTCAAACCCACCGAGGCAGGACGCAAACTGCTGCGCACTGTAGACATGCGGCCGCCATACGACGGAGCCAAACCGCACTTCTACATCGAAGATGTCGACGACCGCGACTACTTGGCGGCTCTGGTGAAAGCCACCTGCGCCGAACTGCCCGCTCCCAAACCTAAAAACAAGAAGATATGAAACGTACAACAATCCTTATAGTCCTTGCCGCGCTGCTGCTGGCAGGATGCAAACAAGGAACCAATGAATTCGCCACACGCACACTAAGCGGCGAGCAGTGCTACCAAGTGATATTCGACGAGAAACAAGCCCCGTGGGGCACCGACTTCTTCACCAAGACGGACTACAAACTGGAGTGGCCTACAAAGGGTGCTATGTCGGCCGAGGCCGAACGGGAACTATTGCTGCTATGCTTCATGGACAGCACAGCCACCAAATTCGACGAAGCGGCACAACGCTGGCTCGCCATGCCGTTCTCCTACGAAGACGAGTACGACTGCGAGCGCAAGCCGGTAAAATCCATCGACGAGAACGAAGAATATGGCTATATGCACCTCGAGAGCAGCTTCACGCAGGACAGTGCGCTGGCCGTCTTCACCGTCAATACAGAGAGTTTCGTCGTCGGTGCCGCACATGGTATGTATTCTGTTGACTACCTGACAATCGATAAAGCGACCGGCAATGTCATCCATATCGACGACCTTGTCACTGACACCAACATGCTGTGCGAGGCTGTGGCCCATGCCATACAGGACCTGGATGTGAACAAAGACACTAGAGAATGTCTTTTCGACGAGTTCCGAGACACTGACCGCATGCCCATGCCCGGCAACTTCGTCGTTGACAGCGCCCGCAACAGCATCATGGTTGTTTATGGTCTCTACGAAATCGCCCCTTACGCCTGCGGCATACAGAGCGTCGTGCTGCCCATCTTCTGGCTCTCCAAGCACGTTCCCCTCACCCCCTACGCCAAGCGCCTCTTCGGGCCCGGCAGCCACCTAGAATAACCCAGGCATACAAACTAATAATACAGGGGAGAAAGCAGAAAACCTTCTCCCCTGTTTTGTCTGTAATAAAACTGTGGCTATTGTCTTACACGCTGCGAAAGGCGGCCGCTTATGACACCAAGAGTATCGATGCGATCAGTATTGGTCGCAACGCCATCATAATTCGACGTCATCACACCTTCCACCGTAAGGTACCTGTCAGTGTAATTGTACTGGGTATTCACCACTTCCTCATAACCTTTTACCGTGAGAATTATCTTCTCCCACCACTCTTTGTCATGCATGTTTGTGGTGGTGAAAGTACTTTCGAGCGTGTTGCCCGTCAGTGTCCATACCTGATGTGTGCGGGTACTATAATCGGAAATCACATTCATTGTATGGTCAGCTTTATACTCCAACTTTTTCCCTCCAAGATAGGGTGACGATGAGGGAACGCTCCATGTCCCAATAATGTCACTTTCCTTGGCTTGATAGGATGCTGGTTCCGTGCCACCACCTGGTGTGTCGGTAGTTGTATCGTCTTTGCCGCAAGAAGCGACCATTAACATTGAGGCTGCCACAAAGAGCATCGTTGTGATTTTTTTGATGTTTGCTTTCATTTCATTATCATTTTTTTTCATTAAACCATGTTGTGCCAAGTCGAGGAATATGCACATAAAAAGAGCGTGGCACTTGTTTGTCTTCATCGGTTATTCTGAGGTCTTGGACTACCTACCATTTCCAATTACAACGTTTTAAGCCCACGCTTGAAAGCGTGCGACGTTGCCTTGTCTGGAAATGGTTTCCTAAAAAGTGTCCAAGTTTTCAGAATAACCAGATTTCGGCTTTTTCGCTTTTTCCTATTCTATGATGTGCATATTATTACTATGCGCTATGCTTCATCGGCAGTTGTATTCGTTAATATTCGGTTTAATATCTATCTATTGTCGCGACATTACCATTGTCTTCAATGTCTTCTCGTCGCGACGGTTGTTCCATAGGGCAATTAGTGTTATCAAATCAACATCAACACAGTAAATGAGAGAAACCTGTTTAATGTGAAGTATCCGCACCTCGTTTCCATGGAATTCCAAACCTTCGTAATTCATTCCAAGATTAGGAAACGAACAAAGTTGTGCCACTCGTTCGTGTACGATAGCCTCTGCTTTACGAGTCGCCTTTACACCAAACTCATAAAACACGTATCCTACCTCTTGTTCCAAATCGGCAAGAGCCTGATCAAGCCATCGGTATTTATAGACCATAACGTGCACGTATTTGCGCAAAACCTGTTTCGCCATCAATATAGGTAGCTTTGCCCGATTCCATGAGTTGCAAGCGCTCCTCAACGATGGCTTTCATCTCTTCTTCGGTGCGAGCGATGGGCGAGTCAGCATGTTGCTCGGCGGTCATGTCCTCGACGAGCTCGTCCACATGACGCTGCAACCACTGGCCGAACGCCTCGCGGCTAAACGAAGGCTGAAGCTTACGCAGGGCGGCTTCATCTACGGTTATATTATACGTGCACATTGTGTTTTCCTTTTATTTTCGACTGCAAAAATACGACTTTTATTCAAATCAGCAAAAAATATTTTGCTATCTCACGAAAAGTTAGTATCTTTGCACCCACGAAACAAACAGAAAAACATCATATCCAATGAAACAACAGGACGCATTAAAAGGACTCAAGCCGGAGCGTGTATGGCACTGGTTTGGAGAGATCATGCAAATTCCGCGGCCGTCGAAGCACGAAGAGCGTATCAGCGCCTACCTCGTCAACTGGGGCAAGGAGCACGGCCTCGAGACCAAGAGCGACAAGCTGGGCAACGTGCTCATCCGCAAGCCCGCCACGAAGGGCTACGAGAAGAGCGCCGGCGTCTGCCTGCAGGCCCACATGGACATGGTCTGCGAGAAGAACAGCAGCAAAAAGTTCGACTTCATGAAAGACCCCATCCAGCCCGTACTTGACGGTGCTTGGCTCACCGCCGACGGCACCACCCTCGGTGCCGACGACGGCATCGGCGTCGCCGCCATCCTTGCCATCCTCGAGGACAAGAAGATTGCCCACCCCGCGCTGGAGGCTCTCATCACCGTGGACGAAGAGACTGGCCTCACCGGTGCCAACGGTCTAAGCAAGAGCTGGCTCAAAAGCGAGATACTCCTCAACTTCGACGACGAGGACGAGGGCGAGTACTGCATAGGCTGTGCCGGTGGCATAGACACCACCGCCGAGATGGACTATAAGCTGGTGCCCGCCGTGAAAGGCCACAAGGCATTCCTCGTGAAGGTGAGCGGTCTGGTGGGCGGCCACAGTGGCGACGACATCAACCGCGGCCGCGCCTGCGCCAACAAGCTGCTGAACCGCATCCTCTGGGAGGGCACCTACAAGCACAATATGCGTCTGGCCACCATCGATGGCGGCAACCTGCGCAACGCCATCGCCCGTGAGGCCGAGGCCGTAGTCACCGTGCCCGAAGCTAACGTGCGCGCCTTCAAGGCAATGGTCACCAAGATGGGCAAGGCAATGGTCTTCGAGTTCCGCTCGACCGAGCCCGACATGGAATTCGAGCTTCGTGATGTCGACATGCCGAAGAAGCTCATCGACAAGGAGACCCAGGAGCGCCTGGTCAACCTGCTCTACGCCTGCGCCCACGGCGTGCTAGCCATGAGCCGCGAGATAGAGAACTTCGTGGAGACTTCTACCAACCTGGCCTCAATCAAGATGAAGGACGGTGTTTTCCATATCGCCACCAGCCAGCGCAGCTCCGTGGAGAGCGCCAAGATGGCGGCCGCCGCAAAGATGGAGAGCACCTTCCGCCTGGCAGGATGCCGCGTGAAACACTCGGACGGCTATCCCGGCTGGACTCCCAACCCCGACAGCCGCGTGCTGAAAGTGGGTGTCGATGTGTACAAGAAGATGTACGGCAAGGAGCCCGTGGTTCGCGCTATCCACGCCGGACTGGAATGCGGCCTCATTGGCGAGAAATATCCCAACATGGACATGATAAGCTACGGTCCCACGCTGCGTGGCGTCCACAGCCCTGACGAACGCATCGAGATAAAGACCGTGGAGATGTTCTGGAACCAGACAATTGAGATACTTAAGAAACTGAAATAATAGTTCTCAAAACCATATCGTTGGGAAAATTATTTGGTCATGTCGGCAAAAGTTAGTACTTTTGCACGCCAATTTGACCAAGGAGAGATGGCAGAGCGGTCGATTGCGGCGGTCTTGAAAACCGTTGACCTGCGAGGGTCCGGGGGTTCGAATCCCTCTCTCTCCGCAAGACAAACACCCCACTCAGGCGGGGTGTTTTTTAAAAAACAACAAGTATGCTGCAACTGCAATATATCAAAGATCATCGTGAGGAGTGCATCTCCCGTCTCAAGATTAAGAATGTGGCCGACGTCGAGGCCCGTATCGACGAAATCATCGCCCTCGATGCTGAGCGCCGCGCCCTGCAGGTGAAGGCCGATACAGTGAAAGCCGAGGCTAACCGCATGGCCAAAGAGATTGGCGGCCTTATGAAGCAAGGCAAAAAAGAAGAAGCCGAAGCAGCAAAGGCCCGTACCGCCGAACTGAAAACCGAGGAGAAAGAGCTGAGTGCCAAACAGGCAGAGACCGAGCAGCTTCTCAACGACAAGCTTATTTCGCTGCCCAATGCGCCGCATCCGACAGTGCCTGTGGGCAAGAGCGAGGCCGACAATGTGGTGGTTGCCGAGTTCGGCGTGAAGCCCGAGCTTCCTGCCGACGCACTGCCCCATTGGGACCTCTGTGCAAAATACGACATCGTGGACTTCGAGCTGGGCAACAAGGTTACTGGCGCCGGCTTCCCGTTCTATAAAGGGAAAGGTGCCCGCCTGCAACGCGCCCTCATCAACTTCTTCCTCAACGAGGCCGCCGATGCCGGATTCCTCGAGATCCAACCGCCACTGATGGTCAACGAAGCCAGCGGTCTTGGCACCGGCCAGCTGCCTGACAAGGAGGGCCAGATGTATGCCATTCCGCTCGACGGTTTCTACATGATTCCCACCGCCGAGGTGCCCATCACAAACATCTTCCGAGGCGAAGTAGTCGACCCCAAACAACTGCCTATCAAACGTGTAGGCTACAGTGAGTGCTTCCGCCGCGAGGCCGGCAGCTACGGCAAGGATGTGCGCGGACTGAACCGTTTGCATGAATTTTCAAAGGTTGAGATAGTGGTCATCGAGCACCCCGACCGCAGCTACGAGATGCTGGAAGAGATGAAGAAACATGTGGGTGGCCTGCTCGACAAGCTCGGTCTACCCTACCACATACTGAAACTCTGTGGCGGCGACATCAGTTTCACCAGCGCCATGACCTTCGACTTCGAGGTGTGGAGTGCCGCACAGAAGCGCTGGCTCGAGGTTAACTCGGTCTCAAACTTCGAGGCATTCCAAGCCAACCGTATGAAGCTACGCTTCAAAGACGAGAACGGCAAGATGCAGCTCTGCCACACGCTGAATGGTTCGGCCCTCGCCCTGCCGCGCATAGTGGCCGCCCTGCTCGAAAACAATCAGACACCCGACGGCATTTTGATGCCGGAATGCCTGCGCCCGTATCTTGGATTCGACAAGATTAGTTAAACGTCAATAATTATAACTAAAACAAAAAAGGCCGACGTAATACACGTCAGCCTTTATTGTTTTATCCCTATTGCCTAGAAGTGGAATCCTATACGCAGTGCCAGTTCACCGACGTTGCGGCTTTCGCGCTTGCTGGCCAGAGTGTAAAGAGCGGCATCGGCAGCAGCAAAAGTGTTGTTGTCGATGGTCTTGTCGGTGTAGTCAATGTAGTGCTTGCCGAGGCCGTAGAAATAGAGGCCTGCACTCACATGCTGACCGAAGTAGGCACCAGCGCCGACCATCCAAGCAAGCTCGACGGTGGGCTTATAGGCGAAGCGTTCATTGCCCTTGCCGGTACCCTCGTGCGAAATGAAGAAGAAGTCGCCACCGAGGCCGAACTCACCGAAAAGTGTTATGTCGTTCCACAGTTCGTCGTAGAGATAGCTGACGCCGAGCATGACAGGAACATTGAAATAGTTCGGGGTGCTGTACTTATGGCCTGCGAACTTCTCTTTCCAATTGCCGTCGATAGTGTTCCAGAACATATCAACCTGTGCAAAGGGAGCAACCTCGCCGAGACCCACATCGAAACGGTAGCTGGCGCGATATCCGCCGCCAAAGCCGATGATGGCTTCCTTGCCCATGTCCTTCATACCAAAAGGCACGTCGGCAACTGTTGCCGAAGAGGCGAAACTACCGACCGGCAAAACTCCGTCGAGGAAGATAGACTGGCGGAACTGTGCTTGTGCAAAGCTGCCTGTGCCGAATAGCAATGCGGCAAGGCACACAACTTTTATTGCTATTTTCTTCATCGTTTGTATTATTATATTATTTCTTCTTGTTTTTTGCCGCAGGCTTCTTGGCAGCGGCCTTTGGTTTGGCAGGCTTCTTGGCAGGCTTGTCTATGACCACCATCTCCTCTTCAGGGATGGTAGCGTCGAGCGGAGGAATCTCAGCGTCGAGATATTCCTCTTCTATGCCACGGAGGTCCTCGTCGGTAGGCTCGAAATCGTCGTCGTCGGGCTCATCGTCCTCGCCAATCTTCTCGTAGCTGTCAAGCTCGTCGGCATCTTCGTCGTCGCCAAAGGCGGCCTTGAGACCTTCCTTGTCGACACCAAGAGTGGCTTTCTTCTTCTTGTCTTCGTCGAAGATATCTTCGAAATCGCCATGGCGGAGGTGACGCTCGCGGTGCGAGGTGTTTTCTTCCTCCTTTTCTATGGCTTCGCTCAAGGGGGCGAACTCTTCATCCTTGCCGTCTGGCTCGTCGTCGTCGAAGAGGGCCTTGTCAAGGTCTTGTCCGAGGGTGTCGATTTTGACGTCGAACTTGACCATATAGGCGGTGTCGGGAGTGTCGAAAGGCACCACAAAAATGGAGTCGCCGTTTGGCTTTGTGAAACGTGTAATGTAGTTGCTATAACCCTCGGGATAGGCTTCTTTGAACTTTTCCTTAAGGTCGTCAGGGAGATTTTTATAACTGACAATCAGATTCTTCTTCGTTGTTTTGGTAGTAGCCATAGTCATTGAATTTGGTGCAATATTAGTAAAAAAAGTAGAACTGACAAAATATTTTTTTCATCATGCCACAACGATACTCTCATCGTCCTCGACGCGCAGGTTGCGCATGATGAAATCGCGGCGGTCTGGGGTGTTCTCGCCCATGTAGAACGATAGCGTCTGCTTGGTGTCGAAGTCTTTATGCAGTATGACAGGGTCGAGGCGCATGTCCTTGCCGATAAAGTTCTTAAACTCGTCGGGCGATATTTCACCTAGGCCCTTGAATCGTGTAATCTCGGCAGCAGGTGTGTTATGTATGGCTTCGATACGCTCGTCGTCGGTGTAGCAGTAGGTGGTCTTCTGCTTGTTGCGCACGCGGAAGAGCGGCGTTTGCAATATGTAGACATGACCAGAGGATATGAGTTCGGGATAGAAACGAAGGAAGAATGTGAGCAGCAGCAGGCGTATGTGCATGCCGTCGACATCGGCATCGGTGGCAATGACGACGTTGTTGTAGCGGAGGTTGTCGAGCGATTCGTCGATGTCCAGCGCATTATGCAGCAGGTTCAGCTCGTCGTTGCGATATACGTCGGCCTTGCTGATGCTATAGGTGTTTTTGGGCTTGCCTCGGAGCGAGAAGACTGCCTGAGTGTCGACGTCGCGGCTCTTGGTGATGGAGCCAGACGCCGAGTCGCCCTCGGTGATGAAGATGGTGCTCTCCAGACGACGGGCGTGGTTGGTATTGTAGTGCACGTGACAGTCGCGCAACTTGCGATTGTTGAGCGAAGCTTTCTTGGCACCCTCGCGGGCTATCTTCTTGATGCCGGCTATCTCCTTGCGTTCTTTCTCAGTGGCGTTAATCTTGTTGAGAAGGGCCTCGGCGGTGTCGGCATGAATATGGAGGTAGTTGTCGAGGTGGCGCTTGAGGATGTCGAGGACATAGGTCTTCAGCAGCGGACTGTCGTTAGTGCCATCCACCTTGTTCGGCTCGAGGTGCGTGGAGCCGAGCTTGGTCTTGGTCTGCGCCTCGAAGACGGGTTCCTGGATACGGACGCAAAGGGCACACACGAGGCCCTGGCGGATTACCTCGGGAGCGTAGTCTTTCTTGATAAACTCCTTGACGACACGGGCGTATGCCTCGCGGAAGGCAGACTGATGGGTGCCGCCCTCAGTGGTGTGCTGACCATTGACGAAGGAATAATAATAGTCGTTGCTCTGGCCGTTGATGTGTGTGAAAGCCGCCTCGAAGTCACCCTCCTTGATATGTATGATGGGATATAGCGGGTCGGACTGGAGGTTACGCTCCAGAAGGTCGAGGAGGCCGTTCTTCGAATAGTAACGGCGGTCGTTGTAGTAGAGCGTGAGGCCACGGTTGAGGTAGGCGTAGTTCCAGATGCGGCGCTCGACATATTCAGAGATGAAGTGATAGTTGCCGAAGAGCTTGGTGTCAGGGACAAACTCGACGAGCGTGCCCGAATCGACTGCCGAGCTGTCGGCAGCGACGATGCCGCTGTCGCTGGTGAGCTTGCCGTCAGCGAACTCGGCCCAGCGCGTCTTGCCTTCACGGAACGACTGCACACGGAAATAGGACGACAAGGCATTGACAGCCTTGGTACCCACACCGTTCAAGCCAACAGACTTTTGGAACACTTTGCTGTCGTATTTGGCACCGGTGTTAAGCTTTGATACAGCCTCCACCAGCTTGCCCAAAGGTATGCCGCGGCCATAGTCGCGGATGCTCACCTTGCGCTCGGCGAAATTGATCTTCACTTCAATCTTCTTGCCGAAGCCCGACGTGAACTCGTCGATAGAGTTGTCTACGACCTCCTTGATAAGTACATAAATGCCGTCGTCGTGCGACGAGCCGTCGCCGAGTTTGCCAATATACATACCCGGACGGAGACGTATATGTTCCATGTCCTCGAGGTGGACAATGGAGTCGTCGTTATAGTCGGTTGCTTGCGGAGTGAAAATGTCGTTATCTTCCATTATACTATTCTATTGCTATTTGGGAGAGGATGGCGTAGCCAGAGCGGCCACTGTTGGCCGAGTCGGATACAGTGATGCTGAAGCGGTTCTGCGGCAGGCCCTGCTCAATAAGGTAGTTGCTAATCTGGCTGTCGAGGCGCTGATAGGCAACACTGTCGCCGACGGGCATCTGGCGTTCGAGGGTGAGTGTGAGCAAACTGTCGCTCTGGACTATAGTGGCCAGCGACGAAAGGACATGGTACTGCTCGGAGGTGAGTATATGCTGGTCGGGCTTGACGGCGAGGAACTCGAGGTCGTCGCCACTGAGGCCGAACGCATTGCCAAGGGCGCGCACCGGCGAGGTAGCCACCTTCACCAACAGGTTGCCTAGGGTCTTCCAGAGGGCTTTCATGTAGTTGAACTCGGGATTGTCGACATTGCCGCTCACCGACAGAGGCAGCTGTATCTTGTCGTCCTTGTCGCGCAGTATGTAGAGGGCTGTCTTGAGGGGCAGCTTCACCTCGGGGTCGATGTCTTTGCGACGGTCGCCAACACGGAGCTTATAGATATCGATATTGTCCTTGCTCACCAGCTTGCTGTTGGCAATCATGGTGTGCGAAGACAGGCCGAAGATACCGTCGTCGATGGGCTGCGCAGTGTAAGCCACCGACCATGGAGTGAACTGACGCATGTCGAGGCCACGGATGGTGAGGAAGAGGTCCTGGTGCTGCTTCCAGTTGCTGATGTCGCCGTTCCACAGCACGTTGAGCTTTCCGCCACCCTGCAAGGTAGCCTGCAGGCGGGCATTGTTCTCGCCCTCGGTGGTGAGGTCTGTAGCCTCGACGCCCAGCTTGGTGATGGCAAAACTGAATGGGTCGGGCAGCGTATGGTCTACATAGGTGAGGGCGGCATTGTTGATGACGAACGAACCCACATGGAGACTCAATGGCTTGGTCGGGGCGGTATTGGTATCGGCAGGCTGTGCAGGTGTGTCGGCAACCTTGCCGGTATCGGCCGATTCACCACTCTCGGGGGTCAGCAGGCGGTCGATGTTGCTGTATTCTTTCCACTGCTCGTAGGTAGCTTTGAGGCCGCCGAGACGGACGGAGGCTATGTCAAAGCGGTTATCGTCGAGGCAGATATTGTTGATAGTCACCGCCAAGGTATCAAAAGCGGCCACGGGGCCGTTGGCGTCGCTGACGGCAAGGGCGCTGACGGCCACGTTGCCCGAAATGCTGCTGCGCATTATCTCGTCGAGGTTGCCCTCGGCCTTCAGGTTGGCATACACGTTGCCGTCGATGCTCTCATAGCGCAGCATGTCGGCAAGGTAGCTCTCGAGGTTGGCCACAGCGAAGTCGGCAAGGCTGACAGTCAGGTCGAAGTTGTTGCTCTGCGAGTCGTAGTTGCCCTCGACACCGAGACGGCCGCCTTGGTCGAAGCCAATGTTGAGGCCACCCTCTGTGTTGCCCTCGCCGCCAAGCACGAAGCCCGGCACACGCAAGTTGACGTCGGGCAGGTGCCAGCCCTTGTTGGTGGCAAGGTCGTCATAGTTGAGGCGAGCATGCGAAAGGCGTATGTTGTAGAATTTGAGCACCCAGTCGCTGGGTGTGGTATCCTGGTCGGCCGTGGTGTCGTCCGAGGCAAAATGCTCTATCAGCGAGTTGAAGTTGAAGCGGTCGCCCTGCTGCTTGACGTCGGCATGGAAACCAGCAAGGGTGATGTGGCCGAAGTGCAAGGTGTGGAAGGGAATCTTGAGCAGGCGCACATTGACGTCGAGCGTGTCGAAGCCGGCGAACACCGTCGCGGCATCGTCCTCGTACACATCGAGGTCGCGGATGTTGACATGGCCGGTGAAGAGGTTGAGGCCCACATGGCCTACGTGCACCTTGCGGCCGGTGATGTCCTCGCCATGGCGGTTGACATAGCCTTTGGCTATAGGGCCCGCCAACAGCGACACAAGAAGAACAAGGGCGACGAGGCCGCCCACAATCCACAGCAGTATTTTAACTCCTTTTTTCATTGGTAGAAATGCATTTCGGTTAGATACTTATATACAGGTTCGGTGAGCATATAGCGCACATCCTTGCCTTCGGCAATCTGGCGGCGTATGTAGCTCGACGAGATGTCCATCATCGGCACGTTGGTCATGGTGACGTTGGGGTGGTCGCGCAGGGGGCAGTGCTCGCTGCCCGGGCGCGGATAGACATAGATATGGTAGTGCTGCAGTATGTATTCGTGGTTGCGCCAACGGTGGAAGTTGGCCAGGTTGTCGCTGCCCATGATTAGGCAGAACTCGCGGTCGGGGTATTTCTCGCCGAGGGCCGCAAGGGTCACCACGGTGTAGCTGGGCAGCGGCAGGTGCATCTCGATGTCGCAGGCGCGCAGGCTGTAGTTGTCCTCAATGGCGCGGCGCACCATCTGCATTCGGTGATGGTCGGCGAGCAGCGTGGCACGTTCTTTCAGCGGGTTCTGCGGCGATACAACGAGCCACACCTCGTCGATGCCTTCCTGCTGCAGCATGGTATTGGCAATGACGAGGTGCCCTACGTGAATCGGGTTGAACGACCCGAAGAACAGCGCCGTGCGTTTCATATTCTTCTTTTAACGGCGAATTGCGCGAATTTGACGAATTATCTTTTACTATTAATTTGTGGCGTATTACTCGAATTTAACGACAGTCCCAATTCGAGTAATTCGCCACAAATTGACCTGCGTAGCTTTCGCTTAATTCGTAGAATTCGCCGTTTTAATAATACTTATAGGACGTCTCGATTTTGATGTGGCGCAGTTTCTGGCCGCGGAAGGTGTAGATCTCGGCCACCTCGCCGGCGCCGCTGATAACTTTCAGCACCGTCACGTCGCTGGTGTACGACTTGGGGTATTTCTTGAAGAACACCTTGAAGACATCGTCCTTGCTCATGCCCACATGCAGGCCGTTGACGAGTTGCACTTCCTTGTCGCTGATGTAGCCGCCAAGCAGTTCAATCTTCTTGGTCCATATGCTGTAGTAGACGTCGATATAGCTGTCGTCGGTGCGGCGCAGGCGGTTCACGCTCACCTCCATCGAGTCGTAGTATTTCTTGTATCCTATGTCGCGGTACCACGAAAGTTGGTTGTCGGTGATATACTGTTCTACCGAACTCCATTCGCCGAAGGGGTAGATGATGTAGTTGGCCAGCGAATAGACCGTCATGGTGTCGGTGTAGACCTTTATGTCCTTGATCTGATACTCCGGACGGCTGAAGTTGAGCATGCGCAGGGCCTTGGCGCGCGAGGCCACCTGCTGCGACGACGCCGTGCCGGCGCACAGCACCACAAGTGCGATTGCAAGTATGCGTTTCATTCTGCTTTTTACTATTAGTTACAATAAACATAACGCGGGATGCAACATTATATTGCATCCCGCATTATTTTTTTTACAAATTATTGGTCTTCCCAATAATCCGCAGCCGTTTTACTTCACGACGCTCAGGCGCTGGGTGGCAGTGCCGTTGTCGGTAGTGATGGTGACATAGTAGATACCGGCGGCGAGGTTGCGGACGTCAAGTTCGAGGGCATCGGCATTGAGACCTTCGGCGGTCATCACCACCTGGCCCATGGCGTTGACCATGGTGTAGCTGTGGATGGTGCTCTCGGCCTCGACATAGGCGGTCTCGGCAGCGGGGTTGGGCCATGTCTTGATGGTCATAGTTGCCTCGACGTTCTCAACAGCAGCGCTGTTGGAGATATAGTCGGTCTTGGCTGCGTTCATCACATGACGCTCGGCAATGCTGGTATTGTAGCGGTTTACGAACACGATGGCGCGGCAGGTGCTGGCCTTCCATGTTGTGGGGATGTTGTAGGTGAAAGTCTTGGTGTAGTTGCCATCGGCAGTGATGCTGATAGGCTCGCCCCACGAACCGCCGACAGCTGCGCGGAGCACGTGGTCATGCTGGTAGTTCTGGATGGTTCCGCTGGTTGAAGTCTGGGAAGCGTGGATGTTGTCCTCAGTGATGAAGAGCGAAATGCGGGCATCGTCCATGTCGATGATAGAAGAGCCAGAGACGGTGACGGAAAGCTCGCGGGTGCTCGGATTGAACGACCAGTTGTCGATTGCAATGCTCACGAGGGCCGGTTCTGCAAGGGCACGGTTGAAGAGCGAGGTGATGGCACTAGCCTGGCCAACGCTGCCGACAGCGCCTTCCTCTTCGGGGAAGAAGTCGCAATTGCGGTCCAGCATCATGGCAGGAGCCCAAGTGCCGCTATTGCCGTACATCTGGATAATATCATTCTCCGAAGCCGGGATTGTCATGCCATCGGTGTAGAAACCGGCATGGTGGGCAACCCATGCCACACGGTCTTCGAGGCCGCTAACAGCCTGGCCGAGACGTTCGTGGCCGGCAGGGCAGTACTGGCACTGGGCGGTAGTGAAGTGCTCGAGCAGGGTGTTGTTGCGGGTGAATGCAGCCGACTGGTTGTAAACAATAACATTGTCGTTGCCGCTGTTGTCACTGACATCGGAGTCGGTACCGCCGTTGGGCGAGTCGACAGCGACATTGACAGTGATATTCTCAACGGTGGGATGGCTCATGCTGATGGTCTTGGTGTAGTAGGTCAGCGGGGCGACGTTGACACCGGTGACATTGACAGTCTGGGCATTGGAGCCGTTGATGTCATAGGTAAGGTCGAACGAAGTCAGGGGTGCGCTGCCGGTGTTGCGGACAGTGACATCGACATTGAAATTACTGCCGGCACCAACAAAGCTGGGAGCATTGACGTCGGCCAAAGCAATGCCATTGGCAGGGACCACCTTGACCTGAAGGTTGTCGATAAAGGTGTAGTAGCCGTCGCCATGGTTTACGAAAGCGATGTGGATATCCTGGCCGGAATAGGCGGCAAGAGAAACCAGCACATCATTGTAGCCGGCGATGTAGGTGCTGCCATCCATAATGATATCAAGCACCTCGGTGAAGTCGGTCTTGTCCGTGCCGCTGGTCGACACTCTGACGCTAACCTTCTCGGGATAGTTGGCCGAATAGCCGCACACTTGGAACACCAAGCTGTAGTCGGCACCTGTAGGAATATTGATAGCCGGGGTAATCAGCCAGCGGTCGCAGTCTTGCGCCGGGTTGGTGTAGGAAATAGACAGAGCGACATGGTCGCCATTGTTCAACTGGGCGACCTCCCAACTTGTGCCGAAATTGGAATAGCTGGAATGGTTGGCCAGGTTGTCGGAATAAGTCGTCCAACCCGTGAGATCTGTGGTCTCAAAATCCTCCGACCAAATAGTCTGGGCGCTAGCAGCCAGACCAAAGGTCAGCAATGCTGCAAAAAATAATAATGTTTTTTTCATAATGTGTTTATTTAATGATTGTTATTTATAATTATGCATAAATTCAATTAACGCAAAAATACAAATATTTTCCAAATCGCAAGAAAAAAGTTATCACCAACTAGTTTTTTAACATTTTACATCATTGCAAGGCGCCGTATGGTTGGTGACAACACCATCTGTTCTTCAGTTGTTCTTCGGTTGTTCTTCAGTTGTTCTTCAGTGAATGACCGAAGAAATACCGAAGAAATACCGAAGAAACACCGAAGAAATACCGAAGAAATGAGCCAGTCATCAGCCAGCCACGACGATGTTTTTAGGATAACGGATTCGATTTTTTTAGTATCTTTGCACCATGACAGAGACATCTACAGAGAAGATTTTTTCGTTGGAAGAGATTGACTACTCGCGCTTTTGGGGCCAGAACGACCGCCTGCTCGAGTTCGTCAAACTGCTTTTCCCGAAGCTGAAGATTATCGCCCGCGGCGACATGCTGAAAGCCATTGGCTCGGAGGACGACATAGCGTGGTTCGAAGGCAAGCTGCAAGCCATGATGACCTACTACGACAAATTCGGCCGCATCACCGAGAACGCCATCATGGGCATCATGGAAAGCAGCGGCGGCAGCCCCGACGCCGAGGTGAGCGACGAAGTGCTGGTGCACGGCCGCAACGGCCTGCTCATCAAGGCCCGCACGCCCAACCAGCAGCGGCTGGTTCGCTCGGTCTACGAGCACGACATGGTCTTCGCCATCGGGCCTGCCGGCACAGGCAAGACCTACACCGCCGTGGCAATGGCCGTGCGCGCGCTGAAGAACAAGGAGATACGCCGCATCATCCTCACCCGCCCCGCCGTCGAGGCCGGCGAGAACCTCGGCTTCCTGCCCGGCGACCTGCGCGACAAACTCGACCCCTACCTGCAACCCCTCTACGACGCCCTGCGCGACATGATACCGCAGCAGAAACTCCTCTCCTACTGGGAGGACAACACCATCGAGATTGCCCCGCTGGCCTTCATGCGCGGCCGCACGCTCGACAACGCCTTCGTCATCCTCGACGAGGCACAGAACGCCACCAGCGCACAGCTCAAGATGTTCCTCACCCGCATGGGCCGCAACGCCAAATTCGTCATCACCGGCGACCTGACGCAGGTCGACCTGCCGCGCCACCAGCAGAGCGGCCTGCTGCAGGCTGTCAACATACTGCGCGATGTGAAAGGCATCGACATCATCGAGCTCGACAACAGCGACGTCATCCGCCATCGCCTGGTGACCGACATCATCAAAGCCTATGATCAAGTAACCAGAAGTCAGGAGCAAAGTAGTCAGGATTCAGTAGTTAAGTAGACAGTAGTTAAGTAGTTAAGGCGAATGATATCATATCCAAACTGCAAGATTAACCTAGGGTTGCATGTCGTAGGCAAACGGCCCGACGGCTACCACGACCTGGAGACCATCTTCCTGCCGGTGACAGACCTCTGCGACGAGCTGGAGATTAATGGTACGCAGGCAGCCTTGCCTGCGATAGCACAAGACGGCATAGCGCTCGACAATGCCCCGGAGGACAATATATGTCTGCGCGCCTGGCAGCTGCTGCACGACGAATTCGGCATACCCGCCGTAAACATCCGCCTGAAGAAGAACATCCCCTTCGGCGCCGGTCTCGGCGGCGGCAGCAGCGACGCCGCCTTCACGCTGAAGATGCTCAACGAGATGTTCAGCCTCGGACTTTCCGTCAAAGAGCTTGAACAGCGTGCCGCCCGTCTCGGTGCCGACTGTGCCATATTCATAAAAAACGAGCCCGCCTATGCCACCGGCATCGGCGACATACTTGAGCCCATAGAACTTCTCATTCCTCTCTCCTCATTCCTCATTAAGATAGAGATTCCCGAGGGCGAGCATGTGAGCACCAAAGAGGCCTATGCCGGCATCGACAATTCCTCATTCCTCATTCCTCACTCCTCACTGAAAGAGGCTGTAAGACGGCCGATAGAGGAGTGGCGCGACCTCATCGTCAACGACTTCGAGGCGTCGGTCTTTCCCTCCCACCCCGCCATCGCCGCCCTCAAGGAGGATATGTACCGCCGCGGAGCACTCTACGCCTCGATGACCGGCAGCGGCGCCGCCGTCTTCGGCATCTTCCGACGATAGACATACACTTTTTTTCATCATACTGTCAGATTTTGCCCTTCCGAAGGGTATTGTATTATTATGGAAAGACAGTTCAACGACCTTCTGCGGCAGTATGCGCCGCTGGTACAAGCCATGTGCCGCGACGCCGCCGGCGGCGACAGCGAGCACTGCCGCGACCTCTACCAGAACGCCTGCCTGCGCCTGTGGCAGCACCTCGCCGAGTTGCGCCACGACGCCGCGCCGCACGAGCAGCGGGCATGGGTGGAGTGGCAGGTGCGCCACGTGCTGGAACATGCCGCGCGCCGCCAGAGGCCGCCGACTCTATCGGACCTGCCCGAACAAGCCGACACCGGAGACACCGAAAATGCCGAACGCCGCGCACTCATCGCCGACCTCGCCGACCAGTTGCCTCCGCAGGACCGCCACCTGCTGCTGATGCGCCTCGAGGGATACACGGCCGACGAGATAGCCAGCGACCTGGGTATTGGACGTGACACTGTCTACCAGCGCTGGCACCGCATAGTGGCACGCCTGCGACACATGCTGGCAGTGCTGCTCGCACTGGCTGTGGTTTCGAGCATCGCGGTGGCTGTGGTGCCGCAGTGGCGCAAGGCTGTGTTCGGCGTAACGCCGGCGGTGGCCGACAGCCTGCCCGACACCACCGTGTCACCCTCGAAAGAGAATGACACGGTGGCTACGCCGTGGGTCGATGTCGATTGGGACTACCATGGCCTCTTCCCTTGGGGCGACAGCGTGTGGCACGGAGGCTGGGCGTGGCAGCACAACCGCGAGGCCGGCACCGTCACCTTCTACCGCACCTCGGGCAGCCGCGTCATCCGCGCCGTGATGCACAATGCGCCGGCAAACTACTTCGACAGTCACATCTCAAACAACGACAGTATGAACACAGCATTGAAACAGGCCGCTTCGGCGGCAGTGGCGGTGGCGTTGGCCGTCGCCACACAGGCGCAGGTGGCACACGATTTCCAAACCGTCACCCCGCAGGGCGACACCATCTTCTGCATCATCACCGACTCGGCGCAACATCATGTCAGCGTGCGCGGCGACGAGAGTGTGTGGAACACCCCCTACATTCGCTACAGCGACACGCTCGTCATCCCCTCCACGGTGGAGCACGGCGGCGAGCAGTACACTGTCACCTCATTGGCCGACAGCGCATTCTACAGCCACGGCGAAATCAAGGCGGCAGTCATTCCTTCCAGCGTCACTACGATAGGACGTCTGGCATTGGCCAGCACAGGCATCTTCGAACTGGAGGTGCCCGACGGCGTAGACAGCATAGGTCCTAAGGCCTTCGGCACGATTGGCAACGTGATCTATCATGGCAATGCCGGTGGAAGTCCCTGGGCTGCGCTGACGGTGAACGGATACGAGGAGGACGGTATCTTCTATCCCGACAGCAACCGTGCCGCCGTCACCGCCTGCCGTCCGTGGGTAACACAGGCTGTGCTGCCCGCCTCGGTCCGCACCATCGGCCGCTATGCCTTCAGCCTCGGCCAACTGGAGAGCATCATCCTACCCGAAGGATTGGAGACGATAGGCAACTCAGCCTTCCAGAGTTGCAGTCGGCTGGGCTCCATCGTCATTCCCTCGACGGTGACGAAGATTGACAAATACGCCTTCTACAACGCCTTCCGCGCCAGCGGCGAAACCACAGTGACCATCGCCGACGCCGCGTGCAGCATCGGACAAGGGGCTTTCTACTACTGTAACATGAGCGCCATCGACCTCGGCAGCCACGTCATTTCCATCGGCAGCGATGCCTTCGCCTCGCTGAGCCGCACCGACTCTATAATAGTACCCAACAGCTGCACCCACCTTGCCCCGCGCGCCTTCTGCTACAACTACAATGGCCGCCTGAAGAAAGTGCACCTGCCCGCGGGCCTCGACACCATCCGCGACGAACTGCTGCACGGCTGCACCGGGCTGCGGGAACTGAACATTCCCCCGTCGGTGGTCTATATCGGCGAGATGGCCTTGGCCGAACTGTCCAGCGTGACGGAACTTACGCTGCCCGCCAGCCTCACCCACCTCGGGCCATGGGCGCTGGGCGATTGCACGCGCATCAACAAAATGACAAGCCTCGCCGCCGTGCCACCGCAGGCCTGCGACAACACCTTCGACGGAATGAACGCAAGCCTCACGCTCACCGTCCCATGCGGCAGCATGGAAGCCTACCGCACCGACATCTACTGGAGCCACTTCCAGAACATCGAAGAGGACTGCGACGGCATTGAGGTAGACAACGGCCAGCGGCCGATAATCAGCGTTTCCGACGGCAATATCACCATCAGCGGCTGCAACGGAACGGTGCGCCTCTTCGACACCGGCGGCCGTCTGCTGGCCGAGACCGTGTGCCACGACACATGCGCCATGCCACGCCCGCCGGCTGGTATCTACATGCTGCAAACCGACGACTTCCCCGCTACAAAAATAGTGGTTCCATAAAAAAATTTGGCCATATCAATTATTGTTTGTACTTTTGCAAAATCATTTATGCATTGAAAACATTCAAACAATAGTATTATGGTAGACTACAAGAAAATAGGGCTTGTGAACACCCGTGAGATGTTCCGCAAAGCAGTCAACGGCGGCTATGCCATCCCCGCCTTCAACTTCAACAACATGGAGCAGATGCAGGCCATCATCATGGCCGCTGTCGAGACCAAGAGTCCCGTCATCCTGCAGGTCAGCAAGGGCGCTCGCGAATACGCCAACCCCACCCTGCTGCGCTACATGGCCGAAGGCGCCGTCGAATACGCCAAGGAACTGGGCTGCCCCAATCCCCAAATTGTGCTGCACTTGGACCACGGCG
>JAFXUY010000051.1 GCA_017524785.1 Bacteroidales bacterium | reverse complement strand
GTGGAGGACGCCTCGACCGCCGAGCTGTGGGACTATATCCACCGCGCCGAGAACTGGCTCCGCACCAACAGCTACACCACCGAGATACGCAAGTGGGACACCGACCATTGGGGAGAAATCCCCGCAGATTTCGGCCGGAAGTAATCTCCCGCCTGCGGCGTAATCCATAAATCCAATGAATACTCGTAATCTTCGTTTCCGTTCCAATAGGGTAAGAGATATCGCCAGCCTCTTCCACGAGGAGCTGGACGGCATGTACGGCAGCGGCGAGGTGGGCGTGTTCCTCGACATGCTCTTCGAGGCCTTCCTCGGCTGGGACAAGGTGCGGCTGCTGACCTCGCGCGAGCAGACCATCGACCAGAGCGACCTGCTGCGCTTCCACTGGGCGCTCGAAGACCTCAAGCAAAGCCGCCCCATACAGCATATCATCGGCTACACCGACTTCTGCGGTTGCCGCATCGCCGTGAGCCCCGACGTGCTGATACCGAGACCCGAAACCGAGGAGATAGTCCAATGGATTATTTCAACTTTCAACATTCAACATTCAGCATTCAACATTCTCGACCTCTGCACCGGCAGCGGATGCATCGCCATCGCGCTGAAAAAGGCCTTCCCTGCGGCCGATGTGACGGCGGTGGATGTATCGCCCAAGGCTTTGGAGATGGCCCGCCAGAACGCCCAAAACAACGGCGTGGAGGTGCGTTTCGTGGAGGGCGATGTGCTTGGTG
Source organism: Bacteroidales bacterium (assembly GCA_017524785.1). Lineage (GTDB taxonomy): Bacteria > Bacteroidota > Bacteroidia > Bacteroidales > P3 > Colimorpha. The sequence goes on along the minus strand of JAFXUY010000051.1, from coordinate 22,769 downwards.
GGGTTGATGGGGTGAATGGGCAGTATGGGTTAATCGTCAGCAATCCGCCATACGTCATGGAGAAAGAGCGGGCACAGATGCAGCGCAACGTGCTCGACTACGACCCGGCGCTGGCCCTCTTCGTGCCCGACGACGACCCGCTGCGGTTCTACAATGCAATAGCCACCATCGCCAAGGAGCACTTGGCCGATGGCGGCCTGCTGGTGGTGGAGATAAACGAAGCCCTTGCCGCCGAGACTTGCGCAGTATTCAAAGCACAAGGCTTAAACCCCAATGTGCATGAGGATTTTCGGGGCAAACCCCGTTGGATATCGGCACAGGCGTGATGGTAGTATCAAGCATGACAACCAGCCGTGAGCTTTAGCCCACGGCTGGTTGTGTTTTTCGGTGGTGTATGGGCAAGGGGTGCGCAGGGGTGAAACAGGAGGTGAGCAGGTATTAAAAACGTATTTCCGACATAACATCGACTAATGTTAAATTTATCATCTCCTACTCGACTGAATGTTGATAAGGAGATGAGTAGGCGTTGAGTAAGAGTTGGTAAGGAGATGGTGCTGTGTTACAGGCTGTTACATGTTGATTTGTGGGCTACTTGACACTGATACAGAGTGTTATGTGCGTTTTTATCGCTGTAACTAGTTGATTTCCAATAGCGGCTTTGATGGGTGGAAATCGGGTTTTGAAATATTAAAAACGAAGGTCCCGGAGGGAGCGAAAATGCCCTCTCCGGGAATGGTTTTGGTGAATGAAAACGTTCAGAAGCGGTCGCGCAGGTGCGAGTCCATGATAATGGTGACGGGGCCGTCGTTGACGAGCGCCACCTGCATGTCGGCGCCGAAGGTGCCAGTTTGTATCTCATGGCCGAAGAGCGACTGCAGCTTGGCCACAAACTTCTCGTACATCGGCACGGCGAACTCGGGCCGCGAGGCGTGGATGTAACTGGGGCGGTTGCCCTTCTTGGTGGAGGCCATGAGGGTGAACTGGCTCACTACCAGTATGCCGCTGTCCGGCACCTCGGTGATTGGCAGGTTCATTACCCCGTTCTCGTCGTCGAAGATGCGCATCTGCACCACCTTGCGGCAGAGGTAGTCGATATCCTCGTCGGTGTCGTCGTCGCAAATTCCCACCAGAATCATCAGCCCTTTGCCGATGGACGATTTCAGTGTACCTCCGATAGAAACAGATGACGACAGCACACGTTGGACAACTATTCTCATTGGGCTATAGTTTTTTTAGCGGTGCGGCATACATCTCGAGGAGTATGCGTTGTGCATCGGGGTGGGGTAGTGCTTCGGCGCGGGCTGCGAGGGTGTCGACGGTATGCTGTGTGTAGCGTCCGCGACGGGTACGGCCGTTCAAGATGTCGTAGGCGGCATAGTTGGTGGGCATCAGGCGGTAGCCGTCGCGTATGCGCCGGTCGAGGACGCGCGCCACGTGCAACGTCAGCTCTTCGCCTTCGGCGGGCACCAGTTCGCGTGGCGTCAAAGGTCGGCCTATCTCAAGGTGTACGTGTCCTTTGTGCCCGATGATGCCTGTCACAACGCTCTTCAGGTCTTCGTCAGGGGCCTTCTGGTAGGCACCATTGCGACTCTGCAGCAGCTCGGTGGCTTTCATAGCGTCGCAGGGGTCCCACTCGTAGCTGATGCTTACAGGCACCAGATGCAGGTCGCGGAGGGTCTGCATGGGGTCTCCTTTGCCACCGAGGGTCAGCATCTTGAGCATGGCAGGAGCCGTGGTGTCGACGCCGTCTTTGGCGCGTCCGTTGCGCTGGGCTATCCACACCGACTGGCGACGCTCGGTGACAAGCATATTGAGGTAGTTGGAGAGGTGTTGCAGGCTGTTGTAGAAAGCCCTAGGCGTGCCGCCGCGTTCCATGCGGATAAGCTTGTTGCTGCGGAAGAGCACTTCTATGATGGGCATGCTGAGCAGGTTCTGTCCGAAGACGATGTGCGACGTGTCGCCGCGGTGCTCGATGAGGATGTGCTGAAGCAGGAAGGCGTCGAGTGTGATGTCGCGGTGGTTCGATACGAAGAGGTAAGGCTGTCCGCGGCGCAGGTGGTGCAGGCCGTGGAAGGTGAAGCCTTCTGTGGTCTCGCCGATGATGCGGCGTATGGCATCGTTCATCACAGTGGCTTGGAACTGGTTGATGCTCTGTATGGCCAGTATCTTCTGGCGAGCTTCTTCGATGTTGATGTTGGGATAGATGAACCGTATCATCTGAGGGAAGAGGTCCCACTCGGCAATATGCCGCATGGCTTCGGGTATCTCGGCGTCGGTATAGGGACGTATGTCGTCGAATGGGTCCATTCAGAGTGCGGTTTCAATCAGGTGTTCCATCTCCTGTCGCGGGTCGGCACCTTTATATAGGATGCGGTAGACTGTTTCGGCAATGGGTATTCTGTCGGTGCTGTCGAGGCTCTTGGCAATGCGGTGCATGTTCTTGACCGAATAGTAGCCTTCGGCAATGCTGCCGGTGCGGGCGAAGATCTCCTCGGGCTTCTCGCCCTGGGCAACGGCTTCGCCGAGGGCGCGGTTGCGGCTGTGGCGCGACCAGCAGGTGACTATCAGGTCGCCAAGGTAGCAGTTGTCCAGTATGTTGCGTCCAGGATAGGGGATGCCCTTCTCGATGAGGGCGTCTATCTCGCGTATGGCACCGGCGGTGAGCACGGCGTTGAGGTTGTCGCCGTAGCCCAGACCACTGCCTATGCCGGCGGCTATGGCGTAGATGTTCTTGGCCAGTCCGCAGCGTTCCACGCCGTCGATGTCGGTGCTGACGGAGGTGATGATATAATGGTTCCGCAGACGGTCGGCAACCTCGCGGGCGAAGTCTTCGTTGCGCGAGGCGGCGGTGAGGTAGGTGGGCATGCCGTTGGCCACTTCCTCGGCGTGGCTCGGTCCGCTGACAACGCAGATGTCGTCGGGTTTCACGCCGAATGTCTGCTCCACATATTGCGATATGCTCATGCAGCAGTCGGGAAGTGTCCCTTTTATGGCCGAGATAATGCGGCGGCCTTGTAGGGCCTCCTTGGGCAGCTGCGACAGCACCTTGTCGATATATGCCGAGGGAACGGCAAGCAGCAGCTCGTCGCTGGCTTCCACCACGGCTTGCAGGTCGTCGCTCACCCACAAGCTTGTGGGGTCGAGCTTCACCTCGGAAAGATGCTTCGGGTTATGTCCTGTCGCGGCTATTTCGTCGGCCACAGCCTTGCTGCGGGTCCACCAATTCACCCTCTGTCGACTGTTTTCTTGTAATATTTTTACTATTGCAGTGGCCCAACTGCCACTGCCAATAACAGCTATCATGCTCTGTATCTTTAGTTCACACTAAATAAAGCCAGCCATCAGGCTGTCACTTTACAGATGCAAAGATAGTATTATATTTTCACATATTATAACATATATGTGTTAAAAATTGCTAATTCGAATTCGTCGCACATCTAATGCATTCCCATCAACTTCGCTGGGGTGCCCGGGGTCACGCTTTTTGAGGGGTGCTGTTGCGAGTGTCCTTGGCCAGCACCACAAACACCACGGCGGCAAGAATAAGCACGATGCCGAGGAGCAGGCGCAGGGTGAATGGCTCGCTGAAAACGAAAACTCCGATGAGCACTGCCGTTGTGGGTTCGAGGGCACCGAGGATGGCCGTCGGCGTGCTGCCAAGATACTTGGCGGCGTAGACCATCATCACCAACGCCATGATGGCCGGTACCACGGCTAGCCAACCCACCCAGAGCCATGCGCGTGGCGAGGCAGGCAGCATCAGCGGCTGGCCGCTGACGAGGGCGAAGAGGGCCATGCCGGCGGCACAGTAGAAGAGCACGTAGAAATTAATCTTGAACGACGACATCTGCAACGGCGATTTGTCGACCACAATGATATACAACGCATAGGTGAGTGCCGAAACAAGCACCAGCACCACGCCGCCCAGGTGCAGCGCGCCGCCGGGGTCGCCCCAGTAGAGCAGCAGCACACCTGCCAGGCTAAGCGCAATGGATGCCACGGTGCCCAGGCGGATGCGCTCGTGGAAAAAGAGGGCCATGATTACGGCAGTCATAACGGGATAGGTGAACAAAATGGTCGAAGCCACGCCTGCGGGCATCAAGTGGAAGCTGAGGTAGAGGGTGAGCGACGAGAATATGAACAGCACGCCCAGGGCACTGAGAGTTAGGAATTCGCGCTTGTTCACCTTTAGGCTCTCCTTGCGGAACAGCATCACCAGTGCCACTATGACCCATGCCAGGCCGAAGCGGTAGAAAAGCACCGAGGGCGTGTTCATGCCCTCGGTGTAGAGATTTAGAGCCCCCAGGGGGTTGGTGCCGTAGCATACCGCCGCTCCGATGGCGCACAGTATGCCAATGACTTTTTTGCTCATTTAGTCAGGATTGTTTCCGTAGAGGTAGGGGTTCTTGGCTACTGTGCCGTCGGCGCGCAGGGAGAACGACGAGGCTTCGCGGTCGGCCGAACTCAATCCCTCGTAAAGGGCATTGTCGGCAATCTGCTCGGTGCGCATCTTCTGCACAATGTCGGCCCCGCCGGGGTTGTTGCGCAGAAGGTCGTGGATGCGGCGTATGCGTTCGGCGGCAGTGGTCACGTCGTTGTCGTTCTCGAAAGCCGAACGGTAGGCGGGAGCGGGTTCGGGTTCGATGGCTTTCGCCACTTCGGCCACGGGCTCTTCCTCATTGTGCGACACAAGGTGAATCTCGTCGACCATGGTGTCGATTTCGGTCTTGAAATCGTCGGCACCGGCGCGTATGCTGTTGACTGCAGGCTTGGGAGCCTCGGCAGAATCCTCGTCTTCGAGGTAGAATACGCGTTTGTTGGCAGGAGCGGGAGTCTCGACAGCCACCGGTTCGGTAACAGGTACTATGGGTTCGGGAGCCGGAGCTACGGCCTCGACAACCTCTTGAACAACCGCGGCTTCGGGGATTACCACGGCTTCGGGGATGAAGGTGGATTCATCTTTTGGCTCGGCAGAGGGCTCGTGGTGGATTATTGCCATACCGTCGGTGTCGGGGATTATCTTTTTGACCTCGGTGTGTTTCACTTCGTCGGCGGGCTCGTCGTCGAGGTGGTGTATAACCGGACCTTCGTCGATGACGGCTTTTTTCTCAAAGCCTGTGGCAATGAGGGTGACCTTCAGCTCGTCGTCGAGCGAATCGTCGGCACCGGCGCCCCAGATAATGTCGGCGCTGCCCTTGGTCTTGGCGGTCAGGTAGTCGGTGATTTCGCCCAGCTCGGCCATGGTGATTTCGTGGTCGGACGAGTAGGAGTAGTAGATGAGCACGTTCTTGGCGTTGCTGATGTCGTTGTCGTTGAGCAGCACGCTGGTGGTGGCAGCCTCGATGGCGTCGTGGGCGCGGTTCTCGCCCTTGCCACTGCCGGAGCCCATCAGGGCGGTGCCGCTGTTCTCCATCACGGTGTTGACATCCTGGAAGTCGATGTTGACGTAGGCGTCGACGGTGATGATTTCGGCAATACCTTTGGCGGCGGTGAGCAGCACGTCGTTGGCCATGCCGAAGGCTTTGGAAAGGGTGAAGTCTTTGAACGAAAGCAGTTTGTCGTTGTTGATGACAAGAATGGAGTCGACATGCTTGCTCAACTCCACGATGCCGGCCTCGGCCTGTTCGCGACGACGGCGACCTTCGGTGCTGAAGGGTAGCGTAACGATGGCCACGACAAGTATGTGCTTGGTGTCTTCGTTGGGAAGTTCAATCTTCTTGGCAATCTCGGCAATGACAGGAGCTGCGCCGGTGCCGGTGCCACCACCCATACCGGCGGTGATGAAGAGCATCTGTGTGTTGTGCTCCAAGGCTTCGCGGATTTCGTTCTCCTTGTCGAGGGCTGCCTGTTTGGCACGTTCGGGCTTGTTGCCGGCACCAAGGCCAAGATCGCCCAGAGGTATCTTGTTGGGCACAGGACTTGCGTTGAGGGCTTTCATGTCGGTGTTGCAGACGATGAAGTCGACGCCCTTGATGCCCTGGCGGAACATGTGGTTCACCGCGTTGCCGCCGCCGCCGCCGACACCGATGACTTTGATGTACGACGACTGTCCTTTTGGCGAATCGAAGGTGAAAAACGTGGTGTTGCTATTTTCTTCCATGTGCTTGTGTGTTTCTATCTTATTGAAAAAGATGTCGTTATATAATAATTGTCTTTTATTTTGGCAGTGTAAAATTACTTATTTTTTGGCTGTGTTCGTGCGGCTCTATCAATTAGTTTTCAACATGTTGTACACAATAACTTTTTATGCGTCAGTCGTCGATTCCTTCGTTGAACACTGAATTGAAGAAACGGCCAAGGACTTTCTCGAATCCTTTGCTCTTGTCTTTCTTGGCGTTGTCGTTTTCTTCGGCCGGTTTCTGGGGCTCTGCGGTGGTCTCGGCCATATTGGCGAACATATCCACATGGCCGTCCTTGGTATGGATGTTTTCAGGCTCTTCTTCCTCGTTGCCGCCATGCTCGCGTTCGGATTCGGCTTGTTCGAGACCATAGAGCACCAGACCTATGCCGGTGGCGTACATCGGGTGGGCTAGTTCGGCGAAAGAGAAACTTTCGGGATCGAGGTGCTCGTTGGGGATGCCGATGCGGGTGTCGGTGGTGGTGATAAGTTCGCAGAGGTCTTTGATGTTCTTCAGCTGGGCGCCACCGCCAGTGAGCACTACTCCGGCTATCAGTTTGTTACTGTAGCCAGAGAGTTTGATTTCGTAGCCAACCTGCTCCATGATCATCTTGGTGCGGGCGTTGATGATGCCGGCGAGGGTCTTGACATAGATTTCGCGCGATGACTGGCTGCGTATGCCGGGGATTGAGATTACATCGTTCTCCGACACGGCTTGGACGAGGCAGGAACCGAACTTCACCTTCAGGTTCTCGGCCTGTTTCTTGAGGATGTTGCATCCTTCGCGGATGTCGTTGGTAATGGCGTTGCCTGCCAGTGGGAGCACTGATGTGTGGCGTATGATGCCGTCGTAGAACACGGCGATGTCGGTGGTGCCGCCACCTATGTCGACCATTGCCACGCCGGCGTCGCGGTCGCTGTCATCGAGGACTGCCTTGGCCGAGGCGATAGGTTCGAGCACGACGCCTTTGATTTTAAGGCCTGCGCGTTGTACGGCATATTTGATGTACTGCAGGTTCTGCACATTGGCAGTGACCATGTGGAAGTCGGCCTCGAGGTTTTTGCCAGCGACACCCACTGGGGGTATTTCGCGGTTCAGCGGCTCGCGGTCGACGTAGTACTGTTGGGCGAAGACGTGTATGATCTCCTCGCCGGGAGGCAACTGGATGTTGTACTGCTCATCGATGAGGCGGTCGACATCCTCCTGTTCGATCAGCGTGTGGTCTGACGGCACCATGATGCTGCCGTGACTGGGGTTGGATTTAATGTGCTGTCCGGCGATACCGACCCATACCTCGTCGATAATAACGCCCGACTGTTCTGAGGCCTCCTCTACAGCCTTGGTGATGGAATCGGCGGTGCCGGTGATGCTTTTCACCACGCCGTTCTCAACGCCAACCGACTCGGTCTTGCCGAAGCCCAAAATCTTTACCTTTCTGTTTTCGGTCCTCATTCCCACAAAGCAGGCAATCTTCGTGGTACCAATGTCGAGACCAACAATGATTTCGTTGTCCATATCCTGTTGTTTTATTTTGTTTATCTTGTTTCTTTTGTACAAACCACCTGTCCTCGATATTTCAGGCTTACCTTCGAGTATGTGTTCCACCCTGCACGCGGCATGCCGCGACGGTAGAATGTCAGCAGGTTGCTGAATTTTTCGTCAAGCTCGTCGGCGGTGCCGAGCTCGATGATGTGGTCGCCCAGCTTGGGGACCATCATGATGTTGCCGTCGCGCTCGATGTAGGCTTGGTCTATCAGGCTGTGGTACTTTTTCTCGCTGTCGAGGAAGTTGGCCAGTTTGACCAGGGCCTCTGTCTGGCTGTTGATGCTGTCGATGCGCAGTGGTTCGACGAAGTTGCCACCGGTAACCAACACGTTGCACTCGCCGGTGCGACTTGTGGGCATCAAGCAGCCTTCGTTGTCGAAGTACAGTTCGCGTCCGCCGTAGAAGAGACGTGCTATTGGCCGGCGTTGCACGGCACGCACCACCACCTTGCCGCTGACACTCACCGAGGTGCTGATGTCGCGCAGGTATGGCACATGTGCCGCAGCTTCGGCTACAGCCTCGCGGTCAACATTGCCAACCAGCTGTGCCGTAAGGTTGGGAATGGCGGCGAGGATGCTGTCTACGACGGTCTGCTCGTTGACGAGCACAGGGGTGTGGCCGTAGCGGATGCTCACCTCTATGCCGCCGACCTGCGAGTGCGAACGGTTGACGTTGGCAACGATGACAAGCGTCGCCAACGCAACAGCACCGAGCAGGATGAGCATTATTTTGTACGGTCGTTTCATAACATCTGTTCTCTAAGCGTGGCCTCCATTCGTGGCACAAGGCGGTCTATGTCGCCGGCACCGAGGGTGAGCACTATGTCGGGGCAGAGTGCCGGCACCAGTTCGAGAGCTTGGTCGGGGGTACAGAGGTATTTCGACATGCCTGCCACCTTGCGCAGCACCATGCTCGACGTAACACCTGCGATGGGCATTTCGCGTGCGGGGTAGATGGGCAGCATTATAAGTTCGTCGAGAGTGCCGAGCACCTGTGCAAATTCATCGGCAAGGTCGCGTGTGCGACTATAGAGGTGCGGCTGGAATATTCCCACGATTCGTTTGTTGGGGTATAGATAGCGTACCGACTCGATGGTCGACCGTATCTCCTGTGGGTGGTGGGCGTAGTCGTCGATATATACGAGTTCTTTCTCGCGTATGCGGTAGTCGAAGCGGCGACGTACACCGGCGAAAGACTTCAGTCCACTGCGCAGTTGGTATTGGTCGAGTCCGCACTTGAGAGCCACAGCCGAAGCTACCACGGCATTTTCGACGTTGAACAGCGCTGTGCCGTCGAGTTCGAGGTCGTAGAGTACGCCGTCGGGAGTACGCAGATCGAAGAAGAGGTTGCCGTTGTAAGTGCGGACGTTTATGGCATAATAGTCGGCCTCGATGCCGTGGGTAGTGTAGGTAGAGATGTTTGAGTGGTTGAGCTTGCGGATGTCGTCGTGATGGTGTTCGTCGTGATGGTGTTCATGCCCGTATTCGATGTACTCCTCGCCGTCCATGGTCTGGAAGATACCCTCTTTCAAGAACAGAGCGCCCTCGGGGTCGGTCTGTTCGGCAAATTGGGCGTAGGCTTCTAGCATCTGCTCGTGCGTGCCGTAGATGTCAAGGTGGTCAGGGTCAGTGGCTGTGATTACAGTGTAGTAGGGGTGCAGCTGCAAGAACGAGCGGTCGTATTCGTCGGCCTCTACTACAATGTATTCGCTTTTGGTGTCTATCACCAGATTGCTGCCGAAGTTCTTGCTTATGCCGCCAAGGAAGGCACTGCATCCGCAGTCAGCCTTGCTGAGCAGGTGGGCTATCATGGTACTGGTAGTGGTCTTGCCGTGACTGCCGGCTACAGCAATGCAACGCTTGCCTTTGGTCAGTTCGCCAAGAGCCTGCGAACGTTTTTTGATGTTCACACCACGTTCTCGCAAGGCGACGAATTCCTTAAGTTCTTGTGGCACTGCGGGAGTATAGATAACCATGTCGATGGCTTCGGGCAGCAGATCGGGCCGGTCGTCATAGTGCACGGCAATGCCCTCGGCTTGCAACTCCTCGGTCAAGGGTGACGGTGTGCGGTCGTAGCCGCTCACGGTGTCACCGTGACGGTGGAAGTAGCGCGCCAGTGCGCTCATGCCTATGCCTCCTATGCCGAGAAAGTAGAGGTTCATGGTGGGTGGTTATTGTTTTTTGTCGGTTAGTCGTGCTATTTGGTCAACAATCTTGTCGGCGGCACCGCGTACGCCCATCTTCTTTATGGCCTCGCTCATAGACTCGCGGTGTACGTTGTTCTCGAATAATTCGAGCACTTGTGGCAGGCAATGCGTGTTGCACTCTGCATCGCGCACCATCAATGCTGCTCCGCGGTCGACCAAGGCCAGTGCGTTCTTGGTCTGGTGGTCTTCGGCTACATTGGGCGACGGTATTAGCACCACAGGCTTGCCCACGAGGCACAGCTCGCTGATGGAGATGGCTCCGGCACGTGATATGACTATGTCGGCAGCAGCGTAGGCCATATCCATGCGTGTAATGAATTGGTGCACTTTCACCCACTCTTCCACACCAGCGTTTTTCACGGCCTCAACTGCTTCGTTGTACATCCAGCGGCCTGTCTGCCACAGCAGTTGTATCTTGTTCTCGCGGAAGAAATGAAGATGGTTGATGAGCAGCTGGTTGATGCTGCGTGCGCCGAGGCTGCCGCCTACCGAGAGCAGCACCCGTTCGTCTGCTTTGATACCGAAGTGCTCACAGCCTTCTTCATGTGTGGCGGTCATCTGTTCGATGTCGGCACGCACAGGGTTGCCGGTGAACACTATCTTCTCTTTTGGGAAGAAACGCTCCATGCCGTCGTAGGCCACACAGATCGCTTTGGCATTGCGCGACAGCATCTTGTTGGTCAGTCCGGCATACGAGTTTTGTTCCTGTAGCAGGGTGGTGTATCCCATGGATGCTGCAGCCTTCAGTGTGGGTTCGCTGGCAAAGCCGCCAACGCCGACCACTATGTCGGGTTGGAAGTCGCGCAGTATGGCTTTCACCATGCGGCGGCTCTTCAGTATGCGGAAGGGCAGTTGTAGGTTCTTCACTATGTTCTGCGGTGTCAGCTGTCGTTGCAGTCCTGCAATGGGCAGTCCTTTGATGGGGTAGCCCGCAGCAGGCACCTTTTCCATTTCCATGCGGCCTTCGGCACCGACGAACAGTATGTCGGCATCGTTCCAACGCTTCTTGGCAGCGTTGGCTATTGCCACTGCGGGGAATATATGCCCGCCTGTTCCTCCTCCACTTACTATTATCTTCATTGTTATATAGTGTTATTCTGTGTCGTCTGTTTTCTCTTCAACTGCTGTCGCTTCAACTGCCGTCGCAGCTTCGGCATTCTCTACATCTGCTGCCACCGATTGTATCACACCCAATGCACTGCCAAGGAACAAGTATGCTGTACCTCCGTAGCTGATGAACGGCAGAGTTTGTCCGGTTACTGGCAGCACTCCAACGGCGACGCTCATATTCACCAGAGCTTGCAGGTATATCATTGTGCCGAGACCTGCCACCGTCAGTGCTCCGAACGAGCCTTTGCTCTTGAGCGATATCTTGATACAGCGGAAGAAAAATATGCTGTACAGTGCAAAGACTATCAGTCCGCCAATCATACCGGTTTCCTCAATGATGATGGCATATATAAAGTCGTTGTGGGCCTGTGTCATAAGTCGTGCATGCACCGTTGAGCCCACGCCAAGGCGTGCAATACCGCCTCGTGCAATGGCCATCTTGGCCATGTTCTCCTGCGATAGTTCGTCGGGCTGCGGGTTCCACCATGAGTGTACGCGGTGGCCCCATGTAGCCTGACGTTCGATGGCCATTTCGGTATCTGCGTTGTTCAGCGACTTCTCGTATTTGAAGTAGCTGACCATCAGGAATCCTATCGCAACGACTATGCCCACAAGGAACAGTCGCCACCATAGTTTGCGATTGACGCCGCCGTAGAGCATTACAAGGTATGCCGACAGGAATATCAATGCTGCTGTTGAGAAGTTCTCGGGTAGAACCAGCAACACCACGCCGCCGATGTATACCAGCAGCATGAGGAATGTGCCGAGTTCATTGGTCTGTTCTTTTTTCTTGGCTATCGCCACTTGGCGCGCCACGAAGATGATAAGCACCACCTTGGCAATCTCTGACGGCTGGAACTGTCCTATCACCGGCAATCGGAACCAGCGGCCGTGCAAGGCAAGCATCACTGCCAGCAGTACCAGCGAGGCCCAGTAGCCAAGCATTGCAAAACGCGAGAAATAGCGGTAGTTGATTCGCGATATTAGCATTATTGCAACGTAGGTGGCTGCTACTATGGCGAGGTGCTTCAGGAACAGTCCTGTCGGACGGGCATGGGGCATGGAGTAGGCGTAGAGTCCTATCGAACTGTAGACCGCCACCAGCGAGATGACGCTCAGCAGGAAGAACACCACCCAGATTATCTTGTCGCCTCTAAACAGTTTGCCCGTCTTCATGGTTTTGCTTCTTTACAATTCGTTTACTTCACGGCAGAAAGCATCGGCCAATGCCTCTGTGGGTGTGCCGTCGTTGCAAGCCGGCGAGAACACAACTCTCACATCGTTCGACTCGTAGAGGTATGCCTTGTGTAGTGCCTCGGCCATGGTGTTGCAGCTGGCAATAGTGGGTATTGCCCCGGCAAAGGTCTGGCGCAGTTGTGCATCAGGACCTATCACAAGCATCATGCGAACTTTGCGCAGTGCTACCGGCAGCAGACGACTGTAGTCTATGTCGCTGATGGTGCCACACACCACCCATATCAATCCGCCCTCAAGGCTCTCCAGCGTATACCATGTGGCATTCACCGTGCGTGCGGCAGCGTCGTTAATGTACTCGCGGTTCAGGATGCGTGCCACAAACTCCATGCGGTAGCGTGTGTCTTCCATGCGGTTGAAGCAAGCACGCAGCGAGGCATTGCGTATGGCTTTCAGGCGTGCGGTGTCTATACCGGCAAGTCCGGTGTGCGTTCTGCTCTGTTTAGTAAGGGTTTCTATAGTCATTTCTTTTATCGCAGTTTCAATGTTGACAGTGTAAATATGGCCAGCAGGATGGCTACTATAACGAAGCGCATCACCACTTTCTCTTCGGCAACACCCTTCTTCTGGTAGTGGTGGTGCAGCGGCGACATCAGCAAGGGGCGCTTCTCCACAGGCACAGGTTGCCCCATGGGCAGTTTGTGTTTGCGACGGTAGAGCTTGCATCCCGTTGTCTGTATTATCACCGAAAGGTCTTCCACCAGATATATGCCGCACAGCAGGGGCAGCAGCAGTTCCTTTCGGATGAGGATGGCAAACACGGCGATGATGCCGCCGATGGCCAGCGAACCGGTGTCGCCCATGAATATCTCGGCAGGGTGCGAGTTGAACCACAGAAAGCCCAGCGTGCCTCCCACGAAGGCAGTGCTGAATATCGCCAGCTCGCCGATATTGGGCAGGTACATGATGTTCAGGTAGCCCGACATTATGATGTTGCCGCTCACCCATGCCAGCAGTGCCAGGGCGCCGCCGTTCACGGCTGCCACTCCCGTGGCTATGCCGTCTATACCGTCGGTGAGGTTCGATGCATTGCTCACGGCGGTCACTATGAATATCACTATCAGCACGAACAGCACCCATGCATAGTCTGTAGCCCACGGCCCCATCCACGACACCAGCCACGTATAGTCAAACTCGTTGTTCTTTACAAACGGTATGGTGGTCTTCAGTGGGTCGGTAATGTCGGGATGGAATGTCACCAGCAGGCCAACGGCAAGTCCCAGAGCTACCTGGCCTATCACTTTGTATTTCCCGGGCAGACCCTGTTTGCCACGGGTCTTTTTCAAGTAGTCGTCGAGGAAGCCTACCAAGCCCATCCACACAGTGGTGCCGAGCATTATCTGCACGTATACATTGTCCAGCTTGGCGAAGAGCAGGGTAGGGATGATGATGGCTATCAGGATTAGCAGGCCACCCATGGTGGGAGTTTTTGCTTTCCGTTCGGCACCCTCAAGGCCCAGTTCCGTTCGCACCTCGTCCATGATGCCCATCTTGTTCTTCATCCAGCGGATGAAAGGTCTGCCAAACAGCAGCATTATCAGCAGCGATGTCACCATGCTGGCAGCCGCACGGAAGGAGATGTACTGGAATACACCTGCTCCCGGGATGTCAAATGCTCTGTCGAGCCAATCGAATAGATAATATAACATATGAATTACTCTTAACTCTTAACTTTTTAACGCATTGCTCACTTCCTCCACGTCGTCGAAGTGGCTTCTCACACCGTTCACCTCTTGGTATTTCTCGTGTCCTTTGCCGGCCACCAGCACTATGTCGCCTTCCTTGGCCATCATGCAAGCCGTGCGTATTGCTTGGCGGCGGTCGGTGATGCGTACGGTGTGACTGAGCTGCTGCGGTGTGAGTCCTTCTTCCATCTCGTCCAGTATGCTGTCCGGATTCTCGGTGCGGGGGTTGTCGCTCGTCAGCACCAGCTTGTCGCTGCCTTCGGCGGCAATCTGTGCCATCTCGGGACGTTTGGTGCGGTCGCGGTCGCCGCCACAGCCCACCACGGTAATCAGGGTCTGTGTCGGTCGCCGTATGCCGTCGATGGTCCCTATCACGTTTTGCAGGGCATCGGGGGTGTGGGCATAGTCCACGATGGCGGTGACGCCTCGGCCGCTCACGTATTGGAAACGTCCCGGTGCAGCCTCAAGGGTGCTCAGCAGGCGCAGCACCTCGCCTCGCTCCACGCCGCACAGCACTGCTGTGGCATAGATGGCCAGCAGGTTGTAGGCGTTGAAGCGTCCCACCAGTCGGCACCACAACTCGTTGCCGTCGATGTCCAAGTGCATGCCTTCGAAGGTGTTCTCTATTATCTTGCAGTGGAAGTCGGCGGCGTGTTGCAATCCGTAGGTGTGTACCTCGGCTTTGCTGTTCTGCACCATCACCATGCCGTTCTTGTCGTCTATGTTTGTCAGAGCCCAGGCCCCCTTGGGCAGAGCGGTGAAGAAGCCTTGCTTGGCGGCAATATAGGCGGCCATGGTCTTGTGGAAGTCCAGGTGGTCGTGGGTTATGTTGCTGAAGATGCCGCCTGCAAACCGTACGCCTGCTATGCGCTGCTGTACCACGGCATGGCTGCTAACCTCCATGAAGCAGTATTTGCAGCCTGCGTCTGCCATCTTGCGCAGCAGCTGGTTCAGCTCCAGCGCATCGGGGGTGGTGTGTCCGGTGGGCAGTTCCTCTTCGTCAATCTTGTTCACTATCGTCGACACCAGACCGGTGTGGAAACCCAGCATGCGGAACATGCGGTGCAGCAGTGTCACTGTGGTGGTCTTGCCGTTGGTGCCTGTGATGCCTATCAGCTTCAGTTGCTCCGACGGATGTCCGTAGAAGTTGGCAGCCATCAAGCCGAGAGCTTTGTTGCTGTCGGCCACTTTCACATAGGCCACCTCTTTCGCTATCTTCTTTGGCAGTTCTTCGCACACCACAGCCACGGCGCCTTTCTGCACGGCACCGCCAATGAAGGTGTGGCCGTCGACTTTCGTGCCACGCTGTGCCACGAACAGGGTGCCCTGCGCCACGTGCCGCGAGTCGAACTGCAGGTCGTTCACGTCGACCTCTTGCGGTCCGCGTATCTCGGCATCAATGCCCTTTAGTATGTCTTGAAGCTTCATCTTTCTTTAATCATTAACCATTAACCTTTAACCATTACCCTTACCTCAACGTCAGTTCCACAGAGGTTCCTTTCTTCGCTGCCTGGCCGGCCTTGGGGCTTTGCGAGCGCACCTTGCCGTAGCCGCCTATGCGCACGCGGTAGCCTTCCGAGTGCAGCAGCTCTATAGCGTCCTTGGCGGTCATGCCGTAGCAGTTGGGCACTCGTCCTCCGTCGGGCTCGTAGGGGTAGTAGCGTGCTGCGCTGCTGTCGGTGGCTTCGGCATAGTATACCCATGTGGCCGACGAGTCGGCCGAGCGGTAGTTCAGGCGCAGCTGCTTGTACAGTGCGCGAATGTCCGACTGCTTGCCACGCAGCAGGGTGGGGCGTTGCTGGGCCATGGCACTGTCTTCTTCCAGCTGCGGCCAGGCACTCTTCACGGCTCCGTTGCTCAAGCCCTTGTCGACGGCCACCACGCAGTCGCTGATGTTTTTGAACACCAAGGCGGCCTGGCGACCGTAGAAGGGAATGTCCTTGAGCACCACCAGGCAGGTGTAGCGGGGGTTCTCCGAAGGGAAGAATCCTGCAAACGAGGCGTTGTAGCGCTTCATGTTGGTATAGTCGTGTACCGCTGTGCCTGTCTTGCCGGCAATGCCGTAGGTGTTGTTCTTTATGTTGTTGCCGGTGCCGTTCTCCACCACGCCCTCCAGCATGGTGCGCATCAGGCGTGCCGACTGTGGACTGCATATGCGTTGGTTGAGAACCACGGGCTTTATCTCGCGCTGGTTGCCGTCGTTGTCCACAATGGCGCGGCAGAACTGCGGCTTCACCATCCTTCCTTCGGCGCCGAGGGCGTTGTAGAACGTGAGCAGCCTCAAGGCCGATACGCGTGTCGAGTAGCCGTAGCAGAAGTTCAGGAAGTCGCGGTTGGAGCGGTGCAGGTCGTTGACGCCGACTTTATATTCCGGAGCCTTCACGTCGGGATTCAGTTTGTCGTAGGGGAACATGCGCTCCACTATGTGGCGCAGGGTGTCGCGGCGGTTGTTGTACAGCTGCCAGCCGAGGTCGCACATGCCCACGTTCGACGACTGCTCGATGACGCCCCTCAGCGTGAGGGAGTCCCAGTTGCCGTGGTCGTCCTTGATTTCGCCGTATTTGCCGCCAAAATTCTTGTACTTTGCGGGCTGCATCATGGTCGTGTCTATCTTGTTGGCAGGGTCGTTGAGCATGGCGGTGAGGATTACGGTCTTGAAGGTCGAGCCAGGCTCGTAGATGTCGCTTATGGCCACGTTGCGGTCGCGCACCTCCATGTAGTCGTGCACAGTGGTGTCTATTGCCAGGTTGACGCAGGCCAGCACATAGCCCGTCTGCATCTCCATCAGCAGGGCGCAGCCTGCCAGTCCGCCATATTGGTTCAGGGCTTTGCGTAGCGAGCTCTCGGCGATGTCCTGGTAGCGGGTGTCGATGGTCGAAATGATGCTCTGCCCGTCCACCTTGCGGCGCAACACCACGGTGTCCACGCGTTCCTCGTCGGTGCGCTGTGCCACGGCCTTGGGCTGGCGCGGCACGTCGGGCAGCCAGATGCCCCTGGTCAGGCGGCGGCAGTTGAACTGGCCGTCCTGTCCGCGCAGTATGCTGTCGTAGTAGCCTTCCAGTCCTGTGTATGTGCCGCTGCTTTCGTCGTTGCGGAAGCCTATGGTGTTCTTGGCCATGTTGCCGTAGATGTGGGCCCTCTCCTGGTGTATCACGCTCTGGCCGTCGACCTGGCGCACCACGCCGCGGCTCCATCCCGGACGGTTGCATATCTGTAGCCACACCGAGTAGGGAACGTTCTTCTGCACCCTGAAGCAGCGCCGCGGGCGCTCCTTGCTGCGCTCCATGGCAATCTTTTCGCGGTAGTACGACACGCTGTTCTGTGGGAATGCCTCGTGCAGCAGCATGCATACGCTGTCGAGCTGCTGCTCGAAGCTCGAGTCCACTATGGGGCCGCTCTCTATGGGTCGGCCGTATCTGTCTTCCTTCACACGGCCGTTCTCGTCGCGCTCCAGGCTGTTGTGCAGGTCCAGGTACAGGTCGCACTCCGTCACCGTGGTTGCAAGTATTTTGCCGTCCGACGAATATATGTTGCCGCGACGTGCGGGGTCGATGCGCAGACCGGCCTCGCGATTCTTGGCGCGGGCGCGCCACTCGTCGCCGTGCACAAACTGGATGTTCACCAGCGACGCCACTATGGCCGCTCCCACGCCCAGCGTGAGCAGCACATAGAGCACCGTCAGGCTCCGCATCATCTGTTTGTCTTTTTTATTATTGTCTTTCACTAATAATATATATTCCTTTATTCTACTTGTAGGCCTTCCCTTTGTCAGCTTCCTCACTTCTCAATCTCGTATGGCGGCCCGGCCGTTATTCCCACGCCGGTCTCCTTCAGGTCTTCGGCAATCTGCGACATCTTCACGCTCTGCTGGTACTGCTTCTGCATCTGTATGCGCTGCTCGCGCAGGAAGTTGATGCGCTCCTCGGCCTGTTGCTTCTCGTGGCTCAAGCCCTCTATGCGGTAGCGGTTGCCTATGATGAGCAGCAGGTAGACCAGGCAGAGCAGCAGCAGCGGTATCTGCTTGAGCACGAACTTGTCGGCCAGTATGTCGCCGCCCAGCACGCGCCCCACGCCGCGTCCGGTCTTGCTCTGTGGCTCGTCGCCGGTAACAGTGTCGTCCTCCACGGCAGCCTCGCTCTCGACATCCTGTACCTCCGGCTGCGGAGCGGTCTTCACCGGCTCCTCTTCCACCTTCTTCTCCCTGAACCTGTTTGCCATATCTATTCTTTAACCATTAACCGTTAACCATTAACCTTTATCTTTTCTCCCACTCTCAATCTTGCGCTGCGGGCGCGGTTGTTGGCAGCCACCTCGGCCTCCGAAGCTGCGGTGCTCACCAGTTGGCGCACCGGCGTCAGGGGGTTGCCGTAGAAGTCCTTCTCCACCGTGCCTTCGAAGTTGCCGCTGCGCATGAAGTTCTTCACAATGCGGTCCTCGAGCGAGTGGTAGCTTATCACCACCAGCCGGCCGCCCTCGGGCAGCAGGTCCAGCGCCTGCGTCAGCATCTCGCGCAGCGCCTCCAGCTCGCCGTTCACCTCGATGCGCAGCGCTTGGAAGAGCATGGCCAGGTATTTGTTCTCCATGCCACGCGGCAGGTGGTGGCGCACGGCCTCCTTGAGGTCGGTGGTGGTAGCTATCTCGTTCTCCGAACGCGCCTTCACTATGGCGCGGGCCATCTGGCGCGCGTTGGGCAGCTCGCCGTAGAGCTTCAGTATGCGTGCCAGTCCTTCCTCGTCGAGGCTGTTCACCAGGTCGCGTGCCGTCACGTCGCCGCGGCGGTCCATGCGCAGGTCGAGCTCGCCGTCGAAGCGGGTCGAGAAGCCGCGTTCGGCCACGTCGAACTGGTGGCTGCTCACCCCCAGGTCGGCCAGCAGGCCGTCTATCCGGCGCACCCCGTGCAGCCGCAGGAAACTCTTCAAGTGTCGGAAGTTCTCGCCGATGAAGGTGAAGGAAGGCCCGTCACTAACGCATTCACGCATTAACACATTGGCACACTCGACAGCGTCGCTGTCCTGGTCGAAAGCCACAAGGCGCCCGTCGGGGCCCAGCCGCTCGAGGATGGCGCGCGAATGGCCGCCGCCGCCGAAAGTGGTGTCGACATACGTGCCCTCGGGGCGGATGTTCAATCCGTCCAGGGCCTCGCTCAGCATCACCGGAATGTGATACCGGCTGCTGGCATCTGTCGTCGGGCAATTATTTGTTTTCACTTTCAACCGGCATTTCGCGTCCCAGCAGCGACTCCGCCAGTGCGGCAAAGTCGGTGCTCGAGCTGTTCATCTTGTCGTAGGCTTCACGGTCCCAGAGCTCGATGAACTTGCCGGTCGATTGCAGAACAATCTCTTTCGCCTTGGCGATCACGTGCTTCTGCTCGGCAGGTACCAGCAGGCGGTCATTGGTGTCTAGCTCAATGATGTTGCCTTCGGTCAGCTTGCGCAGCAGCTCGCGGTCTTCGCGGCGGTAAGGATTCAGCGTCTGTTGGAGTTTCTCCACCTCCTCCCTGAAACTGGCATATGTCCACAGCTCCAAACACTCGGCATAGTTACTCTGGCGTATCACGAAACGACCGTCTTCCGTCTCCAGCTGCCTCTTCAAGGCAATTGGGAACTTGAAGCGACCGTTCGAGTCCACCTTACAGTATTCTTTTCCAAGTATTAAGGCCATTTCTACCTACTATTTTTCAGGTTGTAAAATTACGAAGAAATTTCCAATTACTGCCAAAAAAATCCTTTATTTGCTTTTTTTAACCATTATTTGTTGTTCATAACCTAAAACGCAGGTTTTCGGAAAAAGTTTCACTTTTGCGAAAATATTTTGCAACCTGCTGAAATACAGTTGTGCTTTGCGTCGTTGTGGAGTGTGGGCATCGCAGTGGTTCGCTGTTGAAAAGTTTTTGGAATCCGGCGATGCCAGGTCGCATCCCTCCGGCATGCCTACAGCCCCCTCAAAACCGCCTCTTTTTGTAACTAGATTTTTAGTTACGTTTTAACATTTCAACCCTCTCCACCGCCCGTCGAACCTTGCAATGGAAATCAAGCAGTTACGGCGATATTTTTACATATAACTCTCTGTATCAGTGTCGTCTAGCCGATAAATAAACATCTAACTGCCTATGACACAGCACCCTCTCTATATCCTCTCTTACTATACGCCTTATATTCCCATTATATACATTTTCATTAGTAAGAGATGTTAATTTTAACATTAGGCTAAAATAATTCCAATTCAATTTTCTTATGGCCAGTCATCCCCTGCCTGCCCCATGCGTGCCCCCTGGCTTCCCGGCAAAAAAACTTTTCGGCGACGCGGCATTATGCAAAAAAAAATTGCACAGTTCGAATAAATTTGTATATTTGCATTGGAATCTTTAACACCAAATAGTTATGAAAAATACTTCAAAACAGACCATTAGGCTATTTATAGCTGTTTTATTCTTTGGTGCATGTTTCAAATTCTGCCGCACAAAACACAATATATGAAGTCCAAGGTGTCAGCTCGACAAATTCTATTATCAGAGAATTTAAAAGGGATAAATACGTGGTTTATAATGACCAAAGTGGAGTGCCAACGTTTGGACTGGCAAACATGTCAACAGGTCAATATACGGAAGCATCTATCTCAAGTCCTCTGTCTATTGTAATCAACGACATGGAAATAGTTGGGGAATACGCCTATTTTTGTGGAAAGGTGATAAATCCAACATATGCTGTGTATGGTTTTTTCCATATCGATAGTGTTTTTTCCGGTAGTGGAGATATCCATTATAGCATTTTGTCGCCTATAACAATGGTAAATCCAACTAATTTATCTGGGGCCGTTGAATTTTTACCGACTTGTTGAGGTTAGAGCTTTATGTGAATTCTAAAAACGATGTGCACATTTTCATGGTGGCAGTTGCATATTGTGTGGACACAGCCGGACATACCTGGAATCCTTATAGATGTCTTATAGATGCACATTACAACGGCAGCACTACACTTGACATTTCTGCCCTCGAAGACCCCAACGGTACATTCTACATCAACGACATTGCCGTAACGGACAATTTTTTAGTTGTTGTCGGCGACAAGCATGGCGGTACAGGTGATTACATGACTTATTTGCCACTTCCGACAATTGGCATGTCTTTTTATTTTACGACCATCACACCCCCATTCTACCACTATTGGCCACCTGACATAGATTATTTCCCCGTTCCAGAAGTCCGAATAGAAGCACTGGGCCGGGACGCATTCGCCACGGTTTGTAAAGGTTTTATTGGCGGAAACGTAGGTACTGGCGTCTCAGGTATTGTATTGTCCACATATAATTCTCCTATTTCATTGAATATACGAAACAGAATAGACAACCCAGATTCTGTAAAGGGGTTTCGCGATTTGAAATTCAACAGTTATGACAATATGATATATTATATTCCAGAGTTTTCTCTCTGCAACAACCCCATTCATCTGCATGGATCCCAGGTTGTTTCAGGATATCCCACAGGGACACATCTAGATAATACGGTTTTTGCCATGCGGACAGCATGCTCGCTGGATGTCAAAAGAGGTGTGAAAGGAGCATTCGCATCGGGTTTTTCCGATTCTGGAATATTGAATCTATGGGATGTCAATATGGCGGAATCTCCTTGTGCAGCGCCAAATATATTACCTTCGGTTCCTTCAAAAGATGTCGAAAGTAATTACCAGTTTCCATTTTTTCAAGATATAGATCCCCAAAATTTGACCACAATACATCCTATAACTAATCGGTTTGAAATAAAAACAATCTGTAGATAACGCCATGAAACGTACAATCATTATTTCGTTAATGCTGGTCTTGTCCAATGCCGGCTTTGCCCAGTGTGACACGGTCACTGCCAACTATCCTTTTTACTATCCCTCGCCGTTGAATCTCGATTCATTACAACAAGAATATGATGGATGGGCTACAAACTATAACATAGGTGTAATGTCACACGCTCAAATTCCTCAAGACGATATGGGTTTGTTCGCTGTAAAAATCGTTCCCCCTGCAACGGGTATTCGTGTTATCGGTATAGCATATTTATATAATGTCTCTTACTCGTATTGCTGGCCATCTGCTACTTCAGATACAGTTACACAACTTGCCGAACTTTACCTATTGGAAGGGAATACTCTTATACCGATAGATTCTGTGGTCGAAGTAAAAGTAACGGACCCTGCCTTCAATCCACAGCAGCATCCTCTTTTTACGAGCGTGTTCAATGACAGTACCCTGCTGAAATACTATGATAATCACAGACTATGGGAATTTTGTTTGAGCCACGGAATGGATAGCAATTATTTGGCATTTTTTCTTGCTTGTGGTGTAAAAGAGAATTATTTCCAGAATGAAATAGATTTATCGCAGAGTGACACATGTTATATTCGTCTCTTTTGGGATTCGAGACATGCACCTTTCGTGAATAACGAGGTATTGTATTGTGCTTACCAAGATTCAAACGACACTGCACATGATACGATACCCAGAAATTTCCCGACAATGGAATACTGTATATTAGACACATGCGGTAATCTTACTCAACACCAATCAGAACATAGAGTTCCACTTACCTGGCTCATCATCCGGCGCGACTGCGACACATGTCCGACGGTTCAGGGCTTGCAGTATGTCAAGTCCGGGGCCGGCAAGGCGTTCTTCAAGTGGCAGAACGGTACGAACCACCGCGACTGGCAGCTGAGCTATGGTCCCGCGGGCACGGCGCCCGAGGACGGCACCATAGTGGACTGCAGCCAGAGGATGACGGGCAACATCGAGTTCGACCCCGACTCGCACTATGTGGCCTATGTGCGCGCACGCTGCCGCTTCGCGCGCTACGAGTACGGCCCG
>JAFXUY010000050.1 GCA_017524785.1 Bacteroidales bacterium | reverse complement strand
TGCTTGGGCAGACGGAATTCGGGTATGCCGTAGACCAGCACGCCGCCGGCATGGTGCAGCGCCTCGAAGACGGTCACCTGGTAGCCGTGCTTGGCCAGGTCGCCGGCGCAGGTCAGGCCGCTGGGGCCGCTGCCCACCACCGCCACCTTCCTTCCGGCAGGGTAGCACTGGCTCTGCGGCTTGCTGACGGCACGGTGGTTGTCGGCCACGAAGCGCTCCAGGGCACCGATGGCTATAGGCTCGCCCTTGACGCCCATCACGCAGCTGCCCTCGCACTGCGTCTCCTGCGGGCACACGCGGCCGCAGACGGCCGGCAGCGCCGAGTCGTGGCTGATGGTGATATAGGCTTGGTTGAGGTTTTCCTCCTTGATGTCCTGTATGAAGCGCGGGATGTTGATGCCCACGGGGCAGGCCTCGACGCAGCGGGGCTTCTTGCACTGCAGGCAGCGGTTGGCCTCAAGCAGGGCCTGGTGCTCGGTGAGGCCGAAGCTCACCTCGTCGAAGTTCTTGGCGCGCACCTTGGGGTCTTGCTCGCGCGGCTTCTGGCGCTTCTTGGCTTCAGTCATTGCGGCTTCGACGGCGGGCGCCAGGTTGCAGTTATGTCCGCTCTCGGCGGTGGCTATGCGGTAGCGCCGTGCGTCGGGGGTCTTCAGCTTGCGCGCAGCCTCGTCGAAGTCCACCAGGTGGCCGTCGAACTCGGGACCGTCGACGCAGCAGAACTTCACCTCGTCGCCAACCCTCACGCGGCAGGCGCCGCACATGCCCGTGCCGTCGACCATCATGCAGTTGAGGCTGACGATGGTCGGCATGTTGTACTTCTTGGTGGTCAGGCTGACGAACTTCATCATCGGCAGCGGCCCGATGGCCACACAGTGGCTATAGTCGGCACCGCTTTGGCACAGTTGGTCGACCTTGGCGGTGACCAGGCCTTGCTCGCCGTAGGTGCCGTCGTCGGTCATGATGTGTAGGTTGTGGCACACGGCGCGCAGCTCGTCCTCATAGAAGAGCAGGTCTTTCGAGCGGGCACCTATGATGACATCGGTGGGGATGCCGTTGCGGAAGGCCCACTTCACCTGCGGGAACACCGGAGCTATGCCCACGCCGCCGGCCACGAAGAGAATCCTCTTCAGTGTGGAGTGAGGAGTGTGGAGTGAGGAATTAATTGGTGCGGAGACCAATTCCTCATTCCTCATTCCACATTCCTCATTATATAGCGAAATCAGCTCGCTGGGGCGGCCCAGGGGGCCGACGATGGTGTAGAGGTCGTCGCCGACGTTCATGGCCGCCATCTGGCGCGTGGTGTCGCCCACCACCTGGAACACCAGCACTATCGACTGCCGCTGGTACACGATGTCGCTTATCGTCAACGGTATGCGCTCGCCGTTGGGGTGGGGGATGACGATGACGAACTGGCCTGGTTTGCCGCTGAGCGAAATCCACGGCGCGTGGACTTCCATCTGGTAAATCTCGTGGCTGTTGAGCAGCCGCTTGCTGATGATCTCGTACACTTTTATAAAATTGAAAATTGAAAGTTGAAAATTGAAATTCTTTTTTATGGATAAGTGGTTACTCAATATTATTGTTCCTCATGGTGGTTTTGATTATTGAGGTAAGTAGGGCTATGATCTCTTTCAGGTCGTTGTTCATGGAATTGTATTCGTCCTGCGTGATTGTTTCTGAAAGTGTCATTACTTCTAGCCAATACTGTGTTTCATCGGCTTCTTTCAGTGCTATGTTCAATTTGTGTACAAAGTCGTTCGGACTCTGGGCATTCTTGCTTTCACGCACATTTGCACCTATGCTTGTTCCGCTGCGAAGAATTTGTTTACTCATCACAAATTCCTTTTTCTCTTCGCATAGATACTGGTAAAACTTTACAACTCTTACGGCAAAGTGCAGACTCTTGTTGTGTAGGTTGTTTTCGCACATGTTGAAATGTCGCTTATAATTTCAACTTTCAATTTTCAACTTTCAACTTCACTGAAGTACTTGTAGAACAGCGGTATCGTCTCGATGCCTTTGAGGAACTGCGCCAGGGGGTAGTTCTCGTTGGGGGCGTGGATGTCGTCGCTGGAAAGGCCGAAGCCCATCAGGATGCTCTTCAGGCCCAGTATCTTCTCGAAGCCCGCCACGATGGGGATGCTTCCGCCGCTGCGGGTAGGTATCGGGCGCTTGCCGAAGGTGTCGGTCATGGCGCGCTCGGCGGCCTTGTAGGCCTTCAGCTCCAGCGGGCTCACGTAGGCCGCGCCGCCGTGGCAGGGCGTTACCTTGACGGTTACATAGTCGGGAGCCACGCTCTCGAAATAGTTCTTGAACATCTCGCTTATCTTCTCGAAGTCCTGGTTGGCCACCAGGCGCGTGCTTATCTTGGCGTAGGCCTTCGAGGGCAGCACGGTCTTGGTGCCCTCGCCGGTGTGGCCGCCCCAGATGCCGCAGACGTCCAGGCAGGGACGTATGCCGGTGCGCTCCTTTGTGGTGTAGCCGCGCTCGCCCTTTAGTGCGCGCACGCCCAAATCTTTTTTATACTGCTCCTCGTCGAAGGGGGCCTGGGCCATCAGGGCACGCTCCTCGTCGCTGAGCACCAGCACGTCGTCGTAGAAGCCGGGGATGGTGATGTGGCCGTCGGCGTCGTGCAGGTCGGCAATCATCTTGCAGAGCACGTTGATGGGGTTGGCCACGGCGCCGCCGAAGATGCCGCTGTGCAGGTCGTGGTTGGCGCCCGTCACCTCCACCTCCCAGTAGCAGAGGCCGCGCAGGCCGCTGGTGATGCTGGGCACGTCGGGGGCTATCATCGAGGTGTCGGAGACCAGGATGATGTCGGCCTTCAGCAGCTCCTTGTTCTTCTCGCAGAAGCCGTAGAGCGAGCCGCTGCCTATCTCCTCCTCGCCCTCGAGCATGAACTTCACGTTGCAGGGCAGGTTGCCCGTCCGCACCATCCACTCGAAAGCCTTGGCGTGCATGAAGCTCTGGCCCTTGTCGTCGTCGGCGCCGCGCGCCCAGATATGGCCGTCCTTGACCACCGGCTCGAAAGGCTCGGTGCGCCACAACTCCAGGGGTGCCACGGGCATCACGTCGTAGTGGCCGTAGACCAGCACCGTGGGCTTCGCGGGGTCGACGGTCTTCTCGCCGTAGACCACGGGGTTGCCCTCGGTGGGCATCACCTCGGCGCGGTCGGCGCCGGCGGCCAGAAGCAGCTCGCGCCAGCGTTCGGCGCAGCGCACCATGTCGGGCTTGTGCTCCTGTTCGCTGCTGATGCTGGGGATGCGGATGAGGCTGAAGAGCTCTTCAAGAAAACGGTCTTTGTTCTGTTCGATGTATTGTTTCATATTCAGAGTGTTTTGTTTGTTTATCGCGACAATAATGCGGTGCAAATATACATAAAATCCCAAAGATATAGCCAACTACACGAAAACTTTTTTCTTAAACGCGCATAATCACCCCTTTACCGCCGTGCGGCCGACACCCGCCAGCCTCCCTGCCTAATAGCCTTGTTTATAGCTTGTTCTTATGTTGTTCTTTAGTTGTTCTTTAGTTTTTTTCTAAAGAACAACTAAAGAACAACATGACAACAACATGAGAACAAGGCGCTTATGCAGCCACCCAGCGGGGCCTTGCCGTCGTTTTCAACAGGCGTCAGGCCGCTTGTTAAATAAAATTAAAAACAAAGAATCTTTTGCCACGTCGGAAAAAAGTTGTATCTTTGCCGTGTAAAGTTATATCACAAGAAATGGCTAAGTGCATGAATAATAGTGTATTGTTAGCTTGTGCCATGTGGTGCAGGTCTGGCAATTATAGTTGTTCAGGTTCTGGGGAACCGGTAGCGGAGTGACCGCTGCGGGTTCCCTTATGCTGTTTTTGTGACCAAAAAAGTCAAAAAAAACAAAGAAAAATACAACTAAACAAAACAAAAACATGAGACAGAAAGAAAACTACGTGGCTCCCGAGCTCACTGTCGTAGAGTTCAAGGTCGAAAAGGGTTTTGCGACGTCTATTACCATACCCGAGCCGGAGACAGCTCTCCTTGGAGATCTCCTTATCGGCTATCAACCTACTCAGGTTGATATGCATATGGGGCAGGCAATGGGCGATAACAGCTCCGCTTTTGTCAATACGGAGGGTGACAACGGCTTTTTCGGCAATAGTGAAACAAATGGGTTCTTTTAATCAACTTACACAATCGCTTGTTATGAAGACATTCAAATCTTTAATATGTGTTGCTGCCATGTCGGCTGTTGCCATGTTGGCCGGCTGCACAAAGGATATGGTCACCAACATGAACTCTCTGCCTATTGTTGCCGAGCAGTTCAACGGTGGCGACAAGGCTTATGTTAGCGGCTTTTATGCCAACTGGGAGAACGGTGACCCTGTCAAGTTCAGCCTGGCAACCAGCCGTGGCGCAAGTTTTACTGCCTATACTGGTTCGATTTCGGTCGATTATTCCGGCGGTTCCGCTTCTGCCAGCGCTTCTGCCACAGGTTTTGCTCCTACAGCAGGAAATGTCGTTTATGCTGGCTATCCGGCCAGTGTGTTTTCGCAAACACCTGATGAGTCGGTTGGTATAAGTCTTCCCGATTCGTACGACTATGCCGAAGGTACTGGTAACAATCAGAGAATAGAATGCCCGATGATTGGCAAGGTCGATACGATTCAGAAATATGAAGAAGGTACGCAAAACCCCAACCTCCTTTTGATGAAGAATGTTTGCTGCCTGTTGAGAATTAAGGTCAATCCCCCGACGTCCGGTCTGTATTCTGTCGACGGAATTAAAGTTGTGAACAGAACCAAGAGTACTCCGATGTCTGGTCTTGCCACAATCGATTATACCGGAGATAGCCCTGTGATGACAATGTCGGGCAGTACGAGCGATAGTGTTATCACCCTCAACTTCCCCGGCGAGGGCAAACAGATTCAAGGTACTACATATTTCTATGTCCCCATCCCTCCGTTGCCTTCAGGCGAAGAATTGCGCATATATATTCACAACAAATATAGCGGCAAGTGGTCGTATAATTCCATTGTTGCAACTTCTCCGATTCTTGGTAACAAAATAGCTACAGTCAATGGCCCCAGCACTGACGAACCCGATCCTCTGCCCTACGAGTTCCACGAGTATATTAAGAATACCACGAACAGTTCGTATATTGCACTTACAGACGATCAGGGTGATCCCATCAAGCCAGCTTACGGCATGAAGATGGAACTTACGTTCTTGGTCGAAAGTGGTATTTCTACTTCTCAATATTATGCAGGTGCCCGTGCAGGTTCTTCGGGGTCCATGATTTACTATGGTTTGGTTAATACCATGACTGCTTCCGATTTCCGCGCTTGCTTTATGAGCCAGGATGCTGTTGTTGATCCGGAGAACTACGCTACATCTGGTGCAACCATGACCCGCCAAAACGGTGTTATATACCGTCAGGCTGTGGAGATTAAAGCAGAACCCAATGGCATGTATCGTGGCTATGTGACATTTGATAGGTTGAACAATGATATGTCGCTTGCTCAGAGGGTGACAAATCACACAACAACTTATAGAGATGCCAGCGCTGATGAGTTGGCAGCATCTCCTGGAGTTACAATATTCAGAGTTGGTGCTTCTTATCAGCCAGCAGGTATGCGTATGTATTCGTATAAGATTTGGAATGAAGATGGCGTACTGATTAGGAATTTCATACCTGTCAAGAGGACTACCGATAATGCGATTGGTGTATACGACGATGTGCAGAATACATTTATTCAGGTGAGTACATCCAAGTTCAGCCTTGGCCCTGTGAGTAGCGCCAAATGATAAATAAGAAAGAATAATCGCACATACAAGAAGCAGCCCCTCCGGGCTGCTTCTTTTGTTTTATAGTTGTATATGATATGATGAGGAGTTTGTAAAACACCTGCGTGGTGATCAAAAAAAACATTTGCGGTTATAGTTGTATGTAAAATATTTTTGTCATATCAAATTTATTCTGTATCTTTGCATATGGAATCTAATGAGTAAAAAGAAGTTTAGAAAACCTAGAACCAATTAAAATACAATAATATGGAAGCTGTAGTAAAGAAAAAAAGAACCGCTCGGAAGAGGAGAAAAGTTCAGTATCTCCCCACTTGTGAGTATCTTGTTGCTGATCCGTTTAATACTGGCAACTAATGCAGTATTTGCTGGATACGGAAGCCCTTATATGGTATCTTACCGACGATAGGCGTCTTCCCATCTCCATACGTTAAGACATAGAATGCAGTTACCGCAAATATTCTGTTGCGGCAATTTCTCTCGTTGAGATTGTGCAGCTGCAACAGATTGGCAGAATTAATATGAAAGCTTCTCCGACAGAGGTAATCAATGTCCTCGAACAAGCTTTCATAAAGGTGATTGAGGCCACACCAGATATCTTGGACTTTTTCTACAATATGGATTTCGCTATTATCAATGGCAAAGCCCATAGCGACCCGTTTGACCGTCTTATTATTGCAAGTACTGTAAAGACGCAAAAAACTCTTATTAGTTCCGATCGGAAATTCCCAGAGTATAGAGAACTTTTTGGCCTGCACTTGATTGAAATATAATTGCAGGATACAACTTTATCCGCGCCTACGCCGTCATAGACCTGATGCCCGTGTAGGTCTCGGTGAAAAAGATTTTGCTGTATCGTTTTCATTTCGTATCTTTGCATTTTCTCCTATTTGGAGAGAAAGGGTTATTTATTTGAAAATAAACGAAATAAAACTATAATGAGAAAACTGGCAGTGGTGGCTTTCGGCGGCAATGCGCTCTTGCGCAGCGGCCAGAAAGGCACTTACCAAGAACAACTCCAGAATGTGGAGAACACCTGCGAGAGCCTCTGCGCCCTCCTGAAACGCAACTATAACATCGTGATAGGCCACGGCAACGGCCCCCAGGTGGGCAACGTGATGCTGCAGCACGAGGCCGGCAAGCTGGTCGGCGTCGAGGCTATGCCTATGGACTACTGTGTGGCCGAGACCCAAGGCTCGATAGCCTACCTCATCGAGATGGGCCTGCGCAACGTGATGGCCCGCAACGATATCCAGCGCGACGTGGTGACCCTCGTCACCCAGGTGGCCGTCAACAAGCTCGACCCCATGTTCCAGAACCCCACCAAGCCCGTGGGCCCCTACTACACCAAGGAGCAGGCCGACAAGATGGCCGCCGAGACCGGTGCCAAGTATAAGGAAGACCCCAAGGGCAACGGCTGGCGCAAGGTGGTGGCTTCGCCCAAGCCCACGCGCATCAACAACATCAAGGTCGTCAAGCAGCTTGCCACGGCCGGCAACATCGTCGTCACCGTGGGCGGCGGCGGCATCCCCGTGGTCGAGGAAAGCGACCGCGTCACCGGCATCGAGGCCGTAATCGACAAAGACCTGGCCAGCGCCCTCTGCGCCGTGGAGATCGGCGCCGACGAGTTCTACATCCTCACCGACGTGCCCAAGGTCTACATCAACTTCCGCAAGGAGAACGAGCAGGCCCTCGACACCATCACCATTGCCCAGGCCAAGCAGTACCTCGAAGAGGGCCAGTTCGCCGAAGGCTCCATGGCCCCCAAGGTGCGCGCAGCCATCATGTTCGTCGAGCATGGCGGCAAGGAGTGCATCATCACCGAAGCCGGCCAGCTTGACAACCCCAACTGCGGCACAAGGATTGTCCGCTAAGCGGACAATCCTAATTGTGAATTTTGAATTCCGAATTTCGAAAAGATGGACAACCCGCTGTACAGCAAAAGCAAACAGCTTGCAATAAACATCGTAAAGTTGTACAAAAAGCTTTCCGATGAAAAGGGCGAGTATGTTTTGTCCAAGCAACTGCTGCGTAGCGGTACAAGTATTGGAGCCAATATCAGAGAAGGTAAGCGTCCTCAAAGCGATGCCGATTTTGTCAGCAAATTATCCATTGCACTGAAAGAGGCTGAGGAAACGCTTTATTGGCTGGAGATACTGTTCGAGACTGACTATATCGACAAAGACACTTACGAAGTGTTTTATGACAAAACAGAAGAGATAGTGAAAATACTAGTCTCAGTCATCAAAAACAAGAAAGGGAAAATATAAAATTCACATCATTGACAGGCAATAATTCAAAATTCATAATTCAAAATTCAAAATTAATTGAAATGGCTTACAATTTAAGAAACCGCAATTTCCTGAAGATCCTCGACTTCTCGCCGAAGGAGCTCAACTATCTGCTTGACCTGGCCCGCGACTTGAAGCGCGCCAAATATGCCGGCTGCGAGCAGCCCCGCCTCACTGGCAAGAACATCGCCCTCATTTTCGAGAAGACCTCCACCCGCACACGCTGCGCCTTTGAGGTTGGCGCGAAGGACCAGGGGGCGCATGTCACCTATCTGGGACCCACAGGCAGCCAGATTGGCGTGAAGGAGAGCATGGCCGACACCGCCCGCGTGCTGGGACGCATGTTCGACGGCATCGAGTACCGCGGCTTCAAGCAGGAGACCGTGGAGGAGCTGGCCAAATACGCAGGCGTGCCTGTGTGGAACGGCCTGACCAACGAGAGCCATCCCACCCAGATTCTGGCCGACTTCCTCACCATGCAGGAGTATGTTGACAAGCCCCTGAGCCAGGTTACCTTCGCATACGTCGGCGACGCCCGCTTCAACATGGGCAACAGCCTGATGGTCGGCGGTGCAAAGATGGGCATGGATGTGCGCATCATCGCCCCGAAAAAACTCCAGCCGGAGGCCTGGCTGGTGAAGAAATGCAAGGAGATTGCCAAGGAGACCGGTGCCAAGGTGACCGTCACCGACGATCCCGTGAAGGGTGTGAAGGGCTGCGATTTCATCTATACCGACGTGTGGGTGAGCATGGGCGAACCCGCCGAGGTCTGGAAGGAGCGCATCGACATGCTGATGCCTTTCCAGGTAAACGCAAAGATGATGAAGAACACCGGTAACCCCAAGTGCAAGTTCATGCACTGCCTGCCC
>JAFXUY010000049.1 GCA_017524785.1 Bacteroidales bacterium | reverse complement strand
TCGCCGCACCGATAGTGTCAGTCAGCAATACGTCAGAACAGCCTGTCGCCACTGCCGAGGAGCGCAAGCCCAAGCGTGCGAGCATTTTTAAGAACATCTTCCGTCGCCACGAGCCCAGCAAGATGGACGGCACGATGCTGGCACTGAATATATTGTAACAATAAAGGATTATAGATATGAAACGGATAATTACAATACTTATAGCCGTGATGTTGGCCACTGCCGCCAGTGCGCAGCAGAGCGTGGTGGACGACACCGTGGCACGGTTGGACGAACAGCACCGCACCACGCTGGTGCTGGGATTCTCGGCGGGCGTCAACCTATACACCACCGACAACCAGTTCTCGCCCTACTACTCCAAGTACGGCTTAATGATGCAGGTCCCGCTGCTGTTACAGTATGATGTGTCGCCCCATTGGCGCCTCTCCACGGGTGCACGACTCGACTTCACCTTCAACCCGCTGCACTACAACGTGGACTGGCATGAGGTCGATGACGGCAACGGCTACACCTATGCCGACGGCCTCGAGTTTCAGGAGACGTTCACGGGGAAACAGCACTATTTCACATACTTCTTCCATTTGGGCATCCCCGTGCAGGCTACTTGGTACCCTTGGCCCCACGAGAAAAGGCAGCTGTCCGTGACTGGCGACCTCTTTGCAGGCTATGCCTTAGGCAATGACATATTCTTGAACAGGTCTTATGCCGACCGCAACGGCAGTAGCACTGGCATTGACGATGTCCACCAAGTTAGCCACCATGTCGAGTCGCTGCTGCGGTGGAAGCTGGAAGTGGGCGTCACCCTTTCGACCGACGTGCTGGGATTGATACATGGCGTGCGCTTCTTCGCCAACCTGTTGCCCTCCTACCGCGACCCGGTGACTGGCAGCGACCTCTACCTTGCCGGAATGACAGTATATTTGTAACAAATAGAAACAACTGATACTATGAAGACAATAAAGCACACCATTGCCGCTATCGTTTTCTTTGCTGCGATAGCCCTGCTTGGCACCGCACAGGCACAGATCAACCTCCTCGAGCCGCCGCAGGTGGCCGACACCAACCCGCTGCTCCGCACCACGGGTCCAAACACCGTGGGCAAGGGCCATCTGCAGCTGAGCGGTGCGGCCACATGGTACAGTCTTAGTAGAGACAGAGAGGAGTACATGGCTGTCCCTATCAACGGTAGTCATACCGTTAGTATCCATGACACCTATCGTGATCTCGGTGGCGGACTCACGCTGCGCTTCGGCCTCGGCAACCGCTTCGAGCTGATGGCAGGCCTGTCTGGTGCCTACACGAGATATCATTATACGTTCTCTTCAGGTGAATTCTCTGATACCCTACCTATGCTCAACCCCATGCTGGGAGTGAAGATGCTGATATATGAGGGTGGCCTAGGCTGGGTGCCGCAGGTGTCGGCCAGTTTGGTATATAGCCATCAGTTTATTAGATATTCTGGTTACGGTTGGGATACTCCTGGTGGTGGCAAGTCAGTGGTGCTGGGCTTCCAGTTCCGCAACCATTTTGGCAGCCGCTGGGTGCTCGACTACGGATTGAGCTACGCTTTTGGGAAAGACCGCCTTCTGGGCACTAATACTGTCTATGCTAGGCAAAGCGACAAACCATTCCAGTTCAATATCATGGCCCGCTGGCTGGCTACCGACCGGTTGATGATTAGCGCCGGCATGGAGAACGTCGGCGGCGTGGCCGAGGTGATGTGGCAAGCCACGCCCGACTTGCAACTCAAGGCGCAGGCCGGCCTTGCCGCAGGTGTCGGCTTCCGCACCGGCATGCTGGAGACCAACGCCCTGCTGGGCGTCAACTGGATGCTGAAATAATATAGATACAATAACGTAAATACAAGTCATTATGAAAAAGACACTTATTGTCATGGCAGCAGCCATGATGGCAATGACCTTTGCCTCTTGCGAGGTGGAGTATGAAAACGAATGGAACATCGTGAACGAGGCCTCGGGCGAGTACACCCTGGTCCTGGCGGGCGACTATTTCGACCACTTGCCGGGCGACACCAGCAACCGGTACTACTTCTGGCCCGAGCTGCAGTCCGTGGGAAATCTCTACGGGAGCATGTCGTTCTCCGATGCCGCGAGTGCCGAGCGATACATCAAGGCCCACATGCTGGGCGACAGCGTACAACTGATACGTGGCAAACAAGTGGTAAGAACATGGCATCCGGCCGACAGCCTCGATGCCACGAGTCCCTACTGTTTCACCTCGTCGCACTATGCCTACCACGACTATTCCCCGCGCTCAAGCCATGGCAGGGACATCGTGTGCTGCCACACTTGGACCGTCACCGACGAGATGTTTGAGTAGTCGTGTGGTCATTTAGTAATCCCCTGTGTGGACTTATGGGATTTAGAATTTCACAATATCTATTAGACGCACGCCGTCGAGCCAGACGGCGATGCAGCCCACGGCGCCATGCTCTCCGGCCTCGTCCCAGTCGGCGATGGGCTGGAGGGTGATGGCGTCGACAATCTCGAAGTATTCGGGCTCGAACTGCAAGCCTTCGCCGCATTCATTCACTTCGTGCCACGAGGCCAGGGTGTCGAGCACCCACTCTTTGACGTCGTCGACCTCCTCGTACTCGGCCATCTCGGCGGCCTGCTCGAGGGTGGCGTTGATGGCGGGGGCCATCTGGCGGGCGGCAGGCGAGAGGCGCATGTTGCGGCTGCTCAGGGCCAGGCCGTCATCGGCGCGCACGATGGGGCAGGGGACCAATTCGATGGGATATTTGATTTGCTCCAGCAGGTTGCGGATGACGGCAATCTGCTGGTAGTCTTTCTCGCCGAAGTAGGCGCGGTGGGGCTGTGCCAGATCGAACAGACGGCGTACCACCAC
>JAFXUY010000048.1 GCA_017524785.1 Bacteroidales bacterium | reverse complement strand
GTTCATCCTGAGCCAGGATCAAACTCTTCATTGTAAGAATTGTTCTTTTCTACCTTCTTGACTCGTCTTCGTGTCTCACACATATCTGTTATATGTATGCCGACACACGCTATCTCTTTCTTCTCATCCGTTTCAAACAACTGTCGCTTTTTTTTTCAACACCCATCTTTTTGGGCGAAAGCGGATGCAAAAGTACAACCTTTTTCAAAACTACCAAAATATTTTTTCAAAAAAAAATCTCCATCAGACGGAACTCGCTGTCAATCAGTACCGCCTGCGAAGAAAAAATTTTGCTCGGTACCAGCCTGCGGCCACGCAAAAGGAGGCGAATGGATCAAAAATCACAAAAAAAAGACACCAATCAGGCAAAAACGGCAAAAACATAGGAAAAACACACCTAACTCGCTATAAAACAACAACTATACATGCCCTTACGGACGGTGGGACACAATACTTATCAACAATCCGGCTCGCTCCGGCGGCAAGGTTCGAACCCGCCCTGACCGGCACCCTGCTCTATCTGTTCTACGGTTGTTCTTCAGTTGTTCTTCAGTGGATGACCGAAGAAATACCGAAGAAATACCGAAGAAATACCGAAGAAATGGGCGTGTTGGCACCTGCATGGCAGCGAACGCGGGATGCGTCGCATCGTCTTTTTTAAAGCCGACATAAAGAGGACTCTCGCGTATTAAATAAAAATTAGTATATTTGCAATTTGAATTATTAACGACTAATATCTATAATACATTGAAAACAAAAATACTAACATTGGCTATTGCCGCCATATTCACAGGTGTCACACTGCCTGCGGCGGCTCAATTGACATGGGCTGACGCCTTCAACAAATTAAAGATGGAGGTGAGGGCCGACGGCGAGTACACCACTACCGACTCGACCCCCAACCTGGGATTTCACGGCAAATACTTCAACATTATGATTGGAGGCAACCTGGGCGGCCACTTCAGCTACTATTTCAAACAGCGCATTGTAGCCAACCAAGGTACGGTGACGTTCTTCGACAACACAGACTTTCTCTATTTGGATTATATGCCGACGCAGAACTGGCGTCTGCGTTTCGGTAAGGACGCCATGGCATTGGGAGGATTCGAGTACGACGCATCGCCCATCGACGTGTACTTTCCCACCAATATATGGCGCAACATCTACTGTTTCCAGCTGGCGGCCAGCGGCGCATATATAACCAACGACGGCAACCACACATTCGTGGCGCAGGTGAG
This sequence comes from Bacteroidales bacterium, assembly GCA_017524785.1. Classification (GTDB taxonomy): domain Bacteria; phylum Bacteroidota; class Bacteroidia; order Bacteroidales; family P3; genus Colimorpha. The sequence goes on along the minus strand of JAFXUY010000048.1, from coordinate 8,219 downwards.
CAACTCGCCGTATGTCAACTATAACGGCCTCAACTACGATGCCGGCCTGGTGTCGTACAACCTGTATTGGTCGGGCAAGGTGGGCCACTGGCAAACGCTGTGGAGCACATCGATGGTGGAGTACAAATGGGACCACTACCTGAACATGATTATGATTGGTAACAAACTGGTGTATGACAAGTGGGACATCTATCTCGACTTCATGCACCACGCACTGTCGTTCGACGACTGGGGCAAGAACTTCGGTTTTGTCAGCTGCGCCAACTATTATTTCACCGACCGCTTCAACATCTTCGTCAAGGGGATGTACGAGCAGAACAAGTCGGAGGTGACGCTGGGTTCGTCGGTGTCGATGGATCACCAGCTGGCAGCAGGCCACACCTCGGCCCGCTACGGCCTGGGCTTCGAATGGTATGCCAACGCCGAGAAGAACGTGCGCCTGCACATCTACGGCTGCCGCATGACCGACAGCTACACCGATGCCATCACCAACCAGCAGGTGACCGACGCCACATGGAACTTCAACATCGGCGCCACATGGACCATGGACTACTACAAGCTGTTCAAGAAGAATTGAAAGTTGAAAATTAAAACAATATGAGCGACAATAACAATGAGAACAAGCCGCGTCACACGCTGTTAAGCGTATTCAACCCCTTCGAGGTGTTCCGCCACCACGAGACCGACCCCAACAAGCACAACGGCAAGCCGCGCCGGATGAAATTCACCACCAGCCGCAGCCTCGAGGCTCTCATTTTCCTGGTGATATTCTTTGCGTTCTTCGGCTTCCTTGCCTACCGCATGACGTTGCCCAACATGCTGAATACCTTCATGCAGACGGCCTACCACCTGCTGCTTGAGACGGTGTTCTACATCATGGCTATCTGCGTGCTGATGGGTGCCATCTCGAAGCTGCTAACCGAGTTCGGCGTGGTGCGACTGATGGAGAACATACTGCGTCCGTTGATGAAACCCCTCTACAATCTGCCCGGTGTGGCAGCCCTGGGTGCCGTGATGACCTTCTTGAGCGATAACCCCGCCATCATTTCGCTGGCCAAGGATAACAACTTCGCCCGCTATTTCAAAAAATACCAGCTGGTGAGCCTCACTAACTTCGGCACCGCTTTCGGCATGGGTCTGGTGGTGATAGCATTCATGACCGGTCTGGGCTTTGGCAAGGGCGCCCTTGTGGGACTGCTGGGGGCAGTGATAGGCAGCGTCGTCAGCACACGCCTAATGCAACGCTTCACACTGAAGAGCTATCCCGAGATGGACTGTCCGGTAACCGAAGAAGAAGGCACCGAGCAGAACATATCGTTCAAGAGCGAGGGTAATGCCTTCCAACGTTTCCTCAATGCCATGCTCGACGGCGGCAAGAGCGGCGTGGGTATAGGCGTGGCCATTATTCCTGGCGTGCTCTGCATCTCGACCATAGTGATGATGCTTACCTTTGGCCCTGCTGGCGCCAACGGCGAATACACCGGTGTCGCCTACGAAGGCGTGCCTGTAATCACGTGGCTTGCTGATAAAGTGAACTTCATCTTTTACTGGCTGTTCGGCTTTGAAAGCGGTGCGTTGGTGTCGTTCCCCATCACCGCACTGGGTGCCGTTGGTGCCGCCATCGGTCTGTTACCCAAGTTTGTGGCCGACGGCATCATCACCAACAACGCCATTGCAGTGTTCACCGCCATGGGCATGTGCTGGAGCGGTTACCTCAGCACACATACCGCCATGCTCGACAGCCTTGGTTATCGCAAACTTATCGGCAAGGCTATCGGAGCCCACACCGTTGGCGGCCTCTGCGCCGGCATCGCAGCCCACTGGCTGTGGGTGCTGCTGGCACTAATATTTTAAGGAATCTCTATATAACAATAGACTTAAAAAGCATAATCCTGACTGGAGGATATTGGGTTGGCAAGAAGAACTTCTGCCTGCAACAATTTGATAAACAACACCGAACAATGCATCACTCACCAATAATGGTGAAATAATTTTGCCATATCGGGAAAAGTTAGTACTTTTGCACTCGCTTTCAAAGCAAAAAATATTGCAATATTAATCCTAAAAAACAGAAACAAAATGGCTTACAAAATCACTGACATCTGTGTTGCTTGCGGCACCTGCATCGATGAGTGCCCCGTCGGAGCTATCAGCGAAGGCGACATCTACAAGATTGACGAGAACGCTTGCGTTAGCTGCGGTACCTGCGCTGGCGCTTGCCCCACTGGCGCTATCCAGGAGGGTTAAGTCACCCACAGATTGACAAAAGAAAAAGAGAGTCGCAATTGCGACTCTCTTTTTATATATATTCCTCGTCCTCGAACAACAGTTCGTCCTCGACGGTGTGTGTTTGTTCCACCTCGTGGGCAGCATCGCTGTGGCCCGAAACCGCAGCAAACGGAGCGAACTGTGCAGCACGTGCCATCATTGACATCTGCGGATGGCGCTGCGACACATGGTGCGGCAGGTTGATTATGTCGTCATATTCATCAGTCATCTCTATGCTTTGTGCCCTCCTATCTGTTTGTTTCTGTCTTTTGCGGTGGCGCCCTCTTCGAAGTTCAGCCCTTTAAGCACTGCATTCTTGCCAAAGCGGCGTTTCACCGCCACCTGCGCTTCCTGTAGACGGTGTTCCTTGTCCAGCTTGGACTGGCGTTCCTCGCACTCGCGGTTGACCTCATCGGGGTCGGCAAACAAATCGAGCTGCACCGATTCTGTTTGCACCTTCGCAGCCGGGACAACACCGTTTACTGTAACATTCAGCCGCCGCACAAGCAAATCCGGAGACACCAGGTTATCGTAAAGTTTGCCCACCGCTTCGGTGATGATACGCGACGACGACGTTGGGCTGTCGAAGCCAGCCGCACCATGCACACCTTTGGGGGCTTGGCGGCCATAGTAGTCGGTTGTAACCTCACCACGAAAAACTGAACGACGCTTGGGGTCGGTAATGTTTCCCACGTCGTAAGCCACGCCGAGCACAACCTGTGATGCCACCAAACCCTTTGAAACAAGCTTTAGCGCCATAGCGTCGGCCATCTCCATAGCCACCACCTTGGCCTTCTGGCTTTCATAGGCTTCGCCTAGTACCTGTCCGCTGCTGAACGAGTTGGTTTCTGGGCGATAGGCCTTCACGAGGTCGATGGTGCACGGTTCCCAGCCCCAGGCATGGTCGATTAGCAGCTCGGCATTGACGCCAAAGAGCTTGTAAAGCAGTTCTTCGTTCTCTATTGAGCAGCGGGCAACCTTGCCCATAGTATCCATGCCGTTGGCTTCTAGTTTGCGGGCTATGCCTCGTCCCACACGCCAGAACGAGGTGAGTGGCCGGTGGTCCCACAACTGGCGGCGGTACGACATCTCGTCCAGCTCGGCAATGCGCACGCCGTCTTTGTCTGCAGGCATCTTCTTGGCCATGATATCCATAGCCACCTTGCAGAGATACATATTGGTACCAATACCGGCAGTGGCGGTGATGCCAGTCTGCTTCAGCACATCGCGTATCATCGTCATGGCCAGCTCGTGCGGCGTTTTGCGGTAGCTCTTCAGGTAGTTGGTGACATCCATAAACACTTCGTCCACCGAATAGATATGTATGTCCTCGGGTGCAATGTATTTCAAGTATATGTCATATATCTTGGCGCTCATCTCTATGTAGTGCGCCATACGGGGCGGAGCGGCAATATAGTCCACCTCCCAGTCGGGGTGTGCCTGCAGTTCTTTGTCGTTGACCGACTTGCCATGGAAAAGACCCTCCGGCGAATGGCATAGTCGGTCGAAGTTAACCTCGCGCAACTTTTCTACCACTTCGAACAACCGTGCCCGTCCACCAATGCCGTACTGCTTAAGCGACGGTGTCACCGCCAGGCAGATGGTCTTCTCTGTGCGCGAGACATCGGCCACCACGAGGTTGGTTGTCAACGGGTCGAGCCCGCGTGCCACACACTCTACCGAGGCGTAGAACGACTTGAGGTCAATGGCGATATATGTGCGCTGCCTTTGCTGCATTCAGGTCAGTGTGTCTGCAATTTTGTCCACATTCATGCTTCGTGCCGAAGCGTCGAATATCTCTTTGTAGAGGCCTCCTTGGCGATACACTTCGGTCGGGGTTCCACTCTGCACGCAGTGGCCCGTGTCGAGCACATAGAGGGCATCGCTGTCAATTATCTGTCCTATATTATGACTGATAACTATAACGGTGCGGCCTTGCTTGATGGCGTCGATGGAGTTCTTGATTTGCTCTGTGGCTATGGCGTCGAGGCTGGCCGTGGGCTCGTCGAGGAAGATGATTGGGGGATTCTTGAGGAACATGCGCGCAATGGCTATGCGCTGCTGCTGACCGCCACTGAGCTGCAGGGCATTGCTGTTGAAGCCGTCGGGCAGAGCCATCACCTGATCGTAGATGTAGGCCTTGCGTGCCGCCTCGAGCACTTCCTCGTGGGTAGCGCCGGGACGACCGTAGCGTATGTTCTCCTCGATGGTGCCACTGAAGATATGGTTCTTCTGTAGCACCAAACCTATCTGCTCACGCAGAGCCTCGGTGTCCCATTCGCCGAGGGGCACACCGTCGAGGGTGATGCTGCCGCTGTCGGGCGAGTAGAACTTGTCGAGCAGGTTGACGATGGTGCTCTTGCCGGCACCGCTGAGGCCAACCAAAGCGGTGGTCTTGCCCGGCTCGATGGTCATCGAGAGGTCGCGGATGGCATGGGTGCCGTTGGGGTAGGTGAACTCCACATTGCAAAGCTCGAAGCGACCCTCCACCCGCTCGGGATGATACTTGCCGCTTTCCTCCACTTCCTGCTCGGCATCGAGTATGCCGAAGAAGCCCTCGGCATAGACCAGCGCGTCGTTGAGGTCGTCGTAGATACGGTGCAGCTGACGGATAGGAGCGCTGACATTGCTGAATAGCAGCACGTGGTACATTATCTTACCTATCGACATGCCAGGATAGTCGGTCAACACCAGATAGGCCGTGAGTATGATAATCAGCACGGTGCCAATCTGCTCCACGAAGGTCTTCAATCCCTCATAGAGGAACGAGATGCGGCGCGTCTGCAACTGCTGGTCGGTGCTCTGCTCCTGCAGGGCGGCCTGTTTGTCGGCCTCCACGCGCTCGCGATTGAACGACTTGATGACACCCATGCTCTCGATGATGTTCAGGATGCCGTGGCTCAGCTGCTGGTGGGTGCCGAACACCCGGTGGCGCCAGCCCTTCATGCGGCGACCCTGCACAGCGGTAATCCAGAAGTATACTGGAATGATGGCTGTGGCCACCAGACCCACGTAGACGTTGGCGGCGTACATCAGCACCAGGGCCAGCACGGCGCTGGTGAAGAGTGGCAGTATGTCGATAAAGAAGTTCTTCACCGTATTGCTGAGACTCATGATACCGCGGTCGATGCGGGTCTGCAGTTTCCCTGGCTCGTTGCCGTCCTGGCTGAAGAAAGCCATGCGGAACTGCAGTATGCGGTCCACCACACGCAGCGAGAGGTCGCGGCTCACGTTGATGCGTATCTTCTCGCCGAAGACACGCTGACCGAAGGTGATGAGTGCCGCCAGTACTTCCTTGCCCAGCAGAATGATGCTTATTGTTATCAGTATGCGAGCCGCCACGCCCCACTGGAAGCCACCGTCAAGGTGCAGCAAGGCGTTGATGCGGTCCACCGCACGGTCGAGCACCACGGCATTCACCTGCGCCATGAGCGACCCCACGAAGGTCAGCGCCAATGTGGCAACCAGCAGCCAGCGGTAGGGCAGCACGAACGGCAGCAGCCTGCGCAGCAAGCCTCCAATACCCATCTTGCTTTCGTTGTTCTGTTCCATTGCGGATGCAAAAATACACATTTTTTGCGACATATACATTTTATTTCGTATCTTTGCATTCTAAAACAGCTGTTAATGAAGAGGACTGCACTTCTGATAATAACCCTTCTCGTTGTGTACGGCGCTCTCCAGGCGCAACAGCGCGACCGCCGCGTTGACCTCAACGTAAGATGTGCTAATCACGTTGGTATTTCGTCGTCAGGCTCGGTATGGATGGTCACCCGTTGTGGCGAGGTTTACAATGCCGACAGTATCGGAACCTCATGGCACCTGCATAGTGCCAAGGCTGAAGGAGCCTTCAATAACGAGCCCACTATGGACCGTGTGGCCCCCTTCGGCGACCATACTGCTGTGGTGGCAGGCTTCTTGCCCGATGAGGGTGTGCATTCCTACAATTTTGTCATGCGCACCACCGATGGTGGACACACATGGGACACCGTGCACTTTGGTCATGGAACGCATTGGATTGACGGCTTCTGCTACCATTCCGATGGCCGCCTCTGGATGGGGTCCAACAACGGTATATTGACTTTCAGCGCCGACAGCGGCCGCACTTTCTCTGTGCTGCGCGACAGCGCTTTCGAAATCAGACAGGGAATCAACGATATCTATATGCCGACTGCCGACAGCGGCTGGATTGCCGGCCACGGTAACCGCATCTATTCCACCCACGACAACTGGCACACCTGGCACCGATGGTCCACACCTCTCGACCAAGGTTTGTACAAAGTAACCAATCCACACAACCAATATTGGGTTACGCGTGTGCGCTCATGGCGGGGTTGCCTTCTCGCCGTCCAGGCTGGTATGAGTTTTATCACCCCCTTGGGCGACAGCCTGCAGTGGCAGCCTACATGGCAGCCCTTGGTCGACTTCGAGGTCGACACTGTCTCTGGCAACCTGTGGGCTATCAATGACAGCGGCCAACTACTGTATATCGAAAGTTTGGAACGTCAGCGGGTAGTGCGGGAACGGCTTTTGTCCCTAGAGCGTATCTGCGGCATCATCGGCGGACGGGTCTACCTTAATACAGCGTCCGGCGTGGTGCGCATCGCCCCCGACGGCCGGACCGACACCTGCGGTCTTTTTACCGAGGATAAAACTATCGAGGATGTCTTCGCCGAAACTATCGCCGAACACGGGGAATATGCTAACTTATATCTGCCCACCATCATCAGTCACGGAGGCTGTCTCTGGCGCCACGATGGCAAGAGTATATATCTGCAGGATGCCATAGGGTGGTATCGCATTGCCAAGCCTTTGGGTATACGCGAGATGAACCCTGACCCCGACCGCGTCGACCGCATCGTGATCCTATGCTACGACAACCAAAACTACAGCGTCGACACCGCTGGACACATCGAGCCTTACACCTATCGCCAGCCGCTTTCCCACTTTGTTGAGAGCGGCCTGCAGAGCGTGGAGATAAAGACATACGTATCGGGCTGCTTCCACTACGATGAGCATGTGGTGACTTTCACCCGCGAGGGCGACCGCCTGCGCGAATGCGAGAACACAGTGGACAGCAATCGCTTGGTAACGCGGTCGGTCGTTGCCGACAGCATAGAAAGGACATTGTTGCGTATGGGCGATAGGTACAGTCTTTTCCCCTCGCCGTGCGACTTCGGCCTCGAGGAGGGCGATGTGGACCTTGAGAAGGTCTACCTCGGCGATCATGGCTGGTGCACCAGCGGCAGCGGCTACGGCCTTGTCTTCATCAACCGCAAGGGCGACACTCTGATTGCTCGTGGACACAGCGATGTCAACTGCGGCAACTATTTCCCATGGATGCTCCCTATGACCTTCAAGGGCGACAGCGCGGCTTTCGTTACCTACCAACCCATGCTGTGGAAGGCTTTGCTGCCCATGATGCCCGAAGGGATGATGCACCGCAGTTTCCTCTCGAACAGCAGTCTTGTCGGCCTGCGGCCCGGCGACTTGCTCTTCTTCGCCGACTCCAAGGGTATGGGGGACGCCATCAAGGAGAGCACGGGGCACTACACCCATGTGGCTATCGTCGAAAGCACGACCCGCGACACGGTGTGGGTTATCGACGCCACTCCGAAAGAGGGTGTAGCACGGAGGCCCCTGCGCTACCGTCGCGGTTTCTTCCCCGATGTCTATCGTCTGAAGGCGGATATTTCGAATGTTGAGATTGATTCCATTCTCAACCGAGCCCGCTCGTACATCGGCCAGCCCTACGACGACGCTTTCCTGCCGGATAACGGCGCAATGTATTGCTCCGAACTAGTCTATGAATGCTACCTCGACGAGTTCCACTCGGGAAACTATCCCGGCGACCACCTTTTTGAGGCTAAGCCCATGAACTGGCGCAACGCTAAAGGCAAACTGCCGCGCTACTGGAAGAAACACTTCAGGAAACTCCGGATGAAAGTTCC
>JAFXUY010000047.1 GCA_017524785.1 Bacteroidales bacterium | reverse complement strand
GGTGTCGTAGCCTATCTGCTTCATGGCGGCCTGGAGCTTCTTGACGTCGGTCTTCGAGGCGTCGTAGGTGACGGCGACGGTCTGCTCCGGGACGCTGGTCTCTATCTTCACCACGCCTTTCTCGAAGCGGAGGTTCTTCTTGATTTTGTTCTCGCAGTTCTCGCAGTGCATCTGCGGCGTGGGTGTCATCACCAGCACGCGGAGGTCTTTGCCGGCGCCCATGAGCATCATGGCGGAGAGGATGACTAAAAACAGCTGTTTCATAGTTGGTTTTACGTTTTATGTTTTACGTTATTATTTATATTTTCCAGAAATTCATGCGGATGCCGGCGTAGACCATGATGCCGTGGACGGGACCCCAGACGAGGGTGGGGTCGAAGGTGGCGGACCACGGGTTGGCGGCATTGACCACGGGGTTGGGCTGGCGGTAGTTGGTGAGGTTCTCGCCACCGACATAGAGGGAGAAATGGCGGAACTCGCGTGTCACTTGCAGGTTGAGCTGCGGGTAGGCGGGGAACTCTTCGCCGTTGACCAGGGTGCCATCGGCGTCTATGTAGGCTGGGATGCGGCCGCCACCGTTGAGCTGCAGGGTGAGGTCTATCTGCCACAAGGCCAGCATGGGCTTCCAGCTGAGGGTGACAAGGCCTTTGTAGCGGCTCTGTAGCGGCTTCTCGAGCAGCCGTCCGTCGTAGGTGCAGCGCACATAGTTGTAGCGGAAGGCGGCGAGGATGTTGAGGTCTTCGGTGATGTCGTAGGTGGCGTCGACCTGGGCGGTGTGCGAGAAGGAGCGCCCGTCGAGGTCGGCAATGACGATACTCGTGGGGTCGCTGTCGTAGTCGACCACAGCCTGGTTGATGAAGTCGGTGTAGTAGTACTCGGCGTTGAGGGTCACGGTGCGGTCGCCGGCAGGGATATAGAAAGCCAGGCTGAGACCGCTGTTCCAGGCCTCCTCCTGCCGTGTGACGCTGTCCACGAGGGTGCGCCCCGAGGTGAGCAGGTAGTGGTTCTCGGCCAAGGCATGCGGCGTGCGGTAGCCCTTGCCCGAAGAGACGCGGAGCGTCATCCAGTCGGCAGGCACCCACTTCACGTGCAGGCGCGGGGTGACATAGGTGCGGTCGTAGAGAGTGCTGTAGTCGGCCCGCAGGCCCGCCATGGCGGTGAACTTATAGCTGGGCTTGTAGGTATACTGCGCATAGGCGCCGGGGGTGTACTCTAAAGTTGAAGATTGAAGGTTGACGGTTGAAAGGGTCTCGTCCATAAGGTCGGCGTTGAAGCTGAGGCCAGTGGAGAGGTTGTGGCTGTCGTTGAAGTCGTGCTCGAGCACCAGCTGGGCATTGAGGCTCTGCTGACGGTCGGCATAGCTCTTTAGGCCGAAGGTGCCGTCAAGGTCGTAGAGGCTGCCGGTGGCGAAGAATGCGAGGTTGGTGTTGTGCTCGCGGTTGAGCAGGTAGGCGTGCTTCATATAGGCGTCCATACGCCGTGAGTCGAGGAGCACGCGGTAGGGGTTGGTGGCAAAGGACAGCAGTTGTCCGCCCTCGCGCTCCTCTTGCAGGTAGCCTATGCCGGCATGCATGATGTAGCGTCCTTTCTGATACTTCCAGCGGTTCTGCAGGTGCAGCTGGTTGACGTTAGGCGAGTCGTGCCAGCCGTCGCCGTTCTCGTCCATGTGCATGAAGTCGCGCTCGTAGTGTGCTAGCACCTCGGTGCTCAGGTGGTTGTTGAGGTGTATGTTGCCCATGGCGTTGCCTTCGACCTTGAGGCGGCTGTCGCCGTAGATGTTTAGCAGCAGGCCCGGCTCTTCGTCGGGCTTGAGGTATTCCACGTTGATCTGACCGGTGATGCTCTGCGGACCGTTCTTGACGCTCGACGCCCCTTTGCTCACTGAGATGCTCTTCATCCACGCTCCCGGCACATAGCCCAGCTGGTAGGGCATGGCGGCGCCAAGGGTGACTGGCAGGTTCTCGAGCAGCATCTGCACATACTGGCCGCTGAGGCCCAGCAGCTTGATTTGGCGTGCGCCGACGGCGGCATCGTTGTAGTTGACGTCGACCGAAGGGTTGGTGACGAAGCTCTCGCCCAGGTTGCAGCAGGCGGCACGGAAGAGCTCGTCCTGCCCTATCTCGGTGCCGTTCTGGGCGCCGCCCATGCGCGACACGCCCTCGGCCTTGCGCTGCTGGATGGAGACCTCCTCCAGCGTGCGGCTGCGTGTGGTGTCGGTCTGTGCTCCGACACTGATGGTTGCCAGCATAAAGAGGCTGGCAACAAAAAGTCTTTTTATCATGATTGTACGTTTATCTGATTATTGTAACATTAACGAGTAGAAACATTAATGCATCGCAATCAGACTCTCAGTACAGTAACGGTGCTCGCTTTGCCTCCCGGAGGTGCAGCGGCACTTGGCGCCCCCATATGCCGGATGGCAGGAGTCTGTGATTCTATATTGTAGGATGTGAACAGCGGGAACAGGAATGGCTGCAACGGCATGTCGACGTGTGCCGTAATCGAGGGCACATAGTCCGACAGGTGTATTGTCTTCACCGTCATACACCCATTCTCACCGGGGCAACATCCCATCTCGACAGGTATAGTCAGCGCTATCCGCCCTGTGCATGAACATTTCTCCACCGATACCCCCGATACTCCCAATAGCATCAGTGTCAGCATGATGGCGGATAAAAATATGTTCGTTGCACGTTTCATTACGAGTGCAAAAGTACTAAAAAATGTCGAAATGCCGAAAAATTTGTATCTTTGCACTCTAAATTAGAACGATATGAAACGACTGTTTTTCGTAATTCTGATGGTTGCCGGCACATACGCCATGGCCTGCACCAACCTCATTGTCAGCAAGGGAGCCTCGGCCGATGGCAGCACCTTCATCACCTATGCCGCCGACAGCCACACACGCTACGGCCAGCTGCGTTACTGCCCCGCTGCCGACCATCCCGACGGCGCCACGCTGAAGCTCTACAACTACGGCTCGCTGAAGTTCCAGATAGAGATACCGCAGCCGGCGCACACCTACCAGGTGGTGGGCTTCATCAACGAGCACCAGCTGGCCATCGGCGAGACCACCTGGGG